>NZ_BAABAQ010000008.1:0-387254 GCF_039537505.1 Streptosporangium oxazolinicum
TTCAGGCGGGGTCGACGTTCAAGACGTTCACGTTGCTCACCGCGCTCAAGCAGGGCATGAAGGTCAACGACGGGTTCAGCGCGGGGGCGGGGTTTCGCGCGTCGGGGTATGCGGCGTTCAAGAACTGTAAGGGGGAGAACATCGGGGATCCGACCTGGACGGTGACCAACGACGAGGGGGCTCCGGGGTGGAAGACGTTGCGGACCGGCACCTGGGGGTCGGTGAACACGTTCTTCATGGAGTTGGAGCAGCGGGTCGGGCTGTGCGAGACGATCAAGACCGCGAAATCGCTGGGGATCCACCGCTCTGACGGGCTCAAGTTGCTGGAGTTTTCGACGTTCACCCTGGGCACCAACGAGATGGATCCGGTGACGGTGGCCAACGCCTATGCCGCGATCGGGGCGCGGGGTAAGTACTGTGCGCCGATGGCGATCAGCCGGATCACCGACCGGAACGGCAAGGTCACCGATTACAAGCCCAAGTGCCGCCAGGCGCTGGATCCGGAGGTCGCCGACGCGGCGGCCGATGTGTTGTCGGGGGTGTTCACCGAGGGCACGATGCGGGTCGTCGGCGGTATCGGCCGCGACGCGGCCGGCAAGACCGGCACCACCGACAGCTCCGCCACCGCGTGGTTCGCCGGGTTCACCCCGGACCTGGCCGGAGCGGTCAGCATCGGCGACCCGCGCGGCTCGCAGGACTACAAGCTGAACAACATCACGATCGGCGGCCGTTACTACGGCTCGGTCTTCGGTGCCAGCATCCCGGGTCCGATCTGGAAGGACACGATGCTGGCGGCGCTGAAGAACGTCGAGCCGACGTCGTTCACCCCGATCAACACGGAGCGGTTCGGCGGGTGCAGCCAGAGCTGTCAGCCCGCGCCGCCTCCGCGGGATGACGACGAGGATGGCGGCGGCACCGAGGTCATCGGTCCCGACGAGGGCGGCGGCTTCGACCGTCCCGGCGGGAACGACGGCCCCGGCGGCAACGCCGGCGGCGGTCGTGGCGGCCAGAACAACCCCTTCGGCCAGGGCGACGGCTGACGCGGCCTGGGAACCGCGTACGACGGGTGACCGGTGCCCCGGTTCAAGGTTCGTGGTCACCCCTGGCGGGGGTGATCCCGTACCGCCGGAGCCGGTCGGCCTCGGCGGCGCGGCCCAGCCGTCCCAGCAGGGTGATCGCCTGGCGCAGGGCGCCGGGCAGGCCCAGTTCGGCGGCGCGCAGGTGGGCGCGGACCGCTCTCTCCGGGTGGCCGGTCTCGCGCAGCAGGACGGCGATCCAGGTCAGGGCTTCGGTGTCGCCCGCCTCGACGCGGGCGCCCAGCCAGGTGACCGCCTCCGCCGTCCTGCCCGTCTCGTACATCAGGTCGACCGCGTGGTCCAGGGCCCCGGCGTCGCCGGTCTCGGCGCGGGCCCGCAGCCAGGTGACCGCCTCTTCGGAACGGTCCATCTGGTACAGCAGGGTGGTGAACCGCCGGAGGGCCTCGGTGTCGCCGGTCTCGGCGCGGGCGCGCAGCCAGGTGACCGCCTCCTCGGCGCGCCCCGACTCCTGGAGCAGCTCGACCGCCTTCCACAGGGCGTCGGCGTCGCCGGTCTCGGCGCGTTCCCTGAGCCAGGTGATCGCCTCTTTGGAGCGATCCGTCCGCTGGAGCAGCTCGACCATCCGCCACCCGGCGTCGGTGTCGCCCGCCTCGGCGGCGCGCCGGTACGCGGCCAGGGCCTCCTCGGTCCGGCCCGTCTCCTGGAGCAGTTCGACCATCCGCCAGCCCTCGCCGGTGTGTCCGGTCTCGACGGCCCGCCGGTACGCGGTCAGGGCCTCCTCCAGGCGGCCCCGGCGGTGCAGCAGATCGGCCATCGGCCAGTGTGAGCCGGCGTTTCCCGCTTCGGTGGCGTGCCGGTACGCGGCCAGGGCCTCCTCGGTCCGGCCCGCCCTCTCCAGGAGGTGGGGGAGCAGATCGAGGGCGAGGCGGTCGCCGGTTTCCGCGCGGGCGGACAGCCAGGTGATCGCCTCCCCGGACCGGTTCGACTCCCGCAGCAGCTCGACCGCCTCCTCGAGGGCGAGGCGGTCGCCGGTCTCGGCGCGGGCCCGCAGCCGGGCGATCGCCTCCTCGGCCTGTCCCGTCCGCCGCAGGAGGCCGATCGATCGCCAGTAGGCGTAGGTGTCGCCGGTCTCGGCGCGGGCGTCCAGCCAGGTGGTCGCCTCCTCGGCCCGTCCCGTGTACCGGAGCAGCTCGACCATCCTGGAGATCGCGCGGTGGTCACCCGTCTCCGCGCGGGCTCTGAGCCAGGTGATCGCCTCCTCGGTGCGCCCCGACTCCCGCAGCAGCTCGACCGCCTCCCACAGGGCGTCGGCGTCGCCGGTCTCGGCGCGGACCCGCAGGCAGGTGATCGCCTCCTCCGCCCGTCCCATCTCCCGCAGCAGGGCGACGGCCTGCTTGAGGACGTGACCCTCGCCGGTGCTCGCGGCGCGACGGCAGGCGATGATCGCCTCCTCCCGGTGGCCCGTCCGGTACAGCAGGGACGCCAGCCACTCCGGGGCGTCGATGTTCCCCGTCTTCGCGGCGCGCCGGTAGGCGGTGAGGGCCTCCTGATGGTGTCCCCTCCTGTCGAGGAGGGCCGCGGTCCAGGCGGGAAGGTCGGCGTCGCCGAACCAGTCGTGGGCCCACGGCCAGGTGAGCGCCTCCCTGACCCTTCCCGCCTCCACGAGCAGCGCGATCGCCTCCCTCGGGGCGTCGGCGTCCCCCGCCTCGGCGGCGCGCCGGTAGGCGGCGATCGCCCTCTCGCGGTGCCCGGCCCCGTTGAGGATGGCGGCGCTCCAGCCGAGGGCTCGGGCGTCGTCCCGCTCGCTGTGGACCCGCAGCCAGGTGAGTGCCTCCTCGGTACGTCCCGTCTCCCGCAGCAGGGAGATCGCCCGCCGGGAGGCGTCGGGGTCACCGGCCGTGGCGGCGCCCCCGTACAGCAGGAGGGCGTGGCGGTAGAGGCCGCGGGCCCGAGCCTGGGCGGCGAGGCGCGCCAGGTCCTCGGGGGCGGCGTGGGAGACCAGCGCGTCCCACATGGCGGCGGGGACGGGACATGTACGGCGCTCGGCGCGACCGAGCTGTTCCAGGTGGTCCGCCAGCCGGTAGCGGGGGGACGCGGACGGCTCGTCGTGGCGGGGGCGGACGCGCGCGAGGGGGCCGTGGGCACCGCAGGCGTAGGCCAGGGCCCGTTCGAACCAGTCCCGGGGCAGGGCGCCGTACTCATAGTCGGTCAGGTAGTCGAACGCGGCGGTCTTAAGGAGGGCCCGGGAGAGGGCGGGGCCGTGCCCCGCGCGCCTGGCGTCCATGGCGGCCTCGATCACGGCCTTGGCCGGGGCGGGCGCGTTGCGGTAGCGCTCCACCATGCCGGGCACGCCGGTCAGGTACTGGGTGATCCGGCCGTCGCGGGCCCCGGCGTACGCGCGTTCCAGACGAGGGTCGCCGCGTGCCGCGCCGCGCACCGCCTCCAGGGGGGCGCCGGTGAAACGGTCGGGAACGTGGATGGCCGCGCCGGTCACCAGCGCCCGCGCCTGGGTACGGGAGCCGGTGCCCATGCTGGGAGCCGCGGTGAGGGCGGTCCAGTACTCGGGCCACAGGGTGCCCAGGACCAGCACCGGGCCGCGCTCCGGGTCGCTCACCAGAGCCCGCAGCCCGGCGGCGACGCGCTCGCCCAGGCCGTCCGCCGGGGTGAGCAGGTAGGACTGCGACTCGTCGAGCCACACGACGGTCCGAGGCACGAGGGAGCCCAGGGCCACGGTGGCCGCCTCGGGAGGGCCGGAATCGGCCGGGTGCCACAGCCGCCACCCGCGGGGCAGGAGCCGGACGGCCTCCCAGCAGGCCCGGGTCTTGCCGGTGGACGAGTCGCCGACCAGCATCGCGACCGCGCTGTGCCCGGCCGCCGCCCGTCGTACGACGGCGGCGAGGTGGTTGTCGTGGGGGCGCGGCACGTAGGCCGGCAGACCTGCCATGCCGGCGGCCTCCGCGCCCGCGTCGATCGCCCGGTGCACCCCCAGCGAGAACGGGTCGACCGGCGAGCGGACCGGTGCCCCCGCCGCCGAGTGGACCGGCGATCCTGCCGCCGGGTGGACCGGCGACCCGGCCACCGAACGGATCGGTGACCTGGTCGCCCGGTGGACCGGTGACCCGGGCGCCGAGCCCAGGCGGGCCCTCGTCCACAGCTCGCGGCCCCGGTCGGCGGTGTCGGTGGCGTCGGCGGGGTCTCGCCGGGCCAGTCGGGCCAGCACGGTGATGACGGCCGTCAGGTCGGCCTGGCCGGTGGGCATCTCCGCCGAGGTGAGCAGCCGGTGGACGGCGTCGCGTCCGGGAGCACCCGGGCCGGGGAGGTCGTCGGCGATCCTCGCGGCGATGCCGTCGAGGGTGGGGGCGCCAGCTTCCAGATACAGCTCGTACAGCAGGTCCTTGAGATCACGCAGTGGTCCGGGAGGGATCTGCGGGCGGGTGATCAGGAGCGGTCGCCGCCGCACCTGGCCGCTGCTCTCATCACCGTTCTTCATCTCTTATCGCCACTCATCGCAACATCATCGCTCGCCGTGCAGTCTGCGAAAGATAGAAATAAGCAGTAATAAGGTGACAAAGATACTTCCGGCGCAAGTCAGAGCTCGCTTTCCCGATGCCGGAACACTCGGTGTGGACGTGCCCCGGTGGGGGCCGCTGAACGGGAAAGGCTACTTTTTTCTGTATGAGCCGATAATGGGTATTCAGGCGTTTTTTAATGTAGGTTCAGGGGATATTTACGGGCTTGGTGTGTGTATCCGAGGGCTCCATCGGTCCTCCTCGCCGGTCGGTGTCCCCGCCTGTCTGTGTCCCGCCGGACTCAGGCGAGTTTGTCCAACCGGGCGATGTCGTCCTCGGTCAGCCGCAGGTCGGCCGCGGCGATGTTCTCCTCCAGGTGGGCGACGGAGGAGGTCCCGGGGATGGCGAAGGTGATCGGGGAGCGGGACAGCAGCCAGGCGAGTATCACCTGGGTGCGGCTCGCGCCGTGACGCCCGGCGATGTCGTCCAGCGTCAGCTCCTGCTCCCGGGTGGCGGCCATGCCGGGGGGAGCCTGTGACGTGTCCAGGCCGGGCCTCAGGATCCCCGCGATTCGAGCGGCCTCGATCACGCGGAATCGGCGACGGAGCCGGCGACGGAGACGAACCCGGAACCGGGGCGGTAGTTGGGAGACTGGTGCCGGAAGTAGGTGTTGTAGACCCGGCAGTAGTGGCCGCCGCGGGCCAGCAGCGTGGTGTGGTCGCCTTCCTCGACGATCCGGCCGTGATCCAGCACGATGATGCGGTCGACGTGCTCGATCGTGGACAGCCGGTGTGCGATGACGATGGAGGTGCGGTCGGCCAGCACCCGGTCCAGGCCCTCCTGGATCTGGGCCTCGGTCAGCGGATCGACACTCGCGGTGGCCTCGTCCAGGACCACGATCGCCGGATCCTGGATGAGCAGGCGGGCCAGCGCGACGAGCTGGCGCTGGCCCATGGACAGGGCGCGGCCGTGCTCGCCGACGTCGGTCCGCAGGCCGTCGGGCAGGGCGTCGATCCAGTCGCCCCCGCCGACCGCCGTGGCGGCGGCGAGCACCTCCTCCTCGCTCGCCTCCGGCCTCGGGTAGCGGATGTTGTCGGCGACGGTGCCGCTGAACAGGAACGGAACCTGTGGGACCGCGCCGATCTGCCGCCGGTATCCGGCCAGGTCCAGCGTGCGGACGTCACGGCCGTCGATCAGCAACCGGCCGTCCTGGAACTCGTAGAACCGGGTGATCAGCTTGCTGAGCGTCGACTTGCCCGCACCGGTGTGACCGACCAGCGCGACGCTCTCGCCCGCCTCGATGGTGAGGTCGAAGTCCCGCAGGACGGTGCTCGCGGCTTCGTAGCCGAACCTGACGCCGCGGAACTCGATGCGGCCCGCCAGCCTGCCGACCGGCTGGGGATCGGTCTGCACGACCCGGGGCGGCGCGTCGATCAGGGCGAAGACCCGCTCCGACGCGGACAGGCCCTGCTGGAACTGGGACCAGAACGCCGCGATGGAGGTCAGCGGGAACCAGAAGAGCGAGACGCCCTGGAGGAAGAGGAACCAGTCGCCGCCGGACAGACCGCCGCCGAGCACGGCGGTGCCGCCCAACTGGACGAGCGCGACCGTGGCCAGCCCGGCGACGAGGAAGAGCACGGGGAAGATGCTGGAGAAGACGAAACCCTGCCGGAGCGTCACCTGGTAGCTCTGCCGGTTGATGGGGCGGAACTCGTCGTAGACCCGCTGCTCCTGGCGGAAGTTCTTGGCGACGCTGATCCCGCCCATGGTCTCCTGCAGGGTGGCGTTCACCCGGCTCAGCGAGCGTTGCGCCTGGCGGGTGCTGCTCCGGGCGATCCGCCGGAACAGCAGGGCGGCGCCCATCACGATCGGCGCCACGAGAAGGGTCAGCAGGGCGAGCTCGACACTGCGCAGGAAGAGCAGGATCGTGATGAAGCCCACCATCAGCACCTGGCTGATCAGGTCCATCGTCAGGGTGGAGACGGTGGCGAAGTCGTCGGTGTCGGAGGTGACCCGGCTTACGATCTTGCCCGACGGGTTCTCGTCGTAGAACGACAGGTCACGTTCGAGCACGGCGTCGAACGCGTCCTGGCGAAGATGCAGGACGACGTCGCCGGTGACCCTCGCGCTGTACAGCTGGCGGATGAAGTTGAAGAGCCAGCCGAGCACCCCGGCGAGCAGCAGACCGGCGGTTAGCTGCCAGCCCACGTCGGCGATCGTGCCGTCCTCGATTCCGTCCACACCCCAGCTGACCAGCAACGGCATCGCCGCCTGGCTCAGGGAGAACAACACGATCATGACCGCGACCAGGACCATCGATCCCAGTTTCGGCCTGAAATAGGACAGGATCCGGCGAAGAAGGTCACGATCGCTGTAGGTGCGGTCGTAGTCCTCGGCGTCGAGGCCGTCCATGACGAAGCCCATTAGCCCCGCCCTCCCTGCTCGCTGGTGAGAACCACGGCCGGGTCGGTGGTGCCACCGGCCACGTCGCCGTCGGCCACGTCGGCCTCGTCGTAGTGGGCGAAGATCCGCCGGTAGAGGCGGCTCCGGGTGAGCAACTCGTCGTGGGTGCCGTAGTCGACCAGCTCGCCCCGGCGGAGCAGCAGGACCTTGTCCGCCCAGCGGATCTGGGAGAGCCTGTGGGTGATCAGAAAGGTGGTGCGCCCGTCGAGAACGCGGCCGATGGCCTGCTGGATCCTGTCTTCCGTGGCGGAGTCGATCGCGCTCGTCGAGTCGTCGAGCACGAGGATCGCCGGATCCGTCAGCAGCGCCCGCGCGATGGCCAGGCGCTGGCGCTGGCCGCCGGAGAGAGTGATGCCGCGCTCACCGATGACCGTGTCGTAGCCGTCGTCGAGCTCGCCGATGAACTCGGCCGCCTGAGCCTCCTCCGCCGCCCGGACGACGGCGTCCCGCTCCACCCGCTGGCCCAGCCCGAAGGCGATGTTCTCGGCCACCGACCGGGAGAACAGCACGATGTCCTGCTCGATGGTGGAGATCTGGGAGCGCAGCGAGTCGAGGTCCCACTCGCGGACGTCCACGCCGTCGACCAGGATGCGGCCCGCGGTGACGTCGTAGATCCGGGGAACCAGCTTCGCCAGGGTGCTCTTGCCCGAGCCGGTCTCGCCGACGATCGCCACGGTCTCGCCCGGCCGTACGGTGAACGACACCTCGCGCAGCACCGGCTCGCCCTCCCCGTAGCCGAACGTCACGTTCTCGAAGCGGATCGCCCCGCTGATCGGCGCGGCGTGGCCGTCGGCGCGTTGCCCGAGCTCGGTCTCGGTGTTCATGATGCTCAGGATCCGGCGGGAGGACACGATGCCGATCTGGACCAGCGAGAAGGTGAAGATCGAGATGCTGGTCGGGAAGCCCAGCATGCTCACCAGGCCCATGAAGGCGACCAGCTCGCCGATCGTGATGGCGCCCGTGGCCTGGAGGTGGAGACCGTGCCAGAGCGCGCCGGCCATCGCGAAGGCGAAGAGCAGGGTCGGCAGGTATCGGGCCTGGACCAGGCCGTTGTGGGCGAAGGAGTCGCGATAGCGCCGCGCGCGCGTCCGGAACCGCCGCCGCTCCTGGTCCTCCTGCGCGGTCACTTTGATGACCTCGATGCCGCGGACGGCCTCGTTCAGCCCGGCGTTGAGATCGCCGAACTGCTCCCGCATGCGGGTCGCCACCGGGTTGAGCCGTCCCATGTAGTGCCAGAGCGCGACGGCGAAGGCGACCGCGAAGACGCCGGGCACCAGCAGCAGCCGCGGATCGATCGCGGTGATGAAGACCAGGGGCACGAGGCCGGTCAGGCTGGAGTCGACGATCAGGTCGATCCCCGGGCTGATCATGGTGGAGAGCTGCCGGATGTCGTTGGCGGCCCGCGCCATCAGGTCGCCGACCCGCTGCCTGTTGTGGAAGGTCTGGCTCTTGCCGAGCAGGCTGACGTAGAGCTCGTCCCTGGCGTCCCGCTCCAGCCGCTTGGCCAGGACCTCGCTGGACAGGCGCGCGACGAGATCGAAGGCGCCGCGGGCCAGCACGATCGCGAGCAGTCCCAGGGAGATCGGGCCCAGCGCCCGCGCCCCGCCGCCGTTCTCACCCAGCACGGCGTCGAACGCCTCGCCGGTGAGCCCGGGGACCATGGCGTTGAGCACGACCATGATCAGTGACGCGCCGAGGAATCCGGTCAGCTGAAGCGGATGGCGGCGAACATGGGATGAGAGCCAGCGCACCGGGCCCCGCCTGTCGTACGGGCGGCCGGGTACGGAGAACTCCGAACTGCTGGTGGCCACAAGCTCGCTCCCGAGCAGATCGAGGATGAAGGTCGAACCTGTTTTCTATCACCGGGCACCGACGGTTTCCCATCGCATTTTCCGCGGGCCCCTCCCAGGACCGGCCGGGGACGGGACGGAGCCGCGGGACGGAGACGCGGGACGGAGCCGCAGGACCGGGGGCGCCTCCGATATCGGGATGCCTGATACGGAAACCGGCGTGTACCCTGCGCGGGGAACCGTGGAGGGAAATCGTCGTGGGGCACGTTGAGGTTGGCCATCTGACATACGTTCTGCCGGACGGGCGACCGCTGCTGGACGACGTGTCCTTCCGGGTCGGCGAGGGGGTCAAGGCGGCACTCGTCGGACCCAACGGGGCGGGCAAGACGACGTTGATGCGGCTGATCGCGGGCGACCTGCAGCCGGTCGACGGGAGCGTCGCCAGTTCCGGCGGCCTGGGCATCATGCGGCAGTTCATCGGCAGCATCCGCGACGGCAGGTCCGTGCACGACCTGCTGGTCAGCGTCGCCCCGCAGCGCGTACGGCAGGCGGCCGAGCGCCTCGACGCCGCCGAGCTCGTGATGATGGAGCGCGAGGACGAGAAGGCGCAGATGCGCTACGCGCAGGCCATCACCGACTACACCGACGCGGGCGGCTACGACATCGAGGTGCTCTGGGACACCTGCGCCATGGCAGCCCTCGGCATGCCGTACGACGACTGCAAGTACCGCGAGGTCAACACGCTGTCGGGCGGTGAGCAGAAGCGGCTGGTGCTGGAGGCGCTGCTGCGGGGGCCCGACCAGACGCTGCTGCTCGACGAGCCGGACAACTACCTGGACGTGCCGGGCAAGCTCTGGCTGGAGCGGGCGCTGCGCGAGACGGCCAAGACGGTGCTGCTGGTCAGCCACGACAGGGAGCTCCTGGCCAACGCGGCCGACCGGATCATCACCGTCGAGTCCGGCAACATCTGGATCCACGGCGGGGGCTTCCGCTCGTACGCCCAGGCGCGCAGGGAGCGCAACGAGCGCCTCGACGAGCTGAAGAAGCGCTGGGACGAGGAGCACGCCAAGATCAAGCGTCTGGTCCTCATGCTGAAGCAGAAGGCCAAGTACATGGACACCATGGCCGCCGCCTACCACTCGGCCCAGACCCGGCTGCGCAGGTTCGAGGAGGCCGGGCCGCCGGAGGCGGCGCCCAAGGAGCAGTTCATCAGCATGCGGCTCAAGGGCGGCCGGACCGCCAAACGGGCGGTGATCTGCGAGCAGCTGGAGCTCACCGGCCTGATGAAGCCGTTCGACCTGGAGATCTGGTACGGCGAGCGGGTCGCGGTGCTGGGTTCCAACGGGTCGGGCAAGTCACACTTCCTGCGCCTGGTCGCCGGGGAGGAGGTCCGGCACACCGGCGTGGCGAGGCTCGGCGCCCGGGTCGTCCCCGGCCACTTCGCCCAGACGCACGCCCGCCCCGAGCTCATCGGCCGGACGCCCTGTGAGATCGTGATGACCGAGCACGCCCGGCTCAAGAACGAGGCGATGAAGGTGCTGTCCCGCTACGAGCTGGCCGGGACCATCGCCGAGCAGCGCTTCGAGACGCTGTCCGGCGGCCAGCAGGCGAGGCTGCAGATCCTGCTGCTGGAGCTGTCGGGCACCACCCTGCTGCTGCTGGACGAGCCGACCGACAACCTCGACCTGGCCAGTGCCGAGGCGCTTCAGGAGGGGCTGGACGCCTTCGACGGGACCGTGGTCGCCGTCACCCACGACCGCTGGTTCGCCGATGACTTCGACCGGTATCTGGTCTTCGGAGCCGATGGAAAGGTCTACGAATCATCCGAACCGGTATGGGATGAGGCCAGGGTGGTCCGGCAGAGGTAAAGACTCGGGCCGTTTCCGGCGCGCCCAGGTGGGCGGGAGGTCGTCACCGGTTATCACGGCTAGGTGACGCACAGCACCCGAATCGTCGGCGCCCTCACCCTCCTCCTTCTCGTCGGATGCGCCGGATGCACCGGCGACGACGAGGAGACGAAGCAGGCCGCCGCGCTCCAGCCGATCGCGGTCAGGGAGCAGGCCTCCTCCATCGTCAAGGGCGATGACGGGTACGTGGTGAATTGGGCTGGAGTGCTGGCCAACACCAACCCGTGGCACTTCGGCGAGCACGTCGTGGCCACCGTGGTGGCCAAGAACTCCCAGGGCAAGGAGGTCGTCCGGCTGGAACAGCCGCTGGACGCCGTGCCCCCCGCCGGGACGCTGCCCTTCACCGGCCAGGTGGTGACCCAGGACAAGCCCGCCGACGTGAGCATCGCGTACCGCCCGGCGCGCTGGCACCAGGCGGGCCGGATCGTCTCGGCCTTCCAGCCCTTCCCGGTCCGCGAGGTGCTGACCGACCGCACGGCCGACGGCGACTATCTCGTCACCGGCTACGTCGGCACCCCGTACGTGATACCGGCCCGCAGTCTGGCCGTCACCGCGCTCCTGCGCGACAAGCAGGGCAAGCTGCTCGGTGGTGGGAGCACGTTCGTGGACAACGTCCAGGCGGGCCAGAAGCGCCGGTTCATCATGCAGATCAAGAGCGTCGAGAACACCCGCGACATCGCCTCCGCCGAGGTGACCGCGCGCACCTGGGGATCGAGCAGCCGTCCCTTCGAACAACTCGCCCTCGGCGGTTCCCTGCCCCTGAACACGGTCAAGCCGAAGATGCCCCCGTTCGCCAAGGACCGGGGCAGACAGGCACCCCTCGCGGGCGCCGACCGCCCCTGATCGTCCCTCCGCGCCCGCCGGACGCTCGGGACCGTCCGCCCGTCGCCGTGACGCTCGTGAGCGTTCGTTCATGGTCGAACGTTCGTGGGCGTCCGTTCACGGCCGGACGCCCGCGAACGGGAGACCTTCCTCGATGCGCCGATATGCACGATTAATTCAGTTAAATAGCCATTCATCAATATTTATTATTGCTATCAGTGTCGAGTTTTTTACTCGATTCATTGACGCGGTAAAGACAGTCGAAGTCATCGCCCGCGAACCGCTGTATTTGTCGTTACCCAGCGTTTAAGTTCGATTACATGCCTGACAGTGTCCTGGTAGCGGCGTTGCGCGCGAGGAGTTCCGGAGCCCTCGCCGATCTCTACGACTCGTACGCGGAAAGCGTCTACCGATACTGCCGTTCAATGCTCACCACCTCCGGCGCCGCGGAGTCGGCGCTCCTCGACACCCTCGTCGCCGCCGAGGCCCATGTTCACGCGCTCGCCGACCCCCGTCGGCTGGAGGCGTGGCTGTACGCACTCGCTCGGGGGGAGTGCGTACGGCGTAATCTCGCCCGCGCCGAGGAGCCCGATCCGCGGGCCCCCGTCCCGGTGGTCATCGCCGGAGACGACGCGGACCTGCGGGTGATGGCGTGGAACGCCGCCCGGAGCCTGTCGCCCGGCGACCGGGAGGTCCTCGATCTGAGCTGTCGGCACGGCTTCGGGCCCATCGACCTCGCCGCGGTCCTGGGTGTCACCCCCAAGGTCGCGGGCGCGCTGTACGAGTCGGCGAGGGAGCGCCTGCGCGACGTCGTCACCGTGGAGGTCCTCGTCCGCAAGGGGCCCTACGACTGCGCGAGCCGGGCCCGCATGCTGACCGGCTTCAACGGCGAGCTCACGCCGGAGGCGCGCGAGCGGGTCATCCGCCACGTGAACCGCTGCGACACCTGTGCCCCGCACCGGGTCAGGCAGGTCTCCGCGGCCAAGGTCTTCGACCTGCTCCCCCTGGTCGCGCTGCCGCCCACGCTGCGCGCGTGGGTGATGAGCCACTTCACCGACCCCGGACGGGTCCCCTACCGCCGCGACGTCGCCCACCGGGCCGGTCCCCTCGACGACGCCGGGTTCCCCGTCGACAGGGCTCGCGGGAGCCGTCGCGGGCCCTACGCGCTGGCCGGCGCGGTGGCCGCGGTGGCCGCGGCGACGGCGCTCGCCCTGGTCCTCGCCCAGATGGTGGCCGAGCCGGGAGGCGCGGGTTCCGGCGTCGCCTCGGGTACGTTCCCGGCGGTGGCGGATCCTCCGGACGCCCCGAGACCAGGGGACCCCCGGCGGGAAGGCGCGCCCGTGACGCCGGAGCCCGTCGGGGAGGGAGTGGCCGTCGAGCGGATCGGTTCGCTCGGGGCGACGGAGCCGGTCAGCGCCACCGGACCCGACTTCGGGAGCGACCCGCCGGGGGCGCCGGGCCCGATCGGCCGCGAGGCGGAGGCCCCGCCCCGGCGGCCGGGTGACGAACGGCCGGGTGACGAACCGTCCGGCGAAGGACCGGCCGGTCCGGTCGGTGACGGACCGGCCGACCGTCCGTCCGCTCCCTCGGAGGACCCGGCCCCGCCCTCCCCGCCCGTGTCACCCGTGTTGCCGGGATCCCCCGGGATCGGTACGCCGGACAGGCATCCGTCCCGCGACCACCACGGACACTCCTCCCGCAACTGCCGGACCACCCATCGATCGGCGAACCACGCGCCCTCGCGGGTGCCCCCCGGCTCCTCGCACGCGGATCCGGCACCTCCCGGGGCGAATCCGAACCCCCCGAGAGACGCGACGGACCCGAGAGGAGAACACAGGCCCCCGCGCGCGGCCCCCCGGCCTCCGCGGGCGAACCCCCGGCCGCCGTACGTGGACCCGCGACGCCCGCGTGCCAACCCCGGCCACCCGAGGTCCGGCCCGAGACAGATCCCCGACGATTCCCGACCGGCCCCCACCGCTCCGAGGCGGCCCCAGAGCGAGGCGGGCCCGGAACGGATCCCGGCCAGCGCGGGTCATGGGCGGGCCTCGGGCAGCGCGGATCGCGGGCGGAGCCCGGAGAGTGCGGGTCGCGAGCGGATCCCGGACGGTACGAGCCGAGGGCGCGCCTCGGAGGGTGCCGGTCACGGGGGGACCCCGGACGGCGGGGGCCGGGGGAGGTCTTCGGACGGTCCGGGGCAGGGGCGGTCTCCGGGAGGCTCCTCATCAGCCTCCACCGCCGAGACTCCCGCCACGCCGCCGTCGCGGCCGGAGTCTCCCGCCCTCTCCGGGCCGCCTGCCGCATCGGTCTGACCGGTCCGACCTCTGACTGATTCGTCCCTCGCCTTTCCCTGTTTCCCGGCCTGCCTGAACCGCCTGGCCCGCTCGGCCCACCCGGCTTGCTCACCTGCCCGGACCACTTGATCTCCCCGGACCGCTTGGCGTACCCGGTCCGCCTGACCTGCCCGGCTCCCGGCCCACCTTGGGCCCCGATCCCGGCCTTCGCCACGAGGGCCGTACCGATGTCCAGGCCGTACCGCCGCCCGCGAAGAAACCCGCCGCGTCCGCCGGGGGGAAGCCGTCGCGTACCCGCCGTACCGAGGCCCGGTCGTGGGGGTTCTGGGACCGGAGCCCCCGTCGGCGGGGGTATTGTGGCGGGCGGTGACTACGGGGTGTGAGTGATATGTGTGCGGAGAGTGACAGACGGGAATGCTGAGGTAGGCCGCCGCCTGGCACGCGGCGACGCGCCGCGCCGTGCCGCGCGGTGAGACCGCGACACGCGGTATCCAAGGGGGACTCCGGGGGGAGACGCATGCATTCAGTCAGACGGCGCCGTCATGCCGCCGCGGTGGCGGGCCTCGCCTGTTGCCTGATCGCCGGGCCGGGGCTCCCCGCCGGCGCTGTTCCCGGCCGGCCGGGACCGGCCGACGACGCCGTACCGGGCGGTGTGCGGGGTCCGTCGGCCGGTGAGGTCGCCGACGCGCGGGCCCTGGCCCGCGAGCGCGGTGAGAGGCTCGGCGCGACCACGGTCCAGGTCGCCGAGGCGCAGGCCAGGTTGGAGGAGCTGGTCGCTCGGGCGGAGCGGCTCGTCGAGTCGTACAACGGGGAGTTGGTCAAGACGGCTCGCGCCAAGGAGGTCGCCGAGCAGGCGGCCGAGCGGGCCAGGGCGGCGGGTTCCGAGGTCGGGGAGGCCCGGGAGGCGGTGGCCGCGATCACCACCCAGAACTACGGTGGGCTGGACGTCGCCCAGCCCATGATGGCCATGATGACCGACAGCGGCGGTCCCACGGACGACGGCTACCTGCGCCGGGCCAGCATCCTCGCCCACATGGGCGGGGGGCAGACGGAGACGCTCAGGCAACTGCGGGAGGCCCAGGAGGTCTTCGCCATCCTGCGGGCGCAGGCGGATGACGCCTACGCCGGGCAGCGGGAGGCTCAGGCGAGGGCCGAGGAGGCGAAGCTCGCCGCCGAGGAGGCGGTCACCGAGCAGGTCGACGAGACCCGGCGGATCAAGGAGGAGCAGGCGAGGCTGGAGAAGCTGGCCGACGAGGCGCGCAGCGCCGCCGACCTGCTCGCCAGGAGGCGCGAGACGGCCCTGGAACAGGCCAGGATCGCCAGGGAGAAGGCCGAGCGCGCTCGATACCAGGCCGCCGCGGCGCGTCGCGAGGCGGCGCGGACGGCGGTGGCCTCGGGGGAGCCCGCGTCGCGCTGGGCGCTCAACGTGACGGCCGGCTCCGCCAAGGGCGACATCGCCGCCGACTGGGCGCTCACCCAGCTCGACAAGCCGTACGTGTGGGCGGCCGCCGGGCCGGCCGCCTACGACTGCTCGGGGTTGACCATGCGGGCCTGGGAGCGGGTCGGGATCGCGATGGACCACTGGACCGGCACCCAGTGGACCGCGGGCCCGCACGTGCGGCTCAGCGAACTCCAGCGGGGTGACCTGCTCTTCTACGGGCAGATCACCCAGAACCCCGGCGACATCCATCATGTGGGGATCTACATCGGCCGGGGGCTGATGGTGCACGCCCCGCAGACGGGGGACGTGGTCAGGGTCGCGCCGATGTGGCGCAGCGATCTCGTCGGCGCGACCCGTCCCGCGTGACGACCGGCCAGAGGGCGACCGGCTGAAGACGCTGAAGACGCTGAAGACGCTGAGGACCGGGTAATGATCCGGTCACGAATCAGTGCTTTCCGTGGACCTCGTCCTTGGCGCGCTTGATGGAGCGGACGATCTCCTCTTCGGCCTCCACCCTGCCGACCCAGTTGGCACCCTCGACCGACTTGCCGGGCTCCAGGTCCTTGTAGACCTCGAAGAAGTGCTGGATCTCCAGGCGGTCGAACTCCGGTACGTGGTGGATGTCGCGAATGTGTTCCATCCGGGGGTCGGTGGCCGGGACACACAGGACCTTGTCGTCGCCGCCCTTCTCGTCGGTCATGCGGAACATGCCGACGGCCCGGCACTTGATCAGGCAGCCGGGGAAGGTCGGCTCCTGGAGCAGCACCAGGGCGTCGAGCGGGTCACCGTCCTCGCCGAGAGTGTCTTCGATGAAGCCGTAGTCGGCGGGGTACTGCGTGGAGGTGAAGAGCATGCGGTCGAGCCTGATGCGGCCTGACTCGTGGTCCACCTCGTACTTGTTCCGTTGCCCCTTGGGAATCTCAACGAGAACGTCGAACTCCACCGCGGTTCCTCCGCTCAGGCCCCCGGGCACCCCCGGTTGGGCGTTAATGTCTCGTAGGCGTTTTATGCCTTTTGGATACCGATGATGAGAGGACGGCGACGATAATGCGGCGTGAGCGGTGGGTGGCATTGGTCACTCTCGTCCTGCTGCAGATTTTCGTCGTCGCGGCCGGGGCACACCTGCTCACCAGCGGTGTGCTGGTCGAGAGCGAGCCCGAGACGATCGTCGCGTCGGCCGAGCCGCCTCCCGTCCCGGTCATCACCGCGGGTCCGGTGCTGGCGGCGGGGGGGAACGGCCCTCTCCCCGCCAAGGGTACTTTGGCGCAGCGGTTGACCGAGGCGTTGGGTGACCCCGCCCTGGGAGGGAGTGTCGGGGCCGCGGTCCTCGACGCGGAGACGGGCGCCCTGCTGTTCGGCAGCGGCGCGGCCACGGGTATCACCCCCGCCTCCACCACCAAGGTCGTCACCGCGGTCGCCGCGATGGCCTCGCTGGGACCCGATGCGAGGCTGAGCACCCGCGTGGTGCGGGGCTCCTCACCCGGCTCGATCATCCTTGTCGGAGGCGGCGACCCCACCCTGGCGAGCCCCAGGACGGCGGCGAGCCCGGTCTACCCCCGGCCCGCCACCCTCGCCACCCTCGCCTCGCGCGCCGCCAAGGCGCTCAAGGAGGCCGGGGTGTCCAAGGTGACGGTGGCCTATGACGACTCCCTCTACACGGGGCCGCGCACCGCCGCGACGTGGAAGCCCGGCTACGTACCCGAGGGCAGCGTCGCCCCCGTCACGGCGCTCATGATCGACGAGGGCAGGATCTCGCGGGGCAGTGACCAGCGGGTCTCCGACCCCTCCCGCGCGGCGCACGGCGCGTTCGTGTCGCTGCTGTCGAAGTACGGGATCACGGTCGTCAAGTCCGCCAGGCGGTCCAGGGCCCCGGCCGGTGCGCAGGAGATCGCCCGGGTCGACTCCGCGCCGGTCTACGCCTTGGTCGAGCGGGCCCTCACCCTCAGCGACAACGACCTGTCGGAGGCGCTGGCCAGACATGTGGCGATCAAGGAGGGGGAACCGGCCTCCTTCGACGGCGGCGCCTCGGCCGTCGGCAAGGTGCTGACCAGGCTCGGCGCGGCGAAGGGCGTGCGGGTGTTCGACGGCAGCGGGCTGTCGCCGAAGAACCGCATCGCCCCCGAGGCACTCGCCCGACTGGTCGCGGTGGCGGCCTCCCCGGCGAACCCCGCCCTGCACCAGATCGCGAGCGGCATGCCGGTCGCCGGTTTCAGCGGCACCCTCGGGCACAGGTTCGACAAGCTCCACTCCGCCTACGGGCTGATCCGCGCCAAGACGGGCACCCTCGACGGGGTCAACACCCTGGCGGGCATGACCACCACGCGGGACGGACGCCTGGTGACCTTCGCCTTCATGGCGGACAAGGTCCCGCCGGGCTGGGGCAAGGCGGAGGCGGCCCTCGACAGGCTCGCCGCCGCGGTCGCCATCGGCTGATCACGGGTTCCGGGTGCGCGACTTGGGGGGAGAGCACGTACGGTGGACGGTATGCAGGTGATCGATTGGGATCTTGCCGTAGCGACCGGAACGCGCCTGGTGCGCCCCGGGCCGCAAGTGAGCCGAGAGGAGGCCCGGCAGGCCGTCGCCGATTTGCGGCGGCTCTCGCGCGAGGCCGAGGGGCATGTCCGCGAGTTCACCCGGATCGACACCGAGACCGCGCCGCAACCCGCGACCATCGTCGACAGGCCCGGCTGGATCAAGGCCAACGTCGACGGGTTCCGGGTGGTGCTGGAGCCGCTCACCGAGCGGATGGCCGCCCGGGGGAGCCAGGCACCGGCGATCGTGAGCGCCGTGGGCTCGCGCGTCACCGGGGTCGAGGTGGGCGCGGTGCTGGCCTTCCTCGCCTCCCGCGTCCTGGGGCAGTACGAGTTGTTCCTGCCGCCCGACCCGACCGGCCAGGCGCCCACGGGGCGCCTCACCCTGGTCGCGCCCAACATCGTCAACGCCGAGCAGGAGCTCAACGTCAACCCGCGTGACTTCCGCCTCTGGGTCTGCCTGCACGAGGAGACCCATCGGGTGCAGTTCACCGGCGTCCCCTGGCTGCGCGAGTACGTCAGCTCGCAGACGACCGACTTCCTGCTCGCCTCCGACATCGACCTGCCCGCGCTGCTCGAACGGCTCCGCTCGGCCGCCGGTACGTTCACGGACGTCGTCAGGGGCGGTGAGGGCAACCTGATCGACGCGATCCAGACGCCCGAGCAGAAGGTGATCCTCGACCGGCTCACCGCGGTGATGACCCTGGTCGAGGGGCACGGCGACTACGTCATGGACGCGGTCGGCCCCTCGGTGGTCCCCTCTGTCGCCGACATCCGCGCCAAGTTCCACCATCGCCGCGAGGGCGGTTCGCGCCTCGACCGCACGATCCGCAGGCTGCTCGGCCTCGACCTCAAGATGAAGCAGTACGCCGAGGGCTCGGCCTTCGTCCGCACGGTCGTGGGGCAGGTGGGCATCGACGGCTTCAACAAGGTCTGGACCTCGCCGGAGACGCTCCCCACCCAGGACGAGATCGCCAAGCCCGAGCGCTGGATCGCCAGGGTGATCGGCACCCCGGCCATCCCCAGCGGCACCGCAGGCTGACCGGACGGGGCGGCCCGATCGGCCGGGCCGCCCCGCCGTTCCAGCTGTCCCGGTCGACTGCCGGTGAAGCGGTCGCGTCGCCGTCCCGTTCGAGGCCGGACAGCCGGACAATGGCGGGCATGGGTCCGCATCCCGCCGTCGCCGACGTCCGGCGCGCCGTACGCCTCGCGCTGGGCGACCTGGAGCCGGGCGCTCTCGTGCTGGCCGCGTGCAGCGGCGGCGCCGACTCCCTGGCCTTGGCCGCCGCGCTGGGCTTCACGGCGCCCCGCGCCGGGCTCCGCGCCGGGCTGCTCAGCGTCGACCACGGCCTTCAGGAGGGGTCCGGCGACCGCGCGGGTGACGTCGTGCGGCTCGCGCCCGGCCTGGGGCTCGGTCTCGCCGAGGCGCTGCCCGTCTCCGTCGGCGTCTCGGGAGGGCCCGAGGCGGCGGCCAGGCAGGCCAGGTACGCGGCCCTGTCCGAGGCGGCGGAGCGCCTCGGGGCGGCGGTCGTGCTGCTCGGGCACACCAGGGACGACCAGGCGGAGACCGTGCTGCTCGGGCTGGCCAGGGGGAGCGGCACCCGGTCGCTGGCCGGGATGCCCGCGCGGGCCGGGATCTACCGGCGGCCCCTGCTGGAACTCGGCCGCGCGACGACCGTGGCGGCCTGCGCGGCGCTCGGCCTGGTCCCGTGGGACGACCCGCACAACCTCGACCCGCGATACACCCGGGTCCGGGTCCGCGAGCGGCTGCTGCCCGCCCTGGAGGACGAGCTCGGCCCCGGCGTCGCCGAGGCGCTCGCCAGGACCGCCTCCCTGTGCCGCGACGACGCCGACGCGCTCGACGCCTGGGCCGGGGAGGTCTACGCCCGCGTCGCCGTGCGGGATTGCGCTCTTAGCGATATGACGACGGTGACGATGGCCGTACGAGATCTGGAGGATCTTCCCGTCGCGGTGCGGCGGCGGGTGTTGCGGAGGGCGGCGATCGACGCGGGAGCGCCGCCGGGCACGCTCGCGGCCTCGCACGTCCTCCAGGTGGACCGTCTGGTCACGGCGTGGCGGGGGCAGCGACGCGTAGAGGTGCCCGGGGGGGTGGGTGCGGTTCGTCGGTATGGCACCCTGATATTCGCCAGACAGCCAGCCAGCCCCGTTTCGTAAGGAAAATCCCAGGTGGACGCAGCCGACATGGGCCGAGACCTCTCGAAGGTCCTCATTCCCGAGGATGAGCTCCAAGCCAAGATCAAGGAGCTCGCGAGCCGGATCGACGAGGACTACGCGGGCAAGGATCTGCTGATCGTGGGCGTGCTCAAGGGCGCGGTCATGGTGATGGCGGACCTGGCGAGGGCCCTTCACCTGCCCGTGCAGATGGACTGGATGGCCGTTTCGTCCTACGGGGCGGGCACCAGGTCGTCGGGCGTCGTGCGCGTGCTCAAGGACCTCGACACCGACATCGCCGGACGCCACGTGCTGGTCGTCGAGGACATCATCGACTCCGGCCTGACCCTGTCGTGGCTGGTCCACAACCTGAAGTCGCGCGACCCCGCCTCGGTGGAGATCTGCGCCGCGCTGCGCAAGCCGGACGCGGTCAAGGTGCCGATCGACGTGAAGTACGTCGGTTTCGACATCCCCAACGAGTTCGTGATCGGTTACGGCCTCGACTACGCCGAGCGCTACCGCAACCTTCCCTTCATCGGAACTCTCGCCCCCCACGTGTACGGAGCGGGCTGAAAAGTACGCCCTGCGCGAAGTAAGTCATTCACAAACGCGACATTGCCCATAGCGGCGGGGAACACGGACCTACCTGACGTACGTTGGTAGGGCAAAGCCGGTCTGTCCGCGCGGTGACCCCGTGCGCCACGCCGGTGTACCTTCGGACAACCGAAGAGGTGGCCTCCCGCCGTCTCTGGGTAGTCAGTTGGAGCGGTTAGGGATACCGCGAACCCCGGGTTCGCCCGGGGTTGCCAGGCTCTGGTCAGGAAGGGACGGGCCCGCCGGGGTTCCGCATCGGATGGATCTCAAGCGATTTACACGTGGGCCACTGCTGTGGATCCTGGGCATCGTCGTGCTGCTCCTTCTCGTCACCACCATGTGGGGCGGTGAGGGCAACTTCGAGAGGCGAGACACCTCCCAGATCGTCAGCTGGATCGACGAGGGCAAGGTCTCCAACGCCAAGATCATCGACAAGGACCAGCGCATCGAGGTCACTCTGACCGACAAGAAGCGCTACTACTCCTCGTGGGTGACGGGTCAGGGCGTGCAGCTCGCCGACAAACTCCAGTCGGCCAAGGCGGCCAACAAGCTGCCCGGTGGATACAACGTCGACGTTCCCAAGGAGAACTTCCTCCTCGGGCTCCTGGTGAGCTTCCTGCCGATCGTCATCATCGTGCTGATCTTCCTGTTCATCATGAACCAGATGCAGGGCGGCGGCTCCCGGGTGATGAACTTCGGCAAGTCGAAGGCGAAACTCATCACCAAGGACACTCCGAAGACCACCTTCGCCGACGTCGCGGGTGCCGACGAGGCCATCGAGGAGCTCCAGGAGATCAAGGAGTTCCTCCAGGCCCCGGCCAAGTTCCAGGCGATCGGCGCCAAGATCCCCAAGGGCGTCCTGCTCTACGGCCCGCCCGGAACCGGCAAGACCCTGCTCGCCAGGGCCGTCGCCGGTGAGGCCGGGGTGCCGTTCTACTCCATCTCCGGTTCCGACTTCGTCGAGATGTTCGTCGGCGTCGGCGCCTCCCGGGTCCGCGACCTGTTCGAGCAGGCCAAGGCGAACGCTCCGGCGATCATCTTCATCGACGAGATCGACGCGGTGGGCCGCCACCGCGGCGCCGGTCTCGGCGGCGGTCACGACGAGCGCGAGCAGACGCTGAACCAGCTCCTCGTCGAGATGGACGGCTTCGACGTCAAGGGCGGCGTGATCCTGATCGCCGCGACCAACCGGCCCGACATCCTCGACCCGGCGCTGCTGCGTCCCGGTCGTTTCGACCGCCAGGTCACCGTCGACCGCCCCGACCTGGAGGGCCGCAAGGGCATCCTCAAGGTGCACGGCCGAGGCAAGCCCTTCGGCGAGGGCGTCGACCTCGACATCATCGCCCGCCGGACGCCCGGTTTCACCGGCGCCGACCTGGCCAACGTGATCAACGAGGCCGCGCTGCTCACCGCGCGGGCCGACCAGAAGCTGATCACGATGGAGCTGCTCGAAGAGTCGATCGACCGCGTGATGGCCGGTCCCGAGCGCAAGTCGCGCGTCATGTCGGACCAGGAAAAGAAGATCATCGCGTACCACGAGGGCGGGCACGCCCTGGTCGCGCACGCGCTGCCCAACTCCGACCCGGTCCACAAGATCACGATCCTGTCCCGCGGACGCGCCCTCGGCTACACGATGACGCTGCCGATGGAGGACAAGTTCCTCGCGACCCGCTCGGAGATGCTGGACCAGCTCGCGATGCTCCTCGGCGGCCGTACGGCGGAGGAGCTCGTCTTCCACGAGCCCACCACCGGCGCCTCCAACGACATCGAGAAGGCCACCTCCATCGCCCGCCGCATGGTCACCGAGTACGGCATGAGCGAGCAGCTCGGCGCCCGCAAGTTCGGCAGCGGCAACGGCGAGGTCTTCCTCGGCCGCGAGATGGGTCACGAGCGCGACTACTCCGAGAAGATCGCCTCCACGATCGACGAGGAGGTCCGCCGCCTCATCGAGTCCGGCCACGACCAGGCCTGGGAGATCCTCGTCGAGTACCGCGACGTGCTCGACAACCTGGTGCTGGAGCTGATGGAGAAGGAAACCCTCTCCCGCGAACAGGTTCTGCAGATCTTCGCCCCGGTCGTCGTCAAGGAGAAGAGGCCCTCCTACTCCGGCTACGGCAAGCGGCTGCCCTCCAACCGCCCGCCGATCCTGTCCCGCAAGGAGCAGTCCGGCAACGGCGCGCTCCCCACGGGCGAGCAGACCGGTGGCAACGGCGCCCTTCCGGCGGGCACGGGTCATCCCGACGTCTCGCCCAAGGACGTGAACTGAGCCGTGGCGGGGGCCAAGCCGCTCCAGGTCGACACGGTCCGGCTGGAGAACGCCGTCCGCGAGATCCTCATCGCCATCGGTGAGGATCCCGACCGCGACGGCCTCCGGGCCACCCCGGCCCGGGTCGCCCGCGCCTACGCGGAGCAGTTCGCCGGGCTGG
The DNA here is from genome assembly GCF_039537505.1 of Streptosporangium oxazolinicum. NCBI lineage: Bacteria > Bacillati > Actinomycetota > Actinomycetes > Streptosporangiales > Streptosporangiaceae > Streptosporangium > Streptosporangium oxazolinicum. The sequence goes on from NZ_BAABAQ010000008.1 coordinate 22,984, forward strand.
GGCAGACCCCGGAGGACGTCCTGACCACGGTCTTCGACGTGGATCACGACGAGATGGTGCTCGTCCGCGACATCGAGGTCTACTCGACCTGCGAGCACCACCTCGTGCCGTTCCACGGCGTCGCCCACGTCGGCTACATCCCGAACGCGAAGGGGCAGGTCACCGGCCTGTCCAAGATCGCCCGCCTCGTCGACGTGTACGCCAGGCGTCCCCAGGTGCAGGAGAGGATGACCTCCCAGATCGCCGACGCGCTCATGAACGTGCTGGAGCCGAGGGGGGTCATCGTCGTGATCGAGTGCGAGCACCTCTGCATGACCATGCGGGGCGTCCGCAAGCCCGGTGCCAAGACGATCACCTCGGCCGTACGCGGAGACTTCCGCAACAGTGACAAGACCCGCGCCGAGGCGATGGCCCTCATCATCCGCTGATCGCCTTCTCGCGTGCCTTCGAGAGCCCGTACGGGCCCGCACCCCGGCCAGACCGCCACCGGCGGCCCGGCCGGGGTTTCCGCGTTCCGGAGGGTGATGATCGGATCCGTTACGGGGCCCGTGGCCGGACCCGTGACAGGGTTTCCGTGACCTGGCCCGCGGCCGGACCCGTACCGGGATCCGTGGCCGGGCCCGTGACCGGGCTCGTGGCCGGAAAGGGCTGTGGCGCGGGGAAAGTCCTCCGAGGTGACCTTGGCCGGGCTAATATCGCCACACCCGGCGGGGCCGGGCGTCCCGACCGGGTTCTCCCCGGCTCCCGGACCGGCTCCCGGATCGCGGCGGGCACGCCCGAGGAGGGGTCCGCGGAGCCGCCGACCCCGAGTGGAGGAGAACGCATGCCAGCCAGACGTCCCGGGCGGGACACCCACCGCAGGCCGTCCGCCCTGTGACGGGTGTGCGGATTCGTTATGGCGCAAGCCGGACCCACGAGACGGGCGTACGGTGCACAACGCCTAGGCTGGTCGCCATGACTACGTGGAGTGTGCCCGGGTTGCCGGACGCGGGCCGGTGCCTCGTGATGGGCGTGGTCAACGTGACTCCCGACTCCTTCTCCGACGGCGGCAGGTGGTTCGACCCGGAGGTGGCCGTGCGTCACGGCCTGGAGTTGGTCGAGCAGGGCGCAGACATCGTCGACGTGGGGGGTGAGTCCACCAGGCCCGGCGCCGCGCGGGTTCCGCTGGAGGAGGAGCTGGCCAGGGTCGAGCCGGTCATCCGGGAGCTGAGCCGCGAGGGCGTCACCGTCAGCGTCGACACGATGCGGGCCGAGGTCGCCCAGATGGCCGTGGAGGCCGGGGCGAAACTGGTCAACGACGTCAGCGGAGGGCTGGCCGACCCGGCGATGCCGAGGGTCGTGGCCGCCTCAGGGGTGCCGTACGTGGTGATGCACTGGCGGGGGCACAGTCACGCCATGGACCGCAGGGCCGTGTACGGCGACGTGGTGACCGAGGTGCGCGAGGAGCTCGCCAAGCGGGTCGCCTCCGTGCTGGCCGAGGGGGTGTCGGAGGAGCAGATCGTGCTCGACCCGGGGTTGGGCTTCTCCAAGAACCCCGAACACAACTGGGCTCTGATCGCGGGTATCGACCGGCTCGGGGAGCTGGGCTACCCGCTGCTCGTCGGGGCCTCGCGGAAACGCTTCCTGGGTCGCCTCCTGGCCGGCCCGGACGGTGCGCCGCGCCCTTTCAATCGTAGTGACGATGCCACGCTCGCCGTGACGGCGCTCGCCGCGCAGGCGGGGGCCTGGTGTGTGCGCGTGCACGACGTCCGCCCGAACGCGGACGCCGTCCGTGTGGCTGCCGCAGTTCAGGGAGCGAGATCATGAGCGTCGACACCACCGCCGTCGAGACGGTCAACCAGGCGTTCTACACCGCCATCGAGGACGCCGACCTCGACCGGATGACCGAGATCTGGGCCGAGGACATCGAGGGCGAGCAGGTGAGCTGCGTCCACCCCGGCTGGCCGATCGTGAACGGCCGCCAGGAGGTGCTGCGCTCGTGGGCGCTCATCATGGCCAACACGCCCTACATCCAGTTCGTGCTGACCGACGTCCGCGTCATGGTCCTGGGCGACGTCGCCATCCTCACCTGTGAGGAGAACATCCTCACCGCGGGCGACGAGGGTGATTCCAGCTTCGCGGCGGGCAAGGTGGTCGCGAGCAACACCTTCGTGCGGACGTCGGCGGGGTGGCGGCTCTGGCTGCATCACGGCTCGCCCGTGCTGCAGGGGGACGACGAGGACGAGGAAGAGGAAACCGCGTGAGCGAACGCACCGGTGAACGGTCCGGCGGGGGCGGCGGTTTCCCGGCGGACGGGGAGTGGGGCGGTGTCGCGTCCCGGATCCACGTCGAGACGCCCCTGCGGATCGACGACGGCGTCGGCGACCTGATCGGCGATCCGGCCGACGAGCCGGTCGGCGGCCCGGCCGGGGGTTCGCTCCGGGGGCCGCTGGAGACCCCGGTCCCGGGTTCGTTCGGGGACGCGGCGTACGGCCCACCGGACACGGCCGACCGGATCAGCCTGAGGGGGCTGCGGGTGCGCGGGCGGCACGGCGTGCTGGCGGCGGAGCGGGAGCTCGGCCAGGAGTTCGTCGTCGACGTCACCCTGTTCCTCGACACGGCTCCGGCGGCGGCCGGGGACGATCTCACCAGGACCGTCCACTACGGCGAGCTCGCCGAGGACCTGGCGAGGGTCGTGGAAGGCGAGCCGGTCGACCTGATCGAGACCCTGGCCCAGCGCCTGGCCGACGTCTGCCTGGCCCGCGAGCTCGTCCAGGTGGCGGAGGTGAGCGTGCACAAGCCCGCCGCGCCGATCCCGCTGCCGTTCGACGACGTGATCGTGACGATCACCCGGCGCCGGGCATGAGGGTGGTCCTGGCGCTCGGCAGCAATCTCGGCGACCGGTTCGACACCCTGCGGGGCGCGCTCGACTCCCTCTTCGAGCAGCCGGGGCTCACGTTCGTCGCGGTGTCGCCGGTCTACGAGACCGACCCGGTCGGCGGCCCCGAGCAGGGCGCCTATCTCAACGCGGTGGTGATCGCCGAGAGCGCGCTGGAACCCCGGGAGCTCCTCGATCGTGCTCAAGGTGTGGAGAACGCCTTCGGCAGGGTCCGGGTGGAGCGCTGGGGAGCGCGCACGCTGGACGTCGACCTGATCACCGTGGGGGACGTCGTCATGGACGACCCCGACCTCACCCTGCCGCACCCCAGGGCGCACGAGCGCGCGTTCGTGCTGGTCCCCTGGGTGCGGGCCGACCCCGGGGCCGTCCTCTCCGGGCGCCGGGTGGCCGACCTGCTGGCCGGTCTCGACCAGGACTACGTACGGCCGCGCCCCGACCTGACCCTCCAGAGGCCCGTGTGAAGCCAACCCGTCCCGGTGTTCTCATCGGGTTCCTCGTCGTGGCCGGAATCCTCACCTGGGCGATGCTCAAACCGCTCTACTCGTCCCTGCCGACCGTGCCGTGGACGGCGATCCCGACGGTGCTGCTGCTGGCGATCGGCGAGTTCTACAGCGGCTGGATGACGAAGGCCAGGATCGAGCGCAGGCCCGACACCAAGCCCGTCGAGCCCCTGGCCGTGGCCCGCCTGGCCGCCCTGGCCAAGGCATCCGCGTACGGCGGGGCGATCTTCGGCGGGATCTTCGCCGGGTTCACCCTCTACACGGTGGAGCTTCTGGAGCAGGAGGTCCCCCGCCGCGACTTCTTCATCACCGGCGGGTCGTTGCTGGTGTGCGTGCTGCTGATCTGCTCGGCCCTGTACCTGGAGCACTGCTGCAAGGTGCCCAAGGACTCCGCGGACGACGACCGCTGAGGCGCCGTCCCCGGCCGGGGTGTCGCCGCGCTAGCGTCGCCGCCCCATCGTCCACTGCCGTCCGAAGAGCATGATGACCGGGAGCGTGCAGACCAGCGCCCCGGCCACTGCCAGGGGGCGCTCCAGCCACCAGAACAGGTCGGGCCGCACCCTCTCACCGGGTCCGGCGCCCGCGAGCCACCAGGTCAGCGCCACCCAGATCGCCATGCCGGTGGTGTGGAACAGGAACAGCGGGAGCGCGAACCGGTTCACCGTCTCGTTCGCGCGCTGCCACCTGGGGCGTGCGAGCAGGCGTTCCATGGACGGCCTCAGCACCTCCACCAGGCCGATCTGGAAGATCAGTAGCGCCACGATGACGAAGGTGGGCGGCGCCATGTTGGACAGCTTGTCGCCGGGAACGCCCACCATCGAGCCCGGGTAGATGCCCGAGTAGACCAGGCCGAAGAGGGCGAACAGCCCGGTCCACAGGATGGCGACGTCGAAGCGGCGGGGAAGCGCCACCACCCGGTCGTAGAAGAATCCGGCCTGGTGGGCCAGCCCCCAGACGATGATCATGTTGAGCCAGCCCGCGGCCTCGTACCCGTAGCGCAGCCGCAGCACGTCGACGACGAGCGCCGCCCCCGCCAGCCAGATCAGGGCCAGCACGTCGTAGTGCCGGTGCAGCCAGAGCGAGACCGGCAGCAGGGCGATCAGCACGAGGTAGACGCCGATGAACCAGAGCGGGCTGATGACGAGCAGAACCACGCGGTCCATCCAGTCGACCCCGAACGCCCGCGTCACGATCACGCCGAACACGATCCAGGTCCCGGCCAGCGCCAGCGCGGGGATCGCGAGGCTGCGGATGCGCCGCGACACGAAGGTGCCGATGCCGACCCCGCGCTCGCAGGCCCGGTTCCACGACAGCAGGTGGACGTGCCCGCCCACGTAGAAGAAGAGCGGCAGCACCTGCAGCAGCCACGTCAGGATCCACAGCCCCGAGGTGAAGCCCAGCGGGCTCGTCGGCGAGGGGCCGCCCGGCCCCCACTGCAGGATCGTGAACGCCCAGTGCCAGACGACCACGACGATCAGGCTGAACGCGCGCAGCCAGTCGACGTACCGGTCCCGCTGTACCCCGCTCGCGACCGGAGGAGCCTGGGACGGCACGGAATCCGTTTCGGCGGGGGATGCGGGAGGCTCCGAGGGGGTCGCCCTCTCCTGGTCTCCACCGGGTTCGATCATGCGGTTCCAACCGTGCCTTACTTGTCGATGTCGCCGACGACGAAGAACATCGAGCCCAGGATGGCCACCATGTCCGAGACCAGGTGGCCGGGGAGCATCTCGCGCAGCACCTGGACGTTGTTGAAGGAGGCCGAGCGGAGCTTCATCCGCCAGGGCGTCTTCTCCCCGCGCGAGACCAGGTAGTAGCCGTTGAGGCCCAGCGGGCTCTCCGTCCAGGCGTAGGTGTGGCCCTCGGGGACCTTCAGCACCTTGGGCAGGCGCTGGTTGATCGGCCCCGGGGGCAGGTCGAGGAGCCGCTCCACACAGGCACCGGCCAGGTCGAGGGAGACCTTCACCTGCTCCAGCAGCACCTCGAACCGGGCGTGGCAGTCTCCCGCCGACCGGGTGACGACCTTCACCGGCAGCTCCCCGTAGGCGAGGTACGGCTCGTCCCTGCGCAGGTCGACGTCGACGCCGGAGGCGCGGGCGATCGGGCCGCTCACGCCGTACTGCATGATCGTCTCGCGGTCGAGGACGCCCACCCCGCGCGTGCGGGCGAGGAAGATCTCGTTCCCGGCGATCAGGTTCTCGATGTCGGGCAGCCGCCGCCGCACGTCGGCCACGGCCTGGGCGACCCGGTCCGTCCACCCCTCGGGGAGCTCCTCCTTCAGGCCGCCGACCCGGTTGAACATGTAGTGCATGCGCCCGCCGGAGATCTCCTCCATCACGGCCTGGAGGGTCTCGCGCTCCCGGAACGCGTAGAAGACCGGGGTGATCGCGCCCAGCTCCAGCGGGTAGGAGCCGAGGAACATCAGGTGGCTGAGCACCCGGTTGAGCTCTGCCATCAGCGTGCGCGTCCAGACCGCCCTGACCGGCACCTCCATGCCGAGCATCCGCTCCACCGCGAGCACGACGCCCAGCTCGTTGGCGAACGCCGACAGCCAGTCGTGCCGGTTGGCCAGCACGATGATCTGCCGGTAGTCGCGCACCTCGAAGAGCTTCTCGGCGCCCCGGTGCATGTAGCCCACGATCGGCTCCGCCGAGCTGATCCGTTCGCCGTCCAGCGTGAGCCGCAGCCGCAGCACACCGTGCGTGGACGGGTGCTGCGGCCCGATGTTGAGGATCATGTCCTCGGTCGCGAGCTCCTTGCCGTCCGCCCCCCGCACGGCTCCGGCGCCCGCGCCCATTCCCACGCTCAGCTCACGGGGCGCGCCTTCAGTCATAGGGCCATGCTGTCATGTCAGCCGCGCGAGGCAAGATCCCGCAGGGCGTCGATCAGCCGGTCGACGTGCTCGGAGGTGGTGCCGATGCCGATGGAGGCGCGGACGGCGGAGGCGGTGACGTCGTCGCAGCCGCCGTCCTTGGCGCCCAGCAGGTGCCGTACGAAGGGGTGGGCGCAGAACTTGCCGTCGCGGACGCCGATGCCGTAGTCGCCGGACAGGGCCTCGGCGACCTCGCGGGCGGTGAAGCCGTCCACCACGAAGGAGACGATGCCGACGCGTGGGTGGTCCGGGCCCCACAGGGAGAGCTCGTGGACGCCGGGGACGGAGGCGAGGCCCGCGCGCAGGCGCCCGAGGAGGCGCTCCTCCTCGCGGACCAGCGGGGTCCAGCCGGTGGCGGTCAGGGCGTCGCAGGCCGCGGCGAGCGCGACGGCGCCCAGCACGTTCGGGGTCCCGGCCTCGTGCCGCGCCTCGGGGTCGTCGTGCCACTCGGTGGCGTCGTCGTTCACGGCCCGCACCGCGCCGCCGCCCCGCAGGTACGGCTCGGCGTCGGCGAGCCAGTCGGAACGGCCGATCAGCGCGCCGGCGCCGAACGGCGCGTAGAGCTTGTGGCCGGAGAAGACCACGTAGTCCAGGTCGAGCGCCGTCAGGTTGAGACGGCGGTGCGGGACGAGCTGCGCGGCGTCCACGAGGACGCGGGCCCCGTGCCGGTGGGCGATGTGGGCCAGCGCGGCGATCGGCCAGAGCTCCCCGGTGACGTTGGAGGCGGCGGTCACCACCAGCAGCTTGGGGCCGTCGATCGAGGCGAGGGCGTCGTCGACGGCGCGGACGGCCTCGCCGGGGAAGGCGGGGGCGGCCAGCCGCACGACCCGGTCCCAGGGCAGCAGTGAGGCGTGGTGCTCGGTGTCGAAGACCACGGTGGTGGTGCCCTCGGGCAGGCTGCGGGCCAGCAGGTTGGTCGCGTCCGTGGTGTTGCGGGTGAAGATCACCGAGTCGTCGGGGCGGGCGCCGACGAAGGCGCGCACCGTGTGCCTGGCCTGCTCGTAGCGGGCCGTGGTCAGCTGGGACGCGTACCCGGCGCCGCGGTGGACGCTGGAGTAGGCCGGGAGCGCGGCGGCGACGGCGGCGCTCACCGGCTCCAGACAGGGGGCGCTCGCGGCGTAGTCGAGGTTGGCGTAGCGGACGAGCCTTCCACCCCTGACCGGGACCTCCAGGTCCGAGCCGAGCACGGCCGGGATCGGCCGGTCGTCGGACGCGCGGGTCCCGGGGACGGTCACCGGGACGGCGGCCGGGGCGACGGGAGACGCGGGGCTCGCGGAGTTCGCGGGGGTGAGGATCGTGAGGGTGGACACGCCATGGCTCCTTAGAGGTCATCGGACCCCAACCCATGGCCTAGGTGCCTGGAGCCCGCGCTTGCCCGGCACACCTCGTGCCGGACCAGGTCCTCACCCGGGGCACCCCGCCGCGGACGCGAGGGTTGCCGGCCAGCGAGCCGGGGCTTGTCACTGGCACTCATGACCTACGGGGGAACTATAACCGACACCCCGCGGTGCCCCGCAAGCCCGAAACGTGATCAACCCGGTATCGGGGCCGGAGCGGGTGCTCCCGGAAGCGCCCGGCGAATTGAGAGCGAAGCGTGATGAGAGAGCAGGAACTCGGAGCGTCTCCCGGTCGTCCTGGCAGTCAGCCGAAGAAGCGTTCGGGCAGTTGGCCGACGGTGTGTCGAGCGCCGACCGACGAAGGAGAAAGCCAATGGACTGGGTGACCAGCCCGGAGATATGGATAGGGTTCTTCACCCTTGTCGCCCTGGAGATCGTTCTAGGAATCGACAACATCATCTTCATCTCGATCCTGGTGGGCAAGCTCCCGCCCGCGCAGCGCGACAGGGCCCGCAAGATCGGCCTCGCCGTCGCCCTGATCAGCCGCCTCCTGCTGCTGCTGGCGCTGTCGTGGGTGGTGAGGCTCACGGAGCCGCTGTTCGAGGTCTTCGGGCAGGGGATATCGGGGCGCGACCTGATCCTGATACTCGGCGGCCTGTTCCTGCTGGGCAAGAGCGTCCACGAGATGCACGGCAGCCTGGAGGGGGAGTCCCACCACTCCGAGGGCAAGGTGGCCTCGTCCTTCACCTCGGTGATCATCCAGATCATGATCCTCGACGTCGTCTTCTCGCTCGACTCGGTGATCACCGCGGTCGGCATGGTCGACGAGCTGGGCGTCATGATCGCGGCAGTCATCGTCTCGGTCATCGTGATGCTGGTCGCCTCCGGGCCGATCAGCCGCTTCGTGGACCGGCACCCGAGCATCAAGATGCTCGCCCTGTCCTTCCTGGTGCTGGTCGGCGTCGTGCTCATCGCCGAGGGATTCGAGCAGCACATCTCCAAGGGCTACATCTACTTCGCCATGGCGTTCTCGCTGCTGGTGGAGCTGCTGAACATCCGGATGCGCGGCAAGTCGAAGCGGAAGCCGGTCGAGCTGCGCTCCCGCTACGAGACCGGGGGCCAGGCCGGTTCCGAGACCCCGGCGACCCCGCAGAGCACGGAGAGCCGGGGAGCTTTGGCGACCCAGACCGACGAACCTGCTGAAAGGGGAAATCCAGACAAGCAGGCCAACTCCTAGGCCGGGATTACGATGCCTGTGTGCGCTTTGATCCCTGGAGTCCGGAGTTCGTCGCCCATCCCTATGACGTCTACGACGAGCTGAGGCGGGAGCGGCCGGTCAGCTTCTTCGAGCCGACCGGCCAGTGGCTGGTGGCCAGGCACGCCGACGTCAACGCGCTGCTGCGGGACCGCAGGCTCGGCCGCTCCTACCTGCACGTGGCCTCGCACCGGGAGTTCGGCAGGCCCGACGACCCCGAGTTCCAGGACCCGTTCTGGCGGGTGATCAGGGCGGGCATGCTCGACGTCGAGCCGCCGGTGCACACCAGGCTCCGGCGGCTGGTCTCGAAGGCGTTCACCCCTCGCATGGTCCAGGCGCTCCGTCCCAAGGTCGCCCGTATGGCCGAGGAGCTGGTGGACGTCTTCGTCGAGCACGGTGGCGGAGACCTGATCGCCGAGGTCGCCGAACCTCTCCCGGTCACCGTGATCGCCGAGATGCTCGGCGTGCCCGAGGCCGACCGGCACCTGCTGCGGCCCTGGTCGGCCGACATCTGCGGCATGTACGAGCTCCAGCCGTCGATCGAGGCCCAGCGCACGGCCGTACGGGCGGCCGAGGAGTTCTCCGCCTACCTCGTCGAGCTGGCCCGCGCCCGCAGGGCCGACCCCGGTGACGACCTGATCAGCGCGCTCGCCCTGGTGACCGACGAGGGCGACACGCTCACCGAGGAGGAGCTGGTCGGCACCTGCGTGCTGCTGCTCAACGCCGGGCACGAGGCCACCGTCAACGTCACCGGGAACGGCTGGTGGTCGCTGTTCCGCAACCCGGCCGAGCTGGACCGGCTCCGCGCCGACCACACCCTGCTGCCCACGGCGGTCGAGGAGCTGATGCGCTGGGACACCCCGCTGCAGATGTTCGAACGCTGGGTGCTGGAGGACGTCTCGGTGGGCGGGATCGACATCCCGCGCGGCACCGAGGTGGCGCTGCTGTTCGGTTCGGCCAACCGCGACCCCGAGGTCTTCGCCGACCCCGGCCGCCTGGACGTGGGCCGGGCCGACAACCCACACATCTCCTTCGGCGCCGGCATCCACTTCTGCCTCGGGGCACCGCTGGCCAGGGTCGAGCTGGTCGAGTCGTTCGGCGCCCTGCTGCGCAAGGCGCCGAAGATGGAGCTCGTTAACGAGCCCACCTGGGGTCCCGGCTACGTCATCCGGGGTCTGGAGTCCCTCCAGATACGGGTCTGAGAACCGGCTCACCCGGACGCGGTGTCCGGATGGATCGGAGAACCGGCCCGCCCGGACGCGGTGTCCGGATGAGGTCGGGAACCGGCCCGTCAGGACCCGCGTACGGCGAGGTGACGTCCTGGGTCTCGTCGGCCACCCGGGTCGCGACCGGCTCAAGAGCCCGCACGAGTCGGCCACCCGGGTCGCGAGCCTCGGCGGGACGACGATGGCGGTCCGGCGGTCAGGGACGGCTCTGGGAGAGCCAGCCGAACCCGCCGAGCCCCCCGGCGGCGATGAGCTCCGCCTCCTCCGAGGCCCTCGTGAGGGCCCGCAGGTAGCCGCGCGGGTCGTTTCCGGCCTGCTCGACCGGCGGGCGGCTCCCGGTGACGCCCAGGGCGCGCAACGCCTCGCGCTGCGTGGTCAGCGCCGTCGTGACGGCCCCGGCGCTCTCGCCGGAGGCCGCGCAGGCGTCGAGCGCCACGTGGGCGGTGATGTCGCACGAACCGTCGGGCACCGGCGCGACCAGCGCCCCGTCGCGGTATCCGGCCAGCGTGCCGTACGGCGGCCGGCTGTCGAGGACGTGGGCGTAGTCGATCGCGATCGCCCGGCCGCGCGCCAGCCGCAGGATCACCGACGCCCAGGCCCTGTCGCGCGGCCTGCCGATCTCGGCCCGCTCGCCGGGGGCCCGCATCCGCCACCAGCGGGCCAGCCACGCGAGATCCGCCTCGGAGGGACTGCCGCCGAGGCGCTCCTCACCATCCGTGACGTTGACCAGGACCAGCCGGGGGCCGTCGGCCGTCTGCTCCGCGATGTCGACGGGGACGTTGTCGAGCCACTCGTTGGCGATCACCAGCCCGTGGATCCCGTCCGGCGCGGCCTTCGACCAGACGATCTCCTCGGGCAGCGCCGGAGGCCGGGGCGCCAGGTCGACCGCGGTCACCCGCAGCCTCGACCGGAGCGCGGGCGGCGCCGCGGCGAGCACACCGGCCGCCAGCCCGCCCTCACCGGCGCCGATGTCGACCAGGTCGAGCACCTCGGGGCCGCCCAGCGCCTCGTCGATCGCGGTCAGCTCGCGCAGCACGGCCTCGGCGAAGACGGGGGAGGCGCCGACCGAGGTCCGGAAATGGCTGGAGGGACGCTCCCGGAGGTAGAAGCCGCTCTCGCCGTAGAGCGCGTGCTCCATCGCGGCACGCCAGGTGAGCCACACGCTCTCAGACGCTACCCGCCGGGGCGGGGGAACGAGATCAACTCGCGCTGACGCTTCGAGTGAGTACATGACTCCATTCTGTCACCGATTCGCACAATCGTTGTCGACACCGCCTCGGCGCGCCGACGTCGGAAACGCCGTGCCGACCGGGTCCGCGGGCTCTCCGAAGGGCCCCGTACGCTCCCGGTGTGCCCGATCCGGGCATCTCGCGGGCGACCCCGCCCCGTTACCGAACACGCGTCTTGCCACGGTTGCGACGGCATGGCCCGTTACGCTGGTCAATCGGGCACGGAGCCCCACATGGTCGAAGGACGGGACGTCATGGACGCAGTCGATCGCCCGGCACGACTGGCCGTCGGAGTGGTTGGAGCGGGCAGGGTCGGTTCGGCACTCGGCGCCGCGCTCGTCAGGGCGGGGCACCGGGTGGTCGCGACGAGCGGCGTCTCCGACGCCTCCAGGGAGCGGGCGGTCGAGCGGCTCGGCCTCGTCCCCACCCGGCCCGAGGACGTGGTGGCCGGCGCGGACCTCGTCCTGCTGACGGTCCCCGACGACGTGCTGCCCGGCCTGGTCTCCGGCCTGGTCGAGACCGGCGCCGATCTGCGCGGCAGGCTGGTGGCCCACACCAGCGGCGCGTACGGCCTGGCGGTGCTGAATCCGGCGATCAAGGCCGGGGCGCTGCCGCTCGCGCTGCACCCCGTGATGACCTTCACCGGCCGCGACGACGACCTGCGCCGCCTCACCGGGATCTCGTACGGGGTGACCGCCCCCGACGCGCTCCGTCCGGTGGCCGAGGCCCTCGTCATCGAGATGGAGGGCGAGCCGGTCTGGATCGCCGACGAGGACCGGCCGCTCTACCACGCGGCCCTGGCGGGGGCGGCCAACCACATGGTGACGCTCATCGCGGAGTCCTCGGAACTGCTGGGCAGGATCGGCGTGGAGCAGCCGGGCAGGATGCTCGGCCCGCTGCTCGGCGCGGCCCTGGAGAACGTGCTGAGACTCGGCATCGCCGGGCTGACCGGTCCGGTGGTGCGCGGTGACGCGGGGACCGTCCGCAGGCACGTGGACGCGCTGATCCTCGCCGCTCCCGAGGCGGCGGACGCCTACGTGGCGCTCGCCAGGCTCACCGCCGACCGGGCACTGGCGGCCGGGCTGCTCAAGCCCGAGGCCGCCGAGCGCCTCCTGGACGCCCTGGGCGGCAACATATGGACCTGAGGGACCGGGTCCTCCGACCCGCTGGGCGGCGACATACGGACCCGAAGGGCCCGGGGCCTGGGAGATCGGCCGGAAAGGCGGCGTACGGGCCCGGGGCTCCCGTTCCGACCCGGTGCCCGTCCCGGCGAGCCGATCCGGTTAGCTGATCCGGTGAGCCGAGTTCACCCGGCCGAGGGAACCGGCGGACTCCGACGAACGTCATTTCTCTCCGGCCCGGGGGCCGGAGCACCCCCGGGAGGTTCCAGTGATCGTGGCGGACGACCGCGCAGGGCTGCTCAAGGCCCGCGAGGCCCTGGGGATCGGCGCGGGCGCCTCCTCGGGAGGGAGCGCGCTGGCGCTCGTGCCGACCATGGGCGCGCTGCACGAGGGGCACCGCTCGCTCATCCGGCTGGCTCGCGAGAGGGCCGCGCATGTGGCGGTGAGCATCTTCGTGAACCCGCTCCAGTTCGGGCCCGCCGAGGATTACTCCCGCTATCCCCGGACGTTCGACGCCGACCTCGAAGTCTGCGCGGCCGAGGGGGTGGGCGTGGTGTTCGCCCCCTCGGTCCAGGACATGTACCTGCCGGACAGGCAGGTCGGCGTGTCCGCGGGCGAGATGGGCTCGGTCGTCGAGGGGGAGTTCAGGCCCGGCCACCTCGACGGCGTGCTGACCGTGGTGCTGAAGCTGTTCAACCTGGTCCAGCCGGACGTGGCGGTGTTCGGGCGGAAGGACGCCCAGCAGCTCGCGATGATCCGCCGGATGGTCGCCGACCTGAACCTGCCGGTCTCGATCGTCGGGGGGCCCACGGTCCGCGAGCCGGACGGCCTGGCGTTGTCCAGCCGCAACCGCTACCTGTCGCCGGACGACCGGACGGCGGCCCTGGCCCTGTCCCGCGCCCTGGAGGCGGGTTCCGGGCGGCGCGCGCCCGAGGAGATCCGCGGGGCCGCGCTCGCCGTCCTGGGGGCCGAGCCGTCGCTGGCGGTCGACTACCTGGTCCTGGTCGACCCCGCGACCTTCGCGGAGGTCGGCGACGACTACGCGGGTGAGGCGATCCTCGCGGTGGCCGCGAGGGTGGGGTCCACCAGATTGATCGACAACGTCACCGTCGACGTCCGCTGACTCCCGGCCGCTCGCCGGTGGGCGGGACGACTCATGAGCGGCCGGTGGCTACGGCGACCCATGAGCGGTGATCTATGTGTGGCCGGTGGTGAGCGGCGGCCCGTGAGCGGCCGATGAGTGGCGACCCGTGAGCGGCCAGTGGGCGGTGGCTCGCGAGTGGCGACCCGCGAGCGGCCGGTGGGCGGTGGCCCGCGAGGGGCGACCCGCCAGTGGCCCGTGGGCGGTGATCGATGAGCGGCCGGTGGTGGTGATCGGCGGTGAGCCGCCGTATCCGGCCCCGAACTGCCGTTATTTCAGGCTTCGGGTGAAATGTCCCACCCCGGGGAACAGCCGCTTCCTGGAGGGCGTTATCGTCACACTGACGAAATGAACGGCCTCTAATGATCCCCGCGAGGAGGCGGCTATGAGCATCCCGGCCATTCCCCAGAGGTTGACCGCTCCCGCTCCGGGCTGGACGGTACGGGCGGACGTGGTCGTGGTGGGCTCCGGCGTCGCCGGCCTCACCCTGGCGCTGCGGTACGCCGCCCTCGACCCCGGGGCGAAGGTCCTGGTCGTCACCAAGGACGTCCTGTCGTCCGGCTCCACCCGCTGGGCCCAGGGCGGGATCGCCGCCGTGCTCGACCCGCGCGACACCCCCGAGGAACACCTCTCCGACACGCTCGTCGCCGGAGTGGGCCTCTGCGACGAGGAGGCCGTCCGGATCCTGGTGACCGAGGGGCCCGACGCGCTGCGCGGCCTGATCGCGGTGGGCGCCAGGTTCGACACCGACGACTCGGGGGCCCTCCAGCTCACCAGGGAGGGCGGCCACCGGCGCGACCGCATCGTGCACGCGGGCGGCGACGCCACCGGGGCCGAGGTGCAGAGGGCGCTCGTCAAGGCCGTCGTGGAGTCGGGGATCGAGGTGATCGAGCACGCGCTCGTCCTCGACCTCCTCAAGGACGCCGAGGGCCGTACCGCGGGGGTGACCCTGCACGTCATGGGCGAGGGCGAGCGCGACGGGGTGGGCGCGGTCACGGCGGGGGCCGTGGTGCTGGCCACCGGCGGTATGGGCCAGGTCTACGCCGCCACCACCAACCCCGTCGTCTCCACCGGCGACGGGGTCGCGCTCGCGCTGCGCGCGGGCGCCGTCGTCAGGGACCTGGAGTTCGTCCAGTTCCACCCGACCGTCCTGTGGCTCGGCGAGAACTCCACCGGCCAGCAGCCGCTGGTCTCCGAGGCGGTCAGGGGCGAGGGCGCCGTGCTGGTCGACGCGGACGGCACCCGGTTCATGCGGGACGTCCACGAGCTCGCCGACCTCGCCCCCCGCGACGTCGTGGCCAAGGCGATCATGCGGCGGATGCGCGTCACCGGCACCGACCACGTCTATCTCGACGCCCGCCACTTCGGCGAGGAGAAGTGGCGCACCCGCTTCCCGACGATCCACGCGGTCTGCCTGGAGCACGGCATCGACCCGGTCACCCAGCTCGTCCCCGTCGCGCCCGCCGCCCACTACGCCAGCGGCGGCGTCCGCGCCGACCTGCGCGGCCGTACCAGCGTGCCCGGCCTGTACGCGTGCGGCGAGGTCGCGTGCACCGGCGTGCACGGCGCCAACCGGCTCGCCTCCAACTCCCTGCTCGAAGGTCTGGTCTTCGCCGGGCGCATCGCCGCCGACATCCATGAGGGACGGGCCACCCGCGACGGGGCGCGGCCGGTCGCGGGGGAGCCGGTCCCCGACGACCGTCCCACCGGCCTGATCGACCCCAGGGCCCGCAGCAGGATCCAGGGGCACATGAGCCGGGGGGCGAGCGTGCTGCGCGGCGAGGAGTCCCTGGGAGAGGTCGCCAGGGCCCTGCTGAACCTCAGGTGGACCCCGGTGACGGTCGAGCCGTGCACCGAGTCCTGGGAGACCACCAACCTGCTGACGGTCGCCTCCGCGCTCGTGGCGGCCGCCCGCGAACGCCGGGAGACCCGTGGGTCACACTGGCGCGAGGACTTCCCCGAGCGGGACGACGACCGGTGGCTGGGCCACCTCGACACCACCCTGACAACGGAGGGACCGGCCATGACCTACGTACCGCACGGGCGGCGCGTGACCGCGCTGCCGCTCCAGGTGGAGAACGACCTGGTCGAGGCGGGGCTGGACCCGGGAGCGGTGGCCGCGATCCTGGAGGCCGCAGCGGCCGAGGACCTCCAGGAAGGCGGCGACGTCACCAGCGTCGCCACCATCCCCGCCGACCAGACCGCCACCGCCGACGTGGTGGCCCGCGCGGACGGCGTGGTCGCGGGGCTGGCCGTGGCCGAGGGCGCCTTCTCCCACCTCAGCCAGGGCCGTCTGGTGGCCGAACGCAGGGTCAAGGACGGCGAGCGTGTCGCCGGGGGCGACGTGCTGATGACCGTCACCGGCCCCACCCGGGACCTGCTGACCGCCGAGCGCACCGCGCTCAACCTGCTCACCCACCTGTCCGGCATCGCGACCCTGACCGATCACTGGGTCCGGGCCGTCGAGGGGACCGGGGCCAGGATCAGGGACAGCCGCAAGACGCTACCCGGGCTGCGCGCCCTGGAGAAGTACGCCGTCCGGTGCGGCGGCGGCACCAATCACCGCATGTCGCTTTCGGACGCCGCGCTGATCAAGGACAATCACGTGGTGGCCTCGGGCGGGGTCGCCGAGGCGTTCCGGGCGGTCCGTGACGCCTACCCCGGCCTGCCGATCGAGGTCGAGGTCGACCGGATCGACCAGATCGAGCCGGTGCTGGCCGAGGGAGCGGAGGAGATCCTGTTGGACAATTTCACCGTCGAGGAGCTGGCGCGGGCCGTACGGCTGGTGGACGGCAGGGCGCGGCTGGAGTCCAGCGGCGGGCTCACCCTCCAGGTCGCTCGTGACGTGGCCGAAACAGGTGTTGACTACCTTGCCGTGGGCGCGCTCACGCACTCGGCGCCGGCGCTGGACATCGCCTTGGACCTTCGGGGGAATTGATGCTGCTTGCCATCGACGTCGGCAACACCCACACCGTTCTCGGCCTCTTCGAGGGCGAGGACGTCATCGAGCACTGGCGGATCTCCACGGAGGCCCGGCGCACGGCGGACGAGATCGCCGTCGTGCTCCAGGGGCTGCTCGGGCAGTCGCCGCTGCTCAAGGGCGCCGACGTCAACGGCATCGTGATCTGCTCCACCGTCCCCTCGGTGCTCAACGAGATGCGCGAGATGTGCCGCCGCTACTACGGCGACGTGAACGCGGTGATCGTCGAGCCCGGCGTCCGCACCGGGGTGCCGGTCAGGATGGACAACCCGAAGGAGGTCGGCAGCGACCGCATCGTGAACGCGCTGGCGGCCATCCAGCTGTACGGCGGGCCGTGCGTCATCGTCGACTTCGGGACCGCGACCTCCTTCGACGCGGTCTCCGCCAAGGGGGAGTACGTCGGCGCGGTGACCGCCCCCGGGATCGAGATCTCGGTGGACGCGCTCGCCGCCGCGGGGGCGCAGCTGCACAAGGTGGAGCTGATCCGCCCCCGCTCCGTGATCGCCAAGAACACCGTCGAGGCGCTCCAGGCCGGCATCATCTACGGCTTCGCGGGCCAGGTGGACGGGATCGTCGAGCGGATGGCGGCGGAGCTCGCCGACGACCCCGACGACGTCACGGTGGTCGCCACCGGCAGCGCGGCGCCGCTCGTGGTGAGCGAGGCGCGCTCGATCGACATGCACGAGCCCTGGCTCACGCTGATCGGCCTGCGCCTGATCTACCACCGCAACACCGCCTGAGGGCGCCCGCGGCGCGGAGGAGGAACCCCCTCCCGGCAGCGGGCGGTCGGCGAACTCGCGGGGTTCGCCGCATCGGTACCCTTTGGAACTGTGACCGATGACGTGACGAATCCCGCCGAGGATCTGCCCGAGCAGATGCGCGTGCGCCGGGAGAAGCTTGACCGCCTCCGTTCCGAGGACGTCGACCCCTACCCGGTGAACTTCCCGCGCACCGCGACCAACGCCGAGATCCGCCAGAAATACGCTGATCTCTCCGCTGACACCGCGACGGGCGACAAAGTGGGCGTCACCGGCCGGGTGATGCTGTCCAGGACCGGCGGCAAGCTCTGCTTCGCCACCCTCCGCGACGGCTCCGGCGATCTCCAGGTCATGGTCTCCCTGGACAGGGTGGGCGAGGAGTCCCTGGCCGCGTGGAAGCGCGACGTCGACCTCGGCGACCACGTGGGCATCGAGGGCGAGGTCATCACCTCCCGCAGGGGCGAGCTGTCCATCCTCGCCGACCGCTGGGTGATCACGTCGAAGTGCCTGCGCCCGCTGCCGGAGAAGCACGCCGGGCTCACCGACCCCGAGGCGCGGGTCCGCCAGCGCTACGTCGACCTCATCGTCAACGACGAGGCCAGGAAGATGGCCCACACCCGCAGCGCCGTGGTCAGGGCCGTCCGCGACTTCTGGCACGAGGAGGGCTACCTGGAGGTCGAGACGCCGATGCTCCAGCCGATCCACGGCGGAGCCACGGCCAGGCCCTTCAAGACCCACATCAACGCGTACGACATGGGGCTCTACCTCCGCATCGCGATCGAGCTCTACCTCAAGCGGCTGGTGGTCGGCGGCCTGGAGAAGGTCTTCGAGATCAACCGCAACTTCCGCAACGAGGGCGCCGACTCCACCCACAACCCCGAGTTCACGATGCTGGAGGCGTACGGCACGTATCTCGACTACAACGACATCGCCGACCTGACCCAGCGGATGATCCAGAAGGCCGTGGTGGCCGCCCTCGGCCACTCCGTGGTCGTCCACGAGGGCCAGGAGATCGATCTCGGCCTGGCGAAGTGGCCGCGGATCACCCTGTACGGGTCGGTCTCCGAAGCGCTGGGCGAGGAGGTCACCACCGAGACGCCCCTGGAGCACGTCCGCAAGCTCGCGGACGCGCGGGAGATCCACTGGGACGCCAAGTGGGGTCAGGGCAAGCTGGTCCAGGAGATCTTCGAGGCCCTCGTGGAGCACACGCTCGTCCAGCCCACGTTCGTCATGGACTATCCGCTGGAGACCTCCCCGCTGGCCCGCAACCACCGGGACAACCCGCTCCTCACCGAGAAGTGGGACCTGATCGGCTTCGGCACCGAGCTGGGCACCGGCTACTCGGAGCTGAACGACCCGATCGAGCAGCGCCGCCGCCTCACCGAGCAGTCCCTGCTCGCCGCGGGCGGCGACGTCGAGGCCATGCAGCTTGACGAGGACTTCCTCACCGCCCTGGAATATGCGATGCCGCCCACCGGCGGCATGGGGCTCGGCATCGACCGCCTCGTCATGGCCTTCACCGGCAAGAACATCCGCGAGACCATCCTGTTCCCGCTGGTCAAGCCGACCACCTGAGCCCGGCGGGCGGCGCGCGAGGACGTTCTCCCCGTACGGTGGCGCCGGGCCGGGCACCGCCCGGCCCGGCGCCACCGTCGTGAGGCCCGGCGCCGCTTCCCGCCCGGAGCGCGTCCCCTGCCGGAGCGCATCGAGGCCGAGAGCCCCGGAAGACCGGCCGGTCGCGCCGAGCGGCACCTCGCACGGCCCCGGGCCGGTGGGGGGCGAACCTGAGGGGTGAGCCGTACGGCCCCGAGGGGCGCGAGCCTGAGCGTTGAGCCGTACGCCCTGGGCCGGTGGGCCTGAATCCGAGCGTGAGCCGCGCGGCCGGGGGTGGGGCGGTCCTCGATACCGCCGGGCCTTTTCCCGTGGACGCGGCTCAGGACACCGGGGCGGAGCGGTGCCGTGGCCCCACCCTCGCGGATCCGCGGATCGCGGGAGTCCCCGTACGGCGTGCGGGTGAGGCCAGGACGGACAGGGCGGAAACGGTGGGCCGGAAACCGCCGTCGCGCCCATGAGCCCCCGTAATGGCGCATCCGTTTCTGTACGGGACAGAAATCCATTTCCAGCACGTCCAATATCGCCCGGCGCCCCATCGTCGCCGCGTGATACTTCGCGAATGCCGCAAAGCTGCTCCCTTGACCCTCATATTTCTGTGTTTCCCGTGGGGTGCCGTCAAGGCGGTGAGTGACCGTGGTCGCCGAAGAGTATCGGGAAGAGATCTGTTTTTCCCGAGAAATGCGGGCGGGCCGGATCCCCGGGGGGCCGGTCCCGGCGCGCCCGGCGTGCCCGGCAGGGGGCGGCGGCTCCGGCGAAACCTTGTTCTGCCAGGACTTCGACCGCCTCGGCCAGGGGGTGCTTGCCGCCTCGTGCCTGGGCTCGATCATGACATAGCCGCAAAGGCACTGACATATCATGAGTACTTCATGTAGCGCCTACTATGTCAATACTGGACGCGCGCTATGAAGAGTGGAACTTGACGACCTTTGAACAAGGCGTTTACCGTTCCTGGCGGACGGTATTCATTTCCGGCGTCTCGCACCCGGTTTCCAGAGTGGGGGGAGTGACTCTTGATGGCATATCCAGAAGTGGATTCACGCCATGGCGACAGCCCCCTGGGCATGAGCGATATCGGTCTCAGCGACGACGACCTCGTGCTGCTGGCTGAGCTCGCCAAGGGTGTCACGGTCGATCGGGTGGGTCGTCGCCTCGACATCAGCGGACGGACCGTCAGGCGCAGGCTGAGAGGCATCTGCGACCGCATCGGTGTCGCCACGGCGATCGAGGCCGTGGCCTGGGCCGCCCGCCGCCGCCTGATCTAACACCGCCGCGTGTCCGGCAGATCGGGCCGGACACGCGTGCGGGGGCCGGGTACGTTCGGTCCGCGATCAGTCAGCGATGCGGACGCCTCCGGCGAAGGGCCGGTTGTCGATCGTGGCGATGTGGACGACGTCCCCCGTCTGGGGCGCGTGGATCATCAGGCCCGCGCCGATGTAGATCCCGACGTGGTGCAGGTCGCTGTAGAAGAAGACCAGGTCGCCGGGGCGCAGCTCGTCCCTGCCGACGTGGGTGCCCGCGGTCCACTGGTCGCCTGTGTAGTGCGGCAGGCTGATGCCGACCTTCTGGTAGGCCCACATGACCAGCCCGGAGCAGTCGAAGGAGTTGGGACCCTCGGCGCCCCAGACGTACGGCTTGAGCTGCTGGGTGAGCGCCCAGCGGGTGGCCTCCGCGGCCTTGCCGCTGCCCACGATGGGCACGTTGGTCCTCACCCGGGCGCCCCTGTTGCTGACGGCCCTGCTGCGCACCTCGCTGAACAGGTCGCTCTCGACCCGCGCGACCAGTCGTTCGATCTTGGTCCGGTTGCCGTCGATCTCCGTCAGGAGCTTCTTGACCTCCGAGGTCCTCGCCGTGGCGCTGGCCTGCGCCCGCTCGGCGGCCTCGATCGCCCGGGCCACCTGGGCGACCTCCTCGCTCTGCTGCTGCTGGAGCGCGTAGTTGGTGGTGGCCTGGTCGAGGAAGGTGTCGGGGTCCGTCGACTGGGTGAAGGCGAGCCCGGGGTTCAGGCCGCCCGACATGTAGGTGCTCTGCGCCAGGAGGGTGGCCTTGGTGCGGCGGGTCGCCAGCTCGGACTCGCTCGACGCGAGGGTCTTCTTGGCGCTCTCCGCGGCCCGCTGAGCCTGCTTGAGCTTGACCCGCTCGCCGTTGTACCGCTCGGCGAGGGTGCCGATCTCCTCGTGCAGCTTCTCGGCCTGCTTGGCCAGCTGCTGGAGGCTGGGCTCTGGGTCGGCGGTGGCGGCGACCAGCGGCGTGCCGAGGGTCAGGGTGGCGAACGCCAGGCCGATGACCGCCACGCGACGGCGCAGCCTTCGCGGCGCGCGTTCTCGACAGCGGGCGTCGTCGCCCGCGTGCTTTCCTCCGCGGTCGCGCGTGCGCTTCACCAACAGGCTCCTCTCCTCGACCGCCTACCGGGTTAGCTGACGGGTTCGGGCCGGAGGCAGCCCTACCGGGTGCGCCGGTGGCACTCGGATTCACCCCGGAGGACGTGGTGGGTCCCCGGTTCCCCGCTGGTGGGGGATTCGGCGGGTCAGGCTTTTTACGTCTCTGACATCGAGCACGGAGATTAGTGCACCCGTGGTTCCTGCTCAACCAGAACTGCGAATTCAGTAGAGGTTTCGCAACTGAAATGTCACGGAAAGATCACATGTCAATAAGATCAACATGGCCATTACGCTGCCTTTGCCTCGTGGGTGACGGGTGCGGCGGAGGTCTTCCCAGGTCCGGGACCGTGCCAAAGGTGAGTTGTGGCACACGGGAGGTGTCGCGCGCTCAGTGTGGCAAAGCGATTACCAAGGGTCATGTGAGGGCTGTGGGCTGCGAGTTAAGGGTGAGCCGTAATTAAAGACCGGCGAGGACGTACGCTGAACGGTCATGGAGCAGCTTGCTGAGCATTCTCCCGTACCGGTCGTTCGCGCCCCCGACGGTGGGGGGCGGCGCGCCGGGGCCGAGGGGGCGGAGCGGGGCTCGCCCGCACCCGGCGCGGGCCCCGAGATCACGGTCCGCCGTGCCCGCACCCCGGACGTCCGCGCCGTCAGGCGGCTCGTCGACACCTACGGCGGCGCCGGCCCGCGCCTGCTGGAGAAGGCCACCGTCACCCTCTACGAGGACGTCCAGGAGTTCTGGGTCGCCACCGACGCGGAGGGGGAGGTCATCGGCTGCGGGGCTCTCCACGTGCTCTGGGAGGATCTGGCCGAGATTCGCACCGTCGCCGTCGATCCGGGCCGCAGGGGAATGGGGATCGGCCACCGGATCGTCTCCGCGCTCATTCGCACGGCCGTCGAACTCGGCCTGCGCCGGGTTTTCTGCCTGACCTTCGAGGTCGACTTCTTCGCCAGGCACGGTTTCCGGGAGATCCAGGGCACACCCGTCGCCCCCAAGGTCTACGCCGAACTTCTCGCCTCCTACGACGAGGGCGTGGCGGAGTTCCTCGATCTGGAGCACGTCAAGCCCAACACCTTGGGAAACACCCGGATGCTGCTGCACCTGACACGCGAGCCCGACTCTGATGACTTTAGAGCTGACTGATCGGAAAGGTGACTGTCGATACCTATGTCGATACCTTGTGCAGCAGCATGCATGTGCGTCTGACATTTGCCACATGCGCAGTCTAAGTGAGGTGACGCGGTGAGCACCGGACAGCCGCCGTATCCACAGGATGATCCCGACCGCGATCGCACACCGTCGGGGCACCCGGATTACGGACAGCACAACGCGGGTCGAGCCGCTGGCGAACTCGACCCCGACGTAACAGTCGTGGGATATCGGTCGGAGGCCTCACAGCCGAACACCGGCCCAGGACAGAGCCAGCCCGGTTACGGGCAGCAGCAGGGATATGGCCAGCAGTACGGCCAGCAGCCCGGCTACGGCCAGCAGCAGGGATATGGCCAGCAGCCCGACTACGGGCAGCAGCAGTACGGCCAGCAGCAGGGCTACGGCCAGCAGGGCGGGACCGGCGCGTACGGGCAGCAGGGTGGGACGGGGGCGTACGGACAGCAGTCCGGTTACGGCCAGCAGGCGTCCCACGAGCAGTCCGGTTACGGCCAGCAGCAGCAGGGCTACGGCCAGCAAGGTGGGGCCGGCGCGTACGGGCAGCAGGGTGGGACGGGGGCGTACGGACAGCAGTCCGGATATGGCCAGCAGGCGTCCCACGAGCAGTCCGGCTACGGCCAGCAGCAGGGCTACGGCCAGCAGCAGCCCGGCTACGGTCAGCAGTCCCAGCCCGGTTACGGCCAGCAGCCCGACTACGGGCAGCAGTACGGCCAGCAGCCCGATTACGGGAAGCAGGGCTACGGCCAGTCCGACTACGGGCAGCAGGGCTACGGCCAGCAGCAGCCCGCGTACGGGCAGCAGGGGTACGGCCAGCCGTACGGCGGTCCTCCCGGGGCGCCCGCCCCGCTCGCCGAGTGGTGGCAGCGCCTGGTGGCGAGGATCATCGACGGGATCATCCTGGCGATCCCGCTGTTCATCGTGAGTGCGGTGATCACCGCCATGCTCGTGACGGCCCCCAGCTTCAACCTGGAGACGGGTGCCACCACGGAGGGGGGCGGGCTCTTCCTCGCCAGCCTGCTCACCTCGCTGATCACCGCGGCCATCTACGTGGCCTACGAGTTCTTCATGCTCAGCCGGGGCGGGCAGACGGTCGGCAAGATGGTGATGGGCATCAAGGTCGTGCCGGTCGGCAGCGCCCTGCCGCCCGGCGGGCTCGGCTCCGACACGGCCGTCAAGCGCGCCGGCGTGCTCTGGGGCCCCTACGGCCTGACCTGGATCCCCTTCGTGGGCTTCGTCGCCTACATCTTCTATCTCGTGAACGTCCTGTGGCAGCTGTGGGACAAGCCGCTGCAGCAGACCCTGCACGACAAGGTGGCCGGGACGGTCGTCGTCAAGATCAAGTAGTTCCCTGAATAACGGGGCCGGCGGTTCAACCGCCGGCCCCGTTTTCGTGCGCGGGTGAGAAAACGGGGGCCCATAGGGGCCCGTAAGGGGTGCGGGGGCCGTGGGCCGCGGAAGCCGCAAAACCATTTGCCAGGCCCCGGGCAACGTCGCGCCCTGAGCAACGCGGGGGAACTTATGACCGAGTCTCGGCCCGCTCGTCGGAATATTCGCGTACGGTGCCCACAACGGGCTCACAGGCGCCCGTGGGTCTCCTATGAGGCGTCAATGCCGGATCCACCCCCGTCGGGGGTTCGCGCACTACTCGCCGAATGGTCGGCCCCGCGTGCCCCCGGCATCCTCGGCGACCCCGCGCCGGATTCTCTTCTTCGTCTTCCGTCGCGTGTTCAGGACAGCCGGTGAAGGCCTTCTTACGGATCCGGATCGGGGGCGCGTGGTGTTGGCGGGGTTGTCCGAGGGGTCCATGGTCTTTGGTGGTTATACGGTCTACGACTATGTACTCCGTGCCAGAGTGGGTCGTACTCTTGACGAGAAAGTGTTGAAGATCCGTCTTGTTCCATACGCTTGTATCACATCGGCTCACAGCGGGGTGATGAAGCGAGCAGCTCTCCGTCCGGGCGTTCTGCCGGCGGCGGGCATTCCCGTGATGAACCCGCTCGCGGCGATCTCCGGTTCCATGGCAAGGTGTCGTTCATCCCGGTCGGAGGGTTCCTTACCAGGGACTTCGTCGCCCGGAGCCCGACGGCGGGGCGGCCGGGAACCCGCCGGGCATTGGTATTACGGAGACGGCGGTGATCACCTGATCGTCCCGCCGGTTTTTCCTCATGACTTTACGACCGCAACCGGTAAGGCGGCTGGAGAGAAGCATTAGGCTGGAGAGAGACGGCATGGTCGCCCCTGCTGACGCGCGTCGCCGGCTGGTGGCGCTATGGTCATCTGTGGGCGGTTCCGGACCGATCGGGCACACCTGCGCGGCCCGGAGAGTCGCCGCCACATTTCCATGGTCCCCAGAAAGCCACCCACGGTGCGGAGCGAGGACGAATGTACGACGTATTGTCCGCGTTGATACCCCCGGCGGTCGTCGGCGGGGCCTTCATCTTCGGAGTCGTCAAGCTACTTCGGAGTGAAGCCGTCGGCCGGCGACCGGCAAAACGGTCCGACCCCGAGTCGCAGAAGAGCTGATCCACAGGAGGGTCGACTGGGAGTCTCGGTTGCCTGTGAGAATCGCCGGGCTCCTGGAATTGCCGCTCTTCGATCGCGGGTATATGTTTAGCTTGCGAATGAAACAATACTCCGCGAAAGGATTGTGTAGATGGCCAAGCAGATCCAGGAGATTCTCATCGACGACCTCGATGGGGGCGAGGCCAATGAGACTGTCGCCTTCGCGATTGACGGCACCAGCTATGAGATTGACCTGAGTGACGTTAACGCGAAGAAGCTCCGCGACTCCCTGTCGCCTTTCGTGCAGAGCGCCCGTCGTTCCGGCGCCCTGGCTCCCCGCCGCCGTCGTGCGGGCGGAGCGCGGGCACTCACGCGAGAGAAGAGCGCCGACATCCGGGCGTGGGCGAAGTCCCACGGCCTTAACGTCAGCGAGCGCGGTCGAATCGCCTCCAAGATCGTCGAGCAGTACGAAGCGGCTCACTAGATCGGCCCAGCGGATCGAGTGAATCATGCGGTTATGGCGGTCACGGTGGGGTCCGGTGGCGGCCATGACCGCATGATGCGTTTGACTGGAAGACAAACGTCGTTCGCTTGCGGCGTAGCGGGAACATCCCGCCCCTCGTAAGTAGTTGGATGGAGGGTGAACGCCCTGCTCTCGGGGAACGTCTTCTGCATAGAGCGGTCGCCGGGTCGGGGCTACCATGCGGGATGACAGGGCTCGGATATCCCGGACCTGCCTGACCGCTCTGTGAGGAGCGACGAGATGTTCGAGAGGTTCACCGACCGCGCACGGCGGGTTGTCGTCCTGGCCCAAGAAGAGGCCCGGATGCTCAACCACAACTACATCGGTACGGAGCACATTCTTCTTGGCTTGATCCATGAAGGTGAAGGCGTTGCCGCCAAGGCTCTGGAGAGCCTCGGCATCAGTCTTGAAGGTGTGCGTCAGCAGGTCGAGGAGATCATCGGCCAGGGGCAGTCTGCGCCGTCGGGGCACATTCCGTTCACCCCGCGTGCGAAGAAGGTCCTTGAGCTGTCGCTCCGCGAAGCTCTGCAACTGGGACACAACTACATCGGCACCGAGCACATCCTGCTCGGCCTCATCCGTGAGGGCGAGGGCGTCGCCGCCCAGGTGCTGGTGAAGCTGGGAGCCGATCTCAACCGGGTCCGGCAGCAGGTCATCCAGTTGCTCCACGGTTACCAGGGCAAGGAGCCGGCCGCCGCGGGCGGTCCGACCGAGGCCGCGCCGTCGACCTCCCTTGTGCTGGACCAGTTCGGCCGCAACCTGACCCAGGCCGCTCGCGAGGGCAAGCTCGACCCGGTCATCGGCCGGGAGAAGGAGATCGAGCGGGTCATGCAGGTCCTGTCCCGCAGGACCAAGAACAACCCGGTCCTGGTGGGCGAGCCCGGCGTCGGCAAGACCGCCGTCGTGGAGGGCCTGTCCCAGAAGATCGTCAAGGGCGAGGTGCCGGAGACGCTCAAGGACAAGCAGCTCTACACCCTCGACCTGGGCGCCCTGGTGGCGGGTTCCCGCTACCGAGGTGACTTCGAGGAGCGGCTGAAGAAGGTCCTCAAGGAGATCCGCACCCGAGGCGACATCATCCTGTTCATCGACGAGCTCCACACGCTCGTCGGCGCGGGTGCCGCCGAGGGCGCGATCGACGCCGCCAGCATCCTCAAGCCGATGCTGGCCCGAGGCGAGCTGCAGACCATCGGGGCCACCACCCTCGACGAGTACCGCAAGCACCTGGAGAAGGACGCGGCGCTCGAGCGGCGCTTCCAGCCGATCCAGGTGGCCGAGCCCAGCCTCAGCCACACGATCGAGATCCTCAAGGGCCTGCGCGACCGTTACGAGGCCCACCACCGCGTCTCCATCACGGACGGCGCCCTGGTGGCCGCCGCGCAGCTGGCCGACCGCTACATCAGCGACCGGTTCCTGCCGGACAAGGCGATCGACCTCATCGACGAGGCCGGCTCGCGCATGCGCATCCGCCGCATGACCGCGCCGCCGGACCTCCGCGAGTACGACGAGAAGATCGCCAACGTGCGGCGCGACAAGGAGTCCGCGATCGACGCGCAGGACTTCGAGAAGGCCGCCGCGCTGCGTGACCAGGAGAAGCAGCTCCAGCTCAAGCGTGAGCGCCGCGAGAAGGAGTGGAAGGCCGGCGACATGGACGTCGTCGCCGAGGTCACCGAGGAGCTCATCGCGGAGGTCCTGGCGACCGCCACCGGCATCCCGGTCTTCAAGCTCACCGAGGAGGAGTCCCAGCGACTGCTCCGCATGGAGGACGAGCTGCACAAGCGGATCATCGGTCAGGACGACGCCATCAAGGGTCTGTCCCGCTCGATCCGCCGTACGCGCGCCGGTCTGAAGGACCCGCGCCGTCCGGGTGGCTCGTTCATCTTCGCCGGCCCGTCCGGTGTCGGTAAGACCGAGCTGTCCAAGGCGCTGGCCGA
The DNA here is from genome assembly GCF_039537505.1 of Streptosporangium oxazolinicum. Lineage (NCBI taxonomy): Bacteria > Bacillati > Actinomycetota > Actinomycetes > Streptosporangiales > Streptosporangiaceae > Streptosporangium > Streptosporangium oxazolinicum. The sequence goes on from NZ_BAABAQ010000008.1 coordinate 50,394, forward strand.
GTTCCTGTTCGGGGACGAGGACGCGCTGATCATGCTGGACATGTCGGAGTTCATGGAGAAGCACACCGTCTCCCGCCTGTTCGGCTCGCCTCCCGGCTATGTCGGATACGAGGAGGGCGGCCAGCTGACGGAGAAGGTGCGGCGCAAGCCGTTCTCGGTCGTCCTGTTCGACGAGATCGAGAAGGCCCACCCCGACATCTTCAACTCGCTGCTGCAGATCCTGGAGGACGGTCGCCTGACCGACGCCCAGGGCCGGGTGGTCGACTTCAAGAACACCGTCATCATCATGACGACGAACCTCGGCACCCGCGACATCTCCAAGGGTCAGGGGGTCGGCTTCGCGAAGAACAACGACGCCGAGTCCAACTACGACCGGATGAAGTCCAAGGTCCAGGAGGAGCTCAAGCAGCACTTCCGGCCGGAGTTCCTCAACCGTGTCGACGACATCGTGGTCTTCCACCAGCTCACGCCGAAGGAGATCATCCGCATCGTCGACCTGATGCTGGCCCAGGTGAGCCTGCGTCTGAAGGACCGCGACATGGGGATGGAGCTCACGCAGGAGGCCAAGCAGCTACTGGCCGACCGTGGCTACGACCCGGTGATGGGCGCCCGCCCGCTTCGTCGTACGATCCAGCGCGAGCTGGAGGACACCCTGTCCGAGAAGATCCTGTACGGCGAGCTTCGTCCCGGCCAGATCGTGAAGATCGGGATCGAGGGCGAGGGGGAGAACGCGAAGTTCACCTTCATCGGTGAGAACGCGCCGGCCGACCAGGTTCCCGACTCGGCCGCCGCCATCGCGGAGCCGATCCAGAACTAGCACCGGCCGGGCACGGCCCGATCAGGCGGAGCAGACCCCGCCGTGAGGAGACTCACGGCGGGGTCTGCTTATTTGTTACCAAAGACGGTATCTCGCCACGACAGGTAGTACTACACTCTGTAGAGCGAGTTCGGTGAATCTCATCCAGATGATCTCAAAGTAGTACCGGCTGCGATGAGAGCGGTGTCGAGGTCAGCCCAGCGACGTACCGATGAATCAGCTCCGGGAGTGACGCGGAGTTCGGTGGCCGCGCGGGATGCTTCAGACGACCGGGTCGAGCTCCCGGCAGGGAGAGCTCCGGCTCACGCCGCCGTCGACGACCGGCGCGGGGCCATCGGGGACGCTTACACGGAAGTACGCCTTGGAGGCACGTCATGCGTTTGCGGCACGAGGACGGGACGCTCGTTCACCTGGCCTACAACGCGGGCGTGCACCCCGCGGAGGATCTGGAGAACCTCATCGCGCACCTGACGCGGTACGCGGTGCCGGTGCGCAAGCGCCTCGGGGTGGACCGCATGGGGGTCGGCCTCTGGCTCTCCCCGAGCGTCGCCGACCATCTCACCGCCGACAGGATCGAGCTGGTGCGCCTGCGCCGCTCCCTGGAGGAGCGCGGCCTGGAGGTCGTCAGCCTCAACGGCACCGGCGGCAGGAACCAGGAGGTCCCGGGTCCCGACTGGGCCAAGCCCGAGCGCTACCGCTACACGATGGCCCTGGCCAAGATCCTGGCCTTCCTGCTCCCGCAGGATGTCCGCTTCGGGAGCATCTCCACCATCCCCATCGGCTGGCGCCGCGACTGGCCTGCCGACCTGCACTCGATCGCCTCGCGACGGCTGGAGCGCCTCGCCCGCGAGCTGCGCGGGCTGCACAGCGTCACCGGCAAGACGATCAGGGTCGGTTTCGAGCCGTGGCCCGGATGCGTGCTGGAGACCACCAAGCAGGCCCTCGACCGGGTCGGCGGCATCGACTCCGAGCACCTCGGCATCTGCCTGGACGCCTGTTACCTCGCGGGCGGCTCTGAGGAGCCCGGAGCCGCCCTGCGTGGCCTGGCGGACGCCGGAGCCCCGGTGGTGAAGCTCGGCCACGTACACAACCACATGGCCGCCGCCTGCCAGGAGCTGCCCAGCACCCGGCCGGTCCTGGAGGACACCCTCACCGCGATGCTCTCCGGCGCGGTGAACGGCACCGCCCACATCGAGGTGGAGACCCACGATCTGGCCGTGCCGCTGAGGGCGAGGGGCCCCGGCGCCCTGGTCAGCATGATCGCCGAGGAGCTCGACTGGGCCCGCACCAGCCTCACCGCCCTCGGGCTGCGCCTCGCCGCCTGACCCTCTCCGCGCTCGACACCCCCCGGCCCGGCCACGGGGGCGGCCCGCGCCGTTTCAGCCGGGGAGGCGGTAGGTGCCGTCGTCGAGCACCTCGGCCAGCCCGTCCGTCACCAGCCCGTCGAGGGCGCGCTCACGTTGCGGGGCGTCGTCCCAGACCACGTCGAGAGCGTCCTTGGGCACGGCGCCGTGGGCCTGGCGCAGCACCGCGAGGAGGCGGCCGCGGCACTGGCGGTCCGTCCCCGCGTACGTCTGGCCCCTGCGCGCCGGACCGTCGTGGGCCGGCTTGCCCGCCAGTCGCCAGGCGCACAGGTCACTGATCGGGCAGTCGGCGCAGCGGGCGGCGCGAGCGGTGCAGACCAGGGCGCCCAGCTCCATGACGGCGACCGCCCAGACGGGCGCGCGGTCGGCGTCGGGGAGCAGCGAGGCGGCGAGCCTGCGCTCGGGGGGCGTGGTGGCCTTCGGCGGATACTCCTGGCCGCTGACGGCCCGTGCCAGGACCCGCCGCACGTTGGTGTCGAGAACGGCGTGGCGGCCCTTGAAGGCGAAGCTGGCGACCGCGGCGGCGGTGTACTCGCCGACGCCGGGAAGCGCGAGGAGGGCGTCGTGGCCGGTGGGGACCTCTCCGCCGTGCCGTTCGGTGATCGCGCGGGCGCACGCGTGCAGGTTCAGTGCCCGGCGGGGGTAGCCGAGGCGGCCCCAGTGGCGTACGGCCTCGCCGGGGGACTCGCGAGCGAGGGAGGCGGGCGTGGGCCAGCGCTCCATCCACTCGGTCCAGACGGGCAGCACCCTGACGACCGGGGTCTGCTGCAGCATGATCTCGCTGACCAGGATCGACCAGGGGGAGGCGCCGGGCGCCCGCCAGGGCAGGTCGCGGGCGTTGCCGGCGTACCAGTCGAGGATGGGTTCGAGGAGGCGGTTCGACTCGGGCACCTTTCGACGATAGTGCGGGATCGGACGGCCCTGGACGGTCTTCGCCCGTCTTCGCCCGCCCCCGGCCGATGAGCGGAGGCCGAAACAGGCCGGAAGCGGCGGGTCGCCTCCTGCGGCCCGCCAGGACTAACCATACTGAGCGTATGGATCCTGACACGTTCCGTAGCGACATCGGAGTCGACATCTACTGGCGGCGCCGGATGGCCGCGCTCGTCGGTGTGCTCGTGGTGGTCGCCGTCGTGGCGTGGGCCTGCTCGTCGACGAGCGGGCCGGACGACGTCAGGGAGAGGAACACCTCGGCCGCCGGGCAGGAGACGCCGGACCCGCTGCTGGCCGTCCTGCCGACCGTGACGGTCATCCCCTCGACGTCCGCGAGCCCCACGCCCACACCGGCGGCGACCAAGACGACCGCCAGGCCCAGGCGGCCCGGCGAGCCCTGTGCCTCCCCGCAGCTCGTGCTGAGCATGGAGGGTCAGGGGACGGTCTACCCGCCGGGCATCCGGCCCCGGTTCGTCCTCACCCTCGTCAACGTCGGCAAGGTGATGTGCACCGCCGACGTGGGGCCGCGCGCCATGGAGATGCGCATCACCTCCGGCGACGACCGCGTGTGGTCGTCCTCCGACTGCGTCAGCGGCGAGGCCGTCAACATCCGCGAACTCGATCGCGGCATCCCGTACGTCAAGGAGCTGGTGTGGGACCGCCGCCGGTCCGGTGACGACTGCACCGCCGACCGCGCCGCCGCCCTGCCCGGCACCTACGTCGCGGTGGTCCACGCCCCGGGCCTGCGGAGCCGCAAGGCCGTCTTCCACCTCCGTTAGCCGCCGGGGGTTCCCGTCCGGAGGGAGCTCGGGCACGGCTCCGTTAGCCGCCGGGGTTCCCGTCCGGAGGGGGCTCGGGCCCGGCTCCGGTAGCCGTCGGGGGTCTCGTTCGGCGGAGCCTCGGGTCCGCGCCGGGCGGGACACCGAGGGGGCCAGGGGACGTCCGAGGACGCTTAGGGACGCCCAAGAGATACCCGGGGACGCCTAGGGACGCTCAAGGACGCCGTGGGTGCCCGAGGTCCCCGCCCGGCACGGCCTCAGACGTAACGTTCCAGGATGGACGACTCCGCCAGCCGGGACAGGCCCTCGCGGATGTGGCGGGCCCTGGCCTCGCCCACCCCGCCCACCTCCTGGAGCTCGCCGATGCTGGCCGCCAGGAGCTTCTGCAGGCTGGCGAACTGGTCGACGAGGCGGTCGACCACCGTGTTCGGCAGGCGCGGCACCTTGGCCAGCAGGCGGTAGCCCCGGGGGCTCACCGGGGTCTCCAGGGCGTCGTTGCCGGAGTGGCCGAGGATCTGGGCGACGACCGAGAGGTCGAGCAGCTCGGCGGAGGAGAGCTGGTCGAGCTCGTGCAGCGCCTCGGCGAACTTGCGCGGGCGGCGGCCCGCCGCGGGCAGGTAGTCGCGCACGATCAGCTCGCGGTCGCTCTCCGTGCCGGCCACGAGCTCGTCCAGCTGCAGGGAGAGCAGCCGGCCGTCGGTGCCGAGCTCGACCACGTAACCCGCGATCTCCTCGGAGATGCGCCTGACCATCTCCAGCCGCTGGGCGACCACCGCGATGTCACGGACCGTCACCAGGTCCTCGATCTCCAGCGCCGAGAGCGTGCCGGAGACCTCGTCCAGGCGGAGCTTGTAGCGCTCCAGCGTGGCGAGGGCCTGGTTGGACTTGGACAGGATGACCGCCGACTCCTCCAGCACGTAGCGGATGCCGTCGAGGTAAAGAGCGATGATCCGCATGGACTTGCTGAGGGAGATGACCGGCAGCGACGTCTGCAGGGCGACGCGCTGGGCGGTGCGGTGCCGGGTGCCGGACTCGTCGGTGGGGATGGACGGATCGGGCATCAGGTGCACGGCCGCGCGCACGATCCTGAGATCACCGGTGTTGAGGACGATGGCGCCGTCCATCTTGGCCAGCTCGCGCAGCCGCGTCGCGGAGAACTCGACGTCGAGCTCGAAGCCGCCGCTGCATATCTCCTCGACCGTGCCGTCGTATCCCAGAACGATCAGACCGCCCGTGTGCCCGCGGAGAATCCGCTCCAGTCCGTCGCGCAGAGCGGTGCCCGGTGCGACCGCGGCCAGGACGGCTCTGCGGCGTTCGTCGAGTCCTCTGTAGGTTGCTGCCACATGACCCCCGTGGTCTGCGTATAGCGCTCAGCTTACCGGCGAAGGCCTCGCGCGGTCCGGAATCGGTGGATGCCACGCGCCGTACGGCGCCCGTGACGCGCCGCACCGGCGCGGACGCCGCCGGAGCCGTCGGCCGCGCCCCGCCCGGTGCTCGTGACGGGTCGCACCGTGCGGACGGCCGCCCGTGTGGCCGTACGGCGCTCGTGACGGCCACGGGGCCCATGACGGTCACGGGAGCGGGGGCGGGCGGCGTCTCAGGTGACGTGGGTGAGGGCGTCCCAGACGTTCTCCGCCTCGACGACGTCGAAGCCGGGGGCGAAGGGCGCGCCGCGCCCGGCCACGGGCACCAGGGAGTGGTCGCCGTTGCGTTTCTTGCCCGTGTCGAGGGAGCCCGCGGGGACCAGCGCCCGGGTGAAGCCCAGCCGGGCGGCCTCCGACAGGCGGCGCCGCACGTCGCGCACCGGGCGCAGCTCTCCCGCCAGGCCCACCTCGCCGAGCACCACCAGGCCGGAGGGCAGCGCCTTGTCGCCGGCCGCGCTGGCGACCGCGAGCATCACCGACAGGTCGACCGCGGGATCGCTGAGCTTGATCCCCCCGACGGTGGCGGTGAAGACGTCGCACCCGCCCAGCTTGGCGTTGAGCCGCCGCTCCAGCACGGCCAGGACCATCGTCACCCGGTAGGTGTCGAGCCCGGAGGAGGAGCGGCGCGGCTGCTGGGCCTCGGTCCTGGCGACCAGGGCCTGGACCTCGGCCGGCAGCGGCCGGGTGCCCTCCAGGGTGACCGTGACGCACGTGCCGGGCACCGGGTCGGTGCGGTGGGAGACGAACAGGCCGCTGGCGTCGGTGATGCCCTCGATGCCGCTCTCGTGGAGATCGAAGCAGCCGACCTCGTCGACCGGGCCGTACCGGTTCTTGATCGCGCGGACCAGGCGGAGCCGGGAGTGCCGGTCGCCCTCGAAGTGGAGCACGACGTCGACCAGGTGCTCCAGGGTGCGGGGACCGGCGATCGAGCCCTCCTTGGTGACGTGGCCGACCAGCACGGTGGACATGCCGCGCTCCTTGGCCAGCCGCACCAGGTTTCCGGCGACCTCCCTGACCTGGGTCACCCCGCCGGGCACGCCCGTCGCCAGGGTGGAGCCGATCGTCTGCACCGAGTCGACGATGAGCAGGTCGGGCTGGACCTTCTCGACGTGCGAGACCAGCGCGCCCAGGTCGGTCTCGGCGGCGAGGTAGAGGCGGTCCTGGATCGCGCCGATCCGGTCGGCCCTGATCCGCACCTGGGCGGCCGACTCCTCGCCCGTGATGTAGAGGACCGTCTGCTGCCGGGCGATCTTGGCCGCGGCCTCCAGCAGGAGGGTCGACTTGCCGATGCCGGGCTCGCCGGCGAGCAGCACGACGGCTCCGGGGACCAGGCCGCCGCCGAGGACCCGGTCGAGCTCGGGCACCCCGGTGCCGCGCGCGTGCGCCACCTCGGCCTTGACCTGGCCGATCGGCACCGCCGGTGACGACACCGCCCCGGCGGAGGCCACCCGCGCGCCCGCGGGCGCCGTCTCCTCCTCGACCGTGCCCCAGGCCTGGCACTCGCCGCAGCGCCCCACCCACTTGGCCGTCTGCCACCCGCACTCGGCACAGCGGTAGCCACCAGCCTTCTTCGCCATGGCCGCACGTTACCGGCAGGGCCCGACAACTTTCACCTGAAAGTCGCGGGGAGGGACGGCGCGCGCCTCGTCAGATGTGGCCTTCGAGATCGGCCAGGAGCAGGCGCTTGGGCTTGGCGCCCTTGATCTGCTGAACGACCTCGCCGCCCTTGTAGAGGTTGAGCGTCGGCAGGCCGAGGACGCCGTACCTCGCCGTGATCTCGGGGTAGTCGTCGGCGTTGAGCTTGGCGATCGTGACGCGGTCGCCGTACTCGGCCTCGATCTCCACCAGGACCGGCGCGATCATCTTGCACGGCCCGCACCACTCGGCCCAGAAGTCGACCAGGACGGGCTTGTCGCTCCGCAGCACCTGCTCGTCGAAGTTCTCCGCGGTCAATGTGATCATGATTCTCCTGCTTTCCTCAGTACGCATCCTGGGCAGACCGTGGTCAGCTGCGCGGCCACCTCCGCCCTCCGGGTGAGAAGCGTGCGGATCTCGTCGTCGATCTCCGCCAGCTTGCGCTGGTAGACGGCCACGGAGTCCGGGCACGACCCACCGGAGTCGTGACCGGCCCGCAGGCAGGCCACGAACGGACGGGCGTCGTCCAGGGTGAAGCCGACGGCGAGCAGTGAACGGATCTCGGAGACGAGCCTGAGATCCGCCTCCCCGTACTCCCGGTAGCCGTTTGCCGAGCGCCGGGCCGTGATCAGCCCCTGCTGCTCGTAGTAGCGCAGCGCCCGGGTGCTGACACCCGCCCGCCGCGCCAGCTCACCGATCCGCATCCGGCCCTCCCCATGACACGACGATAGACCTTGACATCAACGTCAAGGTCAAGCCCCGTCTCGTTGTTCCCGGCCGTGCGGCGTGCCCGCGGGGAGGTCTCAGAACAGCTTCCAGCGCAGCAGGTTGGGGTAGGCGATCTCCAGGCCGGGGGTCTCGGCGATGGCCCGGTCGGCGACCGGGGGGGTGAACTCGATGCGGAGCACCGCCTCCAGGTCGGCGCGGCGCTCGAAGGACATGCGCAGGTCGAGCTTGTTCGTCTGCCAGCCCTGGCGGTTCCAGAAGCTCTCGACGGACCTGGCCGAGTACGCGGGGATGGACTGGCCGAACCAGCGGCCGAAGGCGCCGCGGGTGGTGTCGATGTCGATCACGAAGGCCGCGCCGCCGCGCCGCATCACCCGGGAGAGCTCGGCCAGGCCCGGCTCGCACCCGGGGCCGAAGAAGTACGCCCAGCGGGCGATGGCCACGTCCACGGAGGCGTCGGGCAGCGGGAGGGCCTGGGCGGTGGCGGAGTGGATCTCGACGTTCCGCAGGCGGCGGCAGCGGTGCTTGGCCAGCAGGACGAGGTCCTCGTGCGGCTCCACACCGATCACGCGGGTGGCTGTGGAGGCGAGAGCCGGCAGGTGGTAGCCGGTGCCGCAGCCGATGTCGAGGACCGTCGCCCCGGTCCACGACCGGATCGCCGCCATCGCGGCCTCGGCGCGCCCCTCGGGATCCACCGCCCGGTTCTCCAGTTCGTAGGTCTGGGGGGCGTTCCAGATGTTGGGGCTGGGGATGGCGCCCCTCAAGAACCTCGGCATGCCCTCACCGTAATGGTGTGATCTCGGTCGTGTCGGTGGTGGCGGACAGCACTGCTCTTCGTACCCGCTTAGGCTGGCAAAGGTGAGCGACGTGAGCGAGGGGGCCGGTCGGCCCGGCGGTGTTCGCGAGTGTGCGCTCCGAGCCGGAGACGAGGAAGCGGTATGAGCGTCCGTGTATCCAGCGCGAAGATCGCGCTGTCCACCGCGTCGGTGTATCCCGAACGTACTCCCGACGCGTTCGAACTGGCCGCGCGCCTGGGGTACGACGGTGTGGAGGTCATGGTGGGCGCCGACCCCGTGAGCCAGGACGTCGACGTCCTGGAGCGGTTGTCGGACCACTACCAGCTGCCGATCCTGGCCATTCACGCGCCGTGCCTGCTGGTGACGCAGCGCGTGTGGGGCAAGGACCCGTGGGCCAAGCTCCAGCGCGCGCAGCGCGCCGCCGAGCGGGTCGGCGCCAGGACGGTGGTGGTGCATCCCCCGTTCCGATGGCAGCGCGACTACGCGCGCGACTTCGAGGTCGGCCTGGCCAGGATGCGTGAGGAGACCGACGTGGTCTTCGCGGTGGAGAACATGTTCCCGCTGAAGGCCAGGGGCAACGAGGTCGTCCCCTACTCTCCCGACTGGAACCCGGTCGACTACGACTTCCCGCAGGTCACGCTGGACCTGTCGCACACGGCGGTGTCCGGGACCGACGCCCTGGAGATGTTCACCAAGCTCGGCGACCGGCTCGCCCACCTGCACCTGGCCGACGGCGTGGGGGTGCCGAACAAGGACGAGCACCTGGTTCCCGGGCGGGGCGGCCAGCCGTGCGCGCCGATCCTGGAGCGGATGGCGGGCAACGGATACTCCGGGCTGGTCGTGCTGGAGATCAACACGCGCAAGGCGGCCAGCCGCTCCGAGCGGATCGACGACCTCACGGAGGCGCTGGCCTTCGCCCGACTGCACCTCGCCGCCTCCACCCCCGCATGAGCGATCCCGCCGTGAGCACCCCGTCCGAGAACGGGAAGGGGAACGGGGAGTCCGGGAACGGGAACGGGTCCCCCGCGGAGGCGAGGAGGCGTCCGGGGCGCAGGCCGGGATCGGCCGACACGCGGGGGCAGATCCTCGCGGCGGCGCGTGAGACCTTCGCGGAGAAGGGGTTCGACAAGGCGACCATCCGGGGCATCGCCCGGCGGGCGGGGGTGGATCCCGCGCTGGTCCACCACTACTTCTCCGGCAAGGAGGGGATGTTCGTCGAGGCGATGGAGCTGCCGATCACCCCCGACATCGTCCTCGCGGCGATCACGGCGGGGCCCCGCGAGGAGGCCGGTGAGCGGCTGGTCCGGCTCATCCTGACGATCACCTCGGAGGTCGGGGCGCGCCAGCCGGTGCTGGCGCTGGTCCGCACCGCGATGACGAACGAGCGGATGGTCGTCACGATCCGCGAGTTCATGACCCGGGCGCTCCTCAACCGGGTCGCGGAGGCCCTGGACATCCCGCCGATCCGGATCGAGGCGGCGTTCGCGCAGATGTTCGGCGTGGTCCTGGTCCGCTACGTCCTGGAGCTGGAGCCGCTGGCCTCGGTGGACCTTGAGGAGCTGGTGAAACTGCTCACACCCACGATCCAGGGCTATATCGACCCGCCCCGATAGCCTCCCCGGCCAGCCATATAACGCCATATCGCGTTATGTCGCGCTATAGCGCCTCATGCGTCGGTCATCCCGGCATCCCGGCGCATCCCGGCCACGTCCCCACCGGCCCCGGTGGTCACTTCGACACCGTCCGGAGACGCGCGGAGCACTGTTCCGGGAGCGATGTTGACCATAGGGTGACCACGGTCGCCGCGGGTCCCGGTGCGAAGAGAAGTTACTCGTCGGTAGGATTCGTGTAGACCCCTTGTCATCGTGGATGACCGGCGGTCGTACGCTGGCAGCCAACGCCGTCTGTGGGAGGACCCGTGCTCTGGGTAGCGATCATCGGGCTGGTCATGACAGCCGTCGCGGTCGCGCTTGCCGCGCGCCGCGTGTTGTTCCTGTACAGGCTCGCCACCGTCGGGCCTCCCGCGCCCGAGCGCGTCGAGTACGCCAGGACCAACCTGGGTGAGGAGATCAAGGCCCAGCTGGTCGAGGTTTTCGGGCAGCGGAAGCTGTTGAAGTGGACGGCCTCGGGCGTCGCGCACTTCTTCGTGATGTGGGCGTTCTTCATCCTGGCGACCGTCTATCTGGAGGCGTACGGCGCGCTGATCCAGGGGGCCGTCACCGGCACCCCCGACTTCCACATCCCGCTCATCGGGACGTGGGCGATCCTGGGCTTCCTGCAGGACTTCATCGCGGTCGCGGCCCTGTTCGGCCTCGTCGCCTTCGCGATCATCAGGGTCAGGAACTCGCCGAAGAAGCTGGGCCGCAGATCCCGCTTCTCCGGGTCGCACCTCGGCGGTGCCTGGCTCGTCCTCTTCATGATCTTCAACGTGATCTGGACGATGTTCCTCTTCCGCGGCGCGGCGGCCAACACCGGCAACCTGCCGTACGCCTCGGGGGCGTTCGCCTCCGACGCGGCCGCCGCCCTGCTGCGCCCGCTGGGCCCCTCGGCCAACGAGACGCTCGAACACGTCGGGCTGCTCCTGCACATCGGCGTCATGCTGGTGTTCCTGGTGATCGTGGTGAACTCCAAGCACCTGCACATCTTCACCGCGCCGCTGAACGTGGCGTTCTCCCGGCGTCCCGACGGCAACGGCCCGGCCCAGCCGATGCGGATCGACGGCAAGGTCGTCGACTTCGAGGACGAGGAGCTCGACGGCGACCGGCTCGGCAGGGGCAAGGTCGAGGACACCACCTGGAAGGGCTTCCTCGACTTCTACACCTGCACCGAGTGCGGACGCTGCCAGGACCAGTGCCCGGCCTGGAACACCGACAAGCCGCTCTCGCCGAAGATGCTCATCCTCGAACAGCGTGACCACGCCTTCAAGATCGCGCCGTACCTGGCGGCGACCGAGGAGCAGCGCGCGGGCTTCCACGAGGACGTGCTGGCCCTGCTGGACAAGCCGCTGGTCGGCGAGGACGGCGTCATCCACCCCGACGTGCTGTGGTCCTGCACCAACTGCGGCGCCTGCGTCGAGCAGTGCCCGGTCGACATCGAGCACATCGACCACATCCTCGACATGCGCCGCTACCAGGCGATGGTGGAGTCCAACTTCCCGTCCGAGGCCGGCGTCATGGTCAAGAACCTGGAGAACAAGGGCAACCCCTGGGGGATGTCCGAGATGAAGCGGGCCGACTGGATCGAGGAGCTGGCGGGGCGCGAGGTCGACCCCATCGAGATCACGCTCGTGGACGAGAAGATGCCCGCCGACACCGAGTACCTCTTCTGGGTCGGCTGCGCCGGGGCCCTGGAGGACCGGGCGAAGAAGACCACCAAGGCGGTCGCGGAGCTGCTGCACGTCGCGGGGGTGACGTTCGCGGTGCTCGGCCCGATGGAGGCGTGCACCGGAGACCCGGCCCGCCGCCTGGGCATGGAGTATCTCTTCGACATGCTGGCCAAGCAGAACATCGAGACGCTGAACGAGGCCGGCGTCAAGAAGATCGTCGCGACCTGCCCGCACTGCTTCAACACCCTCGCCAACGAGTATCCCCAGCTCGGCGGCACCTACGAGGTGGTGCACCACACCCAGTTGCTGGCCAAGCTCGTGGACGAGGGGAAGCTGGTCCCGGTCACGCCGATCGAGGAGAAGATCACCTACCACGACCCGTGCTTCCTCGGCCGCCACAACAAGGTCTACTCCCAGCCCCGCGACATCATGGCCAAGGTGCCCGGGGTGCGGACCCAGGAGATGCACCGCCACAAGGACCGAGGCTTCTGCTGCGGCGCCGGCGGCGCGCGGATGTGGATGGAGGAGCGGCTCGGCAAGCGCATCAACACCGAGCGCGTGGACGAGGCGCTGACCACCGAGCCGGACACCATCTCCACGGCGTGCCCGTTCTGCCTGGTCATGCTGGGCGACTCGATCAACGAGAAGAAGAACACGGGCGAGGCCAAGGAGACGCTGGAGGTCGTCGACGTCTCCCAGCTGCTGATCAAGTCGATCAAGGGCCGGCCCGTCGGGGCGCCCTGACATCCGGCCGACCACCGTCAGAAGGGAGATCTTCCCGATTCCCCTTCTGACATATGGTCAAGTCAATGGGAAAAGGACGTCAGGTCCGAAAACCTTTCTCCACATAACGGGAAAATCACGGTAACCTCAACGTCGCGTAGCTCATTCAACGGGGAGGGGGCTTGACGATGCCCGTCGTCGTCAGCGATGCCGAGGTTACCCTGGCCGATGTTCTCTCACTTCGGCTGGCCGTCGACGAGCCTTTCGCCGACGGCACCGAACTGGTCCTGCGTAACCGGACCACCTCGGTCGAGAGCCGGGTGCCGCTGGGCACTCCGGACGTACGGACGCGCGAGGCGGAGCTGGCGGTCTCGCTCGCGCCGCTCGAACTCGGTCCCGGCCGCTGGGACACCTACCTGCAACAGGGCACGGCGCGCACGCGGCTGCGCAGTGTCGATCCCGGATTCTCCCTCGACCACCTCGACGCGTACGCGCTGAGCCGCCGCACGCTGGCCTATCGCGCCTACCGGACCCGCAACGGCTTCCTCGCCCTGAAGGTCGACGACGCCCGGCCGGCGGCGGAGGTCCGTTCCGTCTGGTTCAGGGAGGGGCGTTTCGAGGTCACCGGGCTGCTCGCCTTCACCGGCCTCGACGACGACGAGGAGCGGCACGAGGCGAGGCTCGCCCTGCGCCGCAGCCGGCCCGACGCCGAGCTGACCTCCGTTGCAACGGTCCAGGGTGTGCGCTTCCACGCGGCGCTCTCGCTGTGCGACGTGCTCGCCGCCGCCCCCGACCAGACCGGCACCTGGGAACCCTCGCTGGAGGTGCGCGGCGTGGCCACACCGCTCCGGCTGGGCTCCCGGCTGGACGACGTCGACGGCAAGCGCCGCCGCCTGCACTATCCCGCGGCGCAGATCGACGGGGTGCCGATCCGGCCCTGCTACACGGCGGACGACGAGCTCAGGATCGAGGTCGGCGGGTGAGGATCTGCCTGCTCACCCCCTCTGTCTACGGCATGCGCGGTGACGTCCGCTCGATCGTCAACCTCGCGGGAGAGCTGGCGAAACGTCACGAGGTCGAGATCATCAGCGTCCGCCGCCACCGGGAGAAACCGTTCTTCCCGGTGGCGTCCGGTGTGACGCTCTCCTGGGTGGTCGACGCCCTGCCGGGGGTCAGACACCTGCTGCCGAGGGGCCAGATGCGCACCGAGGTCGCCCTCTGGCGGCGGCTGCGCGCGCTGCGGGCCGACGTGCTCGTCAGCACCCGGCCCGGCCTGGGCGTCCAGGCGGCCAGGCACGTGCCGCGCGACGTCACGCGGATCGCCCGCGAGTGGGGCCGGCCGCCGGTGCCGGGGCCGATCAGGAAGTTCTACCCGCGTCTGGACGCGGTCGTCACCGCCACCGAGACGGGCCGGCAGGAGTGGGACCACCTGCTGGACGGGAACGTGCCGGTCAGCGTGATCCCGGACGCGCTGCCCGCCGGGCCGTGGCCGCGCTCGCGGATGGACAACCGCATCGTCGCCGCGGGCGGGCGCCTGGTGCCGGGGAAGGCCCACGAGCGGCTGATCCGCGCGTTCGCCGTCGTCGCGGGCAAGCGTCCCGACTGGCGGCTGCGCCTGTACGGCGGAGGCACGGAGGAGAAGCGCCTGCGCGCCCTGGTCGGCGACCTCGACCTGCACAACCACGTCTACTTCATGGGGACGACCTCCGACCTGACCGGCGAATTCGCCAAGGCGTCGATCGTGGCGACGACCTCCAGGGCGGAGGTGCTCGGGATGACCGTGATCGAGGCGATGGCCAGCGGGGTGCCGGTGATCGCGTTCGACAGCCCCCGGGGGCCGGGCGAGTTCGTGGCCGACGGGCGGAGCGGGGTCCTGGTCGCCGAGGGGGACGGCGAGATCGAGGCGTACGCGTCCGCGCTGCTCGCGCTCATCGACGACGAGCGGCGGCGCCGGGAGCTCGCCGCGGGCGCCCTGGAGGTCGCGGCGGGTCACGGCGCGTCCTCGGTGGCCGAACGCTGGGAGAAACTGATCGTGGCCACGTCTCGCCGTGCCTGACACCGGTACCGTTGGGACATGCATGGGTACAGCGGTGACAAGCAGGCTTATCTGACCCGGTTACGACGCATCGAGGGGCAGATCAGGGGCCTGCAGCGGATGGTCGAAGAGGATGCCTACTGCATCGACGTGCTGACCCAGGTCTCGGCCGCCACCCGGGCGCTCCAGGCGGTGGCGCTCGGCCTGCTGGAGGACCACATCGGGCACTGCGTCGCCGACGCGATCAACACCGGGGGGCCGGAGGCGGAGGAGAAGGTCAAGGAGGCGTCGGCCGCGATCGCCCGTCTCGTCCGCTCGTGACTAGTCACATGACTATTTTTTCCGACCACGTCCCGGACCCCGTTGGAGGGTCCGGGACCAGGTCTTGGAAACGGTTCTTCCCGAGGCTTCAGCAAACAGCCGAAGCGCTCAATCCGAGCGCGTTGTCGAGCTCCACCAAGGTGAGGGGCCGTTCGCTGATCGCGACGGCGGACAGCACCTCGGCATAGAGCGCGATCTCGTCCAACGCGACACGGTCGTGGACCCTAGAGTCCAGGTCGTCGTGCCCCACCGCGTCGTCCTTCCTTCCGCAGCCCACACCCACTTCGAGGTTACGGCGGGCGGTCATCGGTGCCCATGGCCCATCGGGACCATTCCTCGCCCCGCCCGGCACATCCTCAAGGAGGATCATTTCCCGTTTAGGAGATCACAATTCAGCTAATTGTCTGATGCGTAGGGGCCTAGAAGGATATAGGGAGAGTAAGGATGAAATAACTAAATTTGTGGTTTAAGCATACTGGCGTGTGTCAGAAGTGACGGGGATGAGTTCCCGATACCGGCGGGACGGGGTCGTCGCGCTCATGCGTCAGCCGGTGCACGACCGCCGAGGCCGTCGCGAACCCGCGCTCCGGGATGTCGGTTCCGGTGAGGCGGCACCACGCGAGCCCGGTGGCGTAGGCGGCGCCGAGCAGGGCCGCCGCCGAGGCGCGGTTCGGCGGGTGCAGCGCCGAGGGCAGCTCGCCCGAGCGCGGCCAGCACCCCCGCAGCGGGTGCGAGGCGTCGGTGAGCACCACGTGGAGGATGTGCCGCAGCTCGGGGTCCAGCCACGGATAGAGGCCGTCGGCCGCCCTGGGCGCGACGCCCGACAGGTCGGCGGCGAGCAGCGAGGCGGCCACCGCCCGGGGGTCCGCGCCCATCGGGGCGAGGAAGCCCAACGCCTGGACCAGGTCGTAGAGCGCGTGCTGGAAGTGCTCGCCGGGCGAGGTGTCGGGCAGCGTCGCGTGGGGCGGGCAGCGCGAGAGCCACGCGTCGCGTACGGCGTCGTCGCCCCGGTGGGCCACGACGGGATCCTGGCAGTTCCGGCGGAGCAACGGCTCGACCATGGACAGCAGGGCGTCGGCCTTCGGCCTGAACCTCGGGTCCTCGCGCACCACGGCGGCGGTGTCGGCCATCAGCGCGACCAGCCGCAGGCCCGCCTCGGGGTGCCCGGCCCTGACCCGCTCGCCGTACAGCGCGACCAGGTCGC
Organism: Streptosporangium oxazolinicum; assembly: GCF_039537505.1. Lineage (NCBI taxonomy): Bacteria > Bacillati > Actinomycetota > Actinomycetes > Streptosporangiales > Streptosporangiaceae > Streptosporangium > Streptosporangium oxazolinicum. Next base: position 66,474 of record NZ_BAABAQ010000008.1, read on the forward strand.
CCAGCGAGGTGGGCGGCAGCCAGCGGACCCACTCGTCGCCGGGCAGCGGGCGGGCCAGGAACTCCCCGAACATCGACAGCAGCACCTCGTTGCCGTCGAAGGCGGGGGCGTAGGCGCACCACATGAGCGTGCCCCAGATCGCGGCGACGGGACTGGCCACCTCCCCGGCGAAGAGCCCGGCGAACGGCCCGGTGATCGGGAAGTCCTCCCTGCGCCTGCCGCGCTGGGCGATCACCAGCTCGCGGACCCTCTCGGTGATCTTGTACGGCACGTCGGGGCCGACGAACCCCTGGATCGACCCCCGGTCGGCGACGAGGTCGGCTCCGGTCGGCACCAGGTGCGGCATGATCATCGAGGTGACGTGGACCACGTGCGCCGCGGCGCGGAAGTCCCGGTCGGCGGGAGGCGCGGTCAGGTACCAGCGGCCGTCGGCGGGATCCTGGCGGTACCACCGGGCGTGGGCGCCGAACAGCCAGCGTCCGCCGTCCGGGGTGGCCAGCGTGCGCTGCGCGATGGCCTGGGCGCGCGCGAGCGGCGGTAGCGTCACCCAGCGGTGGTCGGCGACCATGGTCCGCACGTCGTTCTCGATGGCGTCGAACCCGTCCCACTGCCACATGCCGGTCATCGGCATTCCGGGGCGGGGCCCCTGGCCTGCGCCACGGGCGGGATGCCCCTGCCTCCCTTCGGTCAAGGTCGTGCCAGGCCCCGCGATCCCCCGATCGGGCCTTGCACGATCGTAAGGCCCTCCCCGCCACCGCGCCGGGGGAGCATGCGCGGTGGCCCGGGGCCGGGCCATCCGGGCGTCCGGAACGTTTGGATCTTCAGGTGCTCAGCTGTTTGGTCGCCGAGGTGGTCCGAGTCGCTCAGGCAGGTGGGAGGGGGGTCGCGGCCCGGTGGCGGGCCGCCTTGGCGATATAGCCGGCCGGTGTACGGGCGAACGAGGCGCGGTCGTCGTCCGTGAGCTCACGGACGATCTTCCCGGGAACGCCCGCGACGAGCACCCCCGCCGGGATCCGCTTCCCCGGCGCGACCAGGGCACCCGCCGCGATCAGCGACCCCGCGCCGATCCTGGCGCCGCCCAGCACGATCGCGCCGATGCCGACGAGCGCGCCGGTCTCCACGTGGGCCCCGTGCACCATGGCCTTGTGTCCGAGGCTCACCCGGGGCTCCAGCACGGCCGGCTCGCCCGGGTCCGAGTGCAGGCAGCACAGGTCCTGGATGTTGCACTCCTCCCCGACCTCGATGTCCTCGTCGTCGCCGCGCAGGACCGAGCCGTACCAGACGTTCGCGGCACGGCCCACCCGTACCCTCCCGACGACCACCGCTCCGGGGGCGATGTAGGCGTCCGGGTGGATCCGAGGGACGGCGTCGCCGTCGAGGGCGGCGATGTAGGGAGTGGCGTTCATGAGGACGATGGTACGAGGGGGCGATCTGTCTGGTATTTCCCCAAGCAGGTGGCGCGTTCCGGTTGCGGACTTGGGCAGTAAGCAGGAAAGTCGTCTCCTGACGTCTCCTTTCCCGCCACACAACCTCCACGGGCAGTGCCATGACAAACCAGCACGAGAGCTTTCCCGACCTGATGCATGAGGACTCGTTCGAGGTCGTCATGCGCGGCTACAGCCGTCGTCAGGTTCACGACTACATGGACCGCCACCGCCACCAGATCCGCGACCTGGAGGAGCGTCTCGGGCGCGCGATCGACCAGGCCGAGCAGGGCCGGATCGAGCTCGCCGAGGCCCGCAGAAGGCTTTCCGACGCCCCACAGGACTACGACGAACTCGGCCAGCGGCTCAGCCAGATCCTGAAACTGGGCGAGGAGGAGGCCACCTCCAAGAAGCAGGTCGCCGAGGCAGAGGCGATCAAGCTCCGCGACGACGCGGCCATCGAGGCCGAGCGGCTGATCACCTCCGCGCGGGATCGGGCCGAGGGCATCCTGAACGCCGCGCAGCAGGAGGCCGAGCGCCGGGTGGCCGAGGCCACCTCCGCCGCCGAGCAGATGCTCTCCCAGGCGGGCAACGACGCCGAGGAGACGCTCAACGCGGCCCGTGCCGAGTCCGAGGAGACGCTGCGCGGCGCCCGCACCGAGGCCGACCGGATGGTCACCTCGGCGAGGAACGAGGCGGAGCGGACGGTGCAGGAGGCCCGCGCCGAGGCCGACTCCACGCTGAGCGCCGCCCGTTCCGAGGCGGAGGCGACCGTCCTGGCCGCCAACACCGACGCGCACTCCACCGTGTCGACGGCCCAGCAGCGCGCCGCCGCCCTGGACGAGACCACCGGCCGCCGGGTCGTCTACCTCACCGACACCCACCACGAGGTCATGCGCCGCCTGCACGAGATGGGCGCCGTTCTGGGCGACCTGCTCCACCGCGAGGGCGCGGCCGGGCCCCTGATCGACGAGGGCTCCATACTGCCCCCGGCCCGCGTCCAGCCCGCGCTGGCGGCCCCCGCCCCCGCCCTCGCCACCGTTCCCGATCCCGCCCCCTCCGACTCCGACTCCGACTCCGACTCCGGCCCCGCCTCCGCCGAGGCTCCCGGCGACGTCCAGGGCGCGCCCGGCGCGGCGGACGCCGCCGCGCCCGACGGCGCCGAGGCGTCGTCGGGACAGAGCGGGCACGCCCGGCACGCCGAAGCCGAGGACGAGGACGACCCCGAGGGCGTACGGGACACCGGGTTCGACGACTCGTCCGACCTGGAGTCCGTACGGGTGATCGTGGACGACGACGCCCCCGCCGGGAGCGCGGCCGAGCGGAGCGGCCGGGACGACGACCGTTCCGACGAGGTGCGTGTCGAGGTGTACGACGACACCGCCGCCGACCTCGGCCGGGCCACGGGAAAGGCCGATGAGGACGAGGAGAAGTACGCCACCCCCAGGAGGAAGTAGGAGACCCCGCCCCCGGAGACCGTGAAGCGGGTTCGCGCGGCCGTGGAGACGTCGCGCGTCACGGTGGTGGCCGGAGGTCAAGCGGAAGCCCCCGCCCCCGATAGGGTCGGGGGCTTCCGCGATTGGGGGCCCGGCGCCGGGACCGCATCGGATCCGCTCACCCCGGCACCGGGCGGTCTTCAGGTGTCCGTCCCGGGCGTCGTGCCGCCGGAACGTTCCCGCTGGTCGAGTAGCTGCTCACGCAGCCCTTCCGGATCGTCCGCGTCGATGGTCATCGCGCAGCCGACGTCACGCTGGGCGGAGGTCAGCGGGTGGTGGCGGGTCGCCCACCACCTGCCCGCGTCGCTCCGCCAGATCGTCCAGTCGGGGAACTCCCGGGCGATTTCAGCGAGATGTCGGTCGAAAGACATCTGTGCACCTTCCCCGCGCCCAGGCCCGTCTTTGCGACGTTCCACCTCTGACGGTGAGGCACTTCTCTAGAGAAATCAATGATCGCGGGGGACAGGTCAACCTATCGGTTGACGGATGGTCTTGATCTATGAGTCGAAGTCGTACTGAAGTACGTAAGAGGCGGCATCGAGGATCATCTCGTTGACCTCGACGGCGACGCCGTCGGCGGTGCGGGCGACCCGGGCGATCACGATGACCGGGGTGCCCGCGGGCAGGTCAAGCTGGACGGTCTCGTGGGGGTGGGGCATGCGGGCCCGGATCTCCTCGGTGAAGTGCGCCGGGGCGTGGCCGAGCTCGCCGAGGCGCGCGTAGACGCCTCCCGGGCCCGTGTCCTCTCTCGTGATCGCGGTTCCGTCCACCAGGGCGGCGGGGAAATGGGAGACCGACAGCTGCACCGGCCGCTCGTCCACCGAGTAGCGCCGCCTGCGGACCCACACCTCGGGACTGCCCAGCACCCGGGCCACGGCGTCGTCGGCCGTCTCCCGGTCGATGTCCACCTCGTCCACGGTGTAGGGGCGATCCCTGGTGTCGGAGTCCCAGATGGCCTCGCCGCGTTCCCACCGGTCGCGGGAGAGCCGCCGGGAGCCGTGCCGCCTGATGGGGTGGAACTGCCTGACATACACCCCCGAGCCGCGTTTGGGGATGGCCAGTCCTTCGTTGATTAGTACGGACAGTGCCTGCCTGGCGGTGGCACGGGCTATGCCGTGCCTCGCCATCAGGGCGTTCTCGCCCGGAAGCCGATCCCCGTCTCGGAGCTCGCCGGACAGGATCGCTTCGCGAAGCCCGTCGGCGATGCGCCGATAGATCGGGGGCTCGGGAGGTACCGGGGACTGCTGCACGTTCGATCACCCTCTGTCACCAACCGGGTTTGGCGTCTCCAGAGAACTTGCCCCGCCTTGTCCACGATCGCACAGATACGGAGGTTGGTATCGTGCTTCTTTTGGGAGGATCGTGCCCATGTGGCGATCTTCAAGAGTTATCCCGGTCCGTTACTGTGGAACGGTCCCGACCGGTATTCGGGTGGCCCACCATCGGCGCGTGACGAGGGCGGCCAGCACGGCCCCCGCCGCGTTGACGATCACGTCGTCGACGGAGCTCACCCGCCCCAGACGCAGGGCGTACTGGAGGGCTTCCACGGTGAGCGACGCCCCGGCCGCCACGGCCGCGATCCGGGGGAGTGAGGCGAACCGCGCCGAACGGACGGGGAGCGTGGCCCCGAGCGCGGCGAAGACCAGAAGGTTCCCTCCGACCTGCACGAACGCCGCCTGTCCCGGCCCGTGAAGGGTCGCCCACAGGTCCGCGAAAGGGATGAGACTGACGCCTGAGATCCCCGCCCCGGGGGTGAGGATCATCCAGATCCAGGGCGCGGTCCCGGCCACCGCGACCACGTCGGCCAGGGCGGTGCGCGCGGGGAGGGGGTGACCGGCGCGGGCGCGGCGGAGGGCCAGTAGACGGACGGCCAGAACGACTACGGGGACCGCCACCAAGGCCGCCAGAACGACGTTCCCCCACTGCTGCCACGCCTGGTGCATGAGGTGAATGATGTGGTGCGCGGAACCCCGCCGGGCGGCTTTCGAGGTTACGGGAAGGTGACTTCCAGGCAAGGGTCGTTCGCACCGCCGCGAGCGGAGGAGGGGCAACCCCTGGGCATCCGCCCCGGCCTCCGGGGGCTCCCGGGCGAAGCCTCGCCACCACGGACCGCCACGGACCGCCACGAAGCGCTGCCGCGCGTGCGGAGGGCGAGAGCCGGGGAAGAGTGGACGCCTCAGGCAGGGCGGGCCGGGAGCGGGCGAGCGAGGCGTCTCAGGGCAGGGTGGTCGGGGCGAGGTTGCGTCCGAGGAAGTGCACGGCCCGGTCCCAGGCGGCCCGCGCGGCCTCCGGATCGTGGAACCGCGGGGCCTCGTGGTTGTGGAAGGCGTGCCCGGCCGCCTCGGCGACGTACACCTCGACGTTCGAATGCCCGGCCGCGGCCTTCTCCACCACGGAGACCCGTTCCCGTGGGATGTAGGGGTCGGATCCGCCGAACACGAGCAGCAGCGGGCAGGTGATCTTCTCCATCATGCCCGCGGCGTCGGGCACGGCGGATCCGTAGAACGACAGGACCGCGTCCACCTCGACCGTGGCCGCGAGGAGGTAGCCGATCGAGCCTCCCAGGCAGAATCCGATCACCCCGGCCCCGCCCTCCGCCTCGGGCAGCCCGCGCAGGTGCGCCAGGGCCACGGCCGAGTCGGCCACCCCGTGGGGGACGTCGAACCTGGAGCCCATCTCGATCGACAGGGCCGTCCCGGCCTCGTCGTGAGCGGACACCCAGTTGGGCCGCAGCCGCCAGAACAGGTCGGGGGCACCGACGACGTACCCGAGCGCGGCCAGGTCCTCGGCGACCCTCCTGATGTACGGCCCGACCCCGTAGATCTCCTGGATCAGCAGGACGACCGGGCCCCGGCCGCTCGGGGGCAGCCACAGGTGCAGGTCGAACGAGCCGTCGGCGACGGTGACCGTCTCGGTGCGAGCTTCCACGGGATCCTCCTGCTGACTGCTGACTGCTGACTGCTGACTGCTGACTGCTGACTGCTGGCGCGGCGACCGCTGACGTGGCGAGTGCCGACGTACGACAACGAACGAGCAGTGAATCGCATACCCGTCGTACGCGGACAGATGTGCGAGCAAGCGTAAGGCTCGCCCGTCAGATGGTCCTGGCCAGGGCGCGGGAGACGCCCAGGGCGGCGGCCTTGACGGCCGGGGCGAGCCGGGTGGGCTGGAAACGGGCCAGCGGCACCGAGACGGACAGCGCGGCCACGGCCACGCCGTCGCCGAACACCGGGGCCGCGACGCAGGCACCGCCCAGCTGGGCCTCCTCCCGCTCGTAGGCCAGCCCCGCCGCCTGGATCTGGCCGATGACCTCCTCCAGGCGCCGGGGGTCGACGATCGAGTGCGGGGTCAACCGGCGCAGCGGGTGGCCGAGGATCTCGTCGATCAGGTCGGGCCCGGAGTAGGCGAGCAGGGCCTTGCCGATCCCGGTGCAGGTGAGCGGGAGGCGTCCGCCGACGCGCGAGGGCAGGGCGAAGGTCTCCCGGCCGTGGATCCTCTCGACGTAGACGACGTCGAGGCCGTCGCGCACGCCGAGATGGACGGTCTCGTGGGTCGCCTCGTAGAGGTCGTGCATGAAGGGCAGCGCCGCGTGTCTCAGATCGCGCTCCAGGGGCACGATGCTCCCCAGTTCGAAGAGGCGGCGGCCGAGATAGTAGCCGTCCGGGCGGCGGGTGACCGCGCCGATCGCGGTCAGTTCGGTGAGCAGCCGGAAGGCGGTGGTCTTGGGCAGGCGGCAGCGCTCGGCGACGTCGGTCAGGCGCAGCGGGCCTCCCGTGGGACGGAACGCGTCGAGTACGAGCCAGGATTTCTCCAGCACGGACAACCGGTCGGGGTTCCGTTTCACGGAACGCATTCTTGCCGATGAGCCATTCACGGCTCTACCCCATAGCGCCCCATAGCGACCCGTGGCGCCGCGCCGGTGAACCGAGCCCGCCGCCTCGGAGTGCTTCTCGGTCATTGGCCCACTTTCAGGCCAAAAGTTGTTATATCCGGCGTTAGAGGCATGATGGGGGGACTGTCAGGCACCTAACCGGGAGGCGACCCTTGGCCATCAGCCGTGCGGAGTGCGTGGCGCTCGACGCCGCCGACCCCCTCAAGCGGATCAGGGACGAGTTCGTCCTGCCCGACGGGACGATCTACCTGGTCGGCAACTCCCTCGGCGCCCCGCCGAAGACCGCGGCGGCCGCGGTGACGCGGACCGTGGAACAGGAGTGGGGAGGCCGCCTGGTCGGCGCCTGGAACGCCTCCGGCTGGTTCGACCTGCCGCTGACCACGGGCGACCGGCTCGCCCCGCTGATCGGCGCGGGCCCCGGCCAGGTGGTGGTGGGCGACAGCACCTCGATCTCCATCGTCAAGACCGTGTCCGCCGCCCTGGGCCTGCGTCCCGGGCGCCGGGTCGTCATCTCGGACCTGGCCAACTTCCCCACCGACCGCTATGTGGTCGAGGGGCTGGCCGAGGCGCTGGACGGCTACGAGGTCCGCGACGTCACCGGCGTCGAGAACCTCGCCGACGCCCTCTCCGACGACGTCGCGTGTGTGCTGCTGTCGGAGGTGGACTACCGGACCGGGGCCCGCCACGACACGGCGTCGATCACCGCGCTGGTCCAGGCGGCGGGCGCGCTGATGATCTGGGACCTGTGTCACAGCGCCGGCGCCTACCAGGTGGACGTCTCGGCGGCCGACTTCGCGGTCGGCTGCACCTACAAGTATCTGAACGGCGGCCCGGGATCCCCGGCCTTCGTCTACGCCCACCCGCGCCACCAGGCCGAGGCGCGTCCCCTGCTGACCGGCTGGCACGGCCACGCGGCGCCGTTCGCGTTCGAGCCCGGCTTCCGTCCCGCCGACGGCATCCGGCGCTTCACCGTGAGCACCCCGCACGTGATGTCCTTCGCCCCGCTCAACGCCTCGCTCGACATCTGGGAGCGCGTCGACCTGGCCGCCGTACGGGCCAAGAGCGTGGCGTTGACCTCGATCTTCATCGAGCTCGTCGAGGAGCTCTGCGCGCCGTACGGGCTGGAACTGGTCTCGCCCCGCGACCCGGAGCGCCGGGGCAGCCAGGTCAGCTTCGGCCATCCCGACGGCTACCCGGTCATGCGCGCCCTGATCGACCGTGGCGTCCACGGCGACTTCCGCGCTCCCGATGTCCTCAGGTTCGGGTTCGCGCCGCTCTACATCCGCTTCGTGGACGCCTACGACGCGGCCGTGACCCTGGCCGAGGTGCTGGAGAAGGAACACTGGCGCGACGAGCGCTACGGCGACCGCCTCACCGTCACCTGAGGGGACTCGCCGTTCGCTAGCGCCTGCTCAGCCGGCGTCCCTTGTACATCGGGTGATCGGTCTCCCAGTATCTCCAGCCCTCCACCCGCGCGGGGACGCTGGCCACTCCGGCGGCGATCTTGCGCGCCCGGCAGCTGGAGACCTCGCGCCACGCGGAGAAGCCCACCCGGTAGCCGAAAACGCGGTACCACATGTTGCCGTACTTGCCGTCGGTGATCTCCTGTTCGTATTGGTGTCCCGTCTCGACGATGTATTCCTCGGCGAGCAACGGGTTCACCATGTTTCGCAGCTGGCGAATCAATTCGCCCCTGTCGATCTCGCCGATTCTTTCCCTTTCTATTTCCATCTCGGCGTACACGCGGTGCTGCCGGGTGACCGAAACCGTCATGGTGCCGCCGGGGCCGTCGATGAAGCGCGTACGGGGAACGAAGAAATTCCTCGGTCTGAAGGAGTGGAATCTGAAGAAGGACCTCGGCTTGCATTTCTTGCGCGCCTGCTCCAGAAGCGAATGGCGGCCGTCGTCGTCATCGTCGTCGGGGCCGAAGTCGGTGCCCGTACCGGTGTCGGTGGCGAGGTCGTCGGGGCCGTCCGTACCGTTACCGGTATCCGTGCCGCTGTCGGCGTCCGTGTCGGTGTCGCCGGGGGAGGAGGCGGTGGAGGTGCTGGTCGACGTGACGGAGGAGTTCGAGTCGGGGGGTGGGTCGCCGAGCGCGGACGCGGTGGCGGGTGAGGGAACGGCGGAGGAGACGGCGACCACAAGGGCCACGGAAAGGGCTCCGGTCAGGACCAGCATCGCCGATGCTTTCGTCGACCGGCGCCCCTTCTGTCGTTTACGCATGGTTGCGGCACTTATTTGAGGATTGGGAGTGAGCATGGAAACACCATTCCCTTCGAGACGTGATCCGTGGCCGCGACCAATCCGCTGATGCGCCGGGCCGCCCAGCGTGACAGTGATGATGCTTACAGTCGCGATTGGGGGCCATGTGGTGACACGCCGAGACCCAGCCCACCGAATAGGAAGGGGGTCTAGAGTGGCTGCCCGCCGGTGTGCGTCGTCTCGTCGTCGTTCCGCGAGGGCGCGTCGAGCCCGGCGACGAGCCTCTTGGGGGCGACGGCGCGGTAGCTCTCCTCGACCCAGTCGAGGAGCGTCTCGGTCTCCGGGGGCGCGCCCGCGCCCGTCAGGGGAATCGACACCCAGCCCGCCCGGCCCAGCCCGTAGCCGGACGGCTTGGCGCCCTCGACCGCCAGCGCGTGGCCGTTCGACTCGGGCAGCTTCACCCCGATGCTCGGGCTCGATCTCTCGGTCGGCTCGTCGACGCCGAGGAAGAGGAAGATCTTCTTGTTGACCTTGACGACCGTGTCGCCCCAGGGGTGGTCCTCGTAGGATTCCGGCAGGCGCAGCGCGAACTCGCGCAGCGTCTCGCGGACCTCACGCCAGTTGTCCATGGCGCCCATTGTGAACCTCGGCACCGACGATTTCGGCCGGATCCGACGGGGGCGGTCCGGTTCCGGAGCGGTCCGTCCCGGGCGCCCGGATCGGCGCGGGACCCCTGGTCGGCACGGGACCCCCGGTCGGCACGGGCGTCCGGGCCGCTTCGCCGCGTGGATCCGCTCGATGCCGCCGGTCTTCCCCGCGGCGCCGGTCTTTCCCGCGGCGCCGGTCTTTCCCGCGGCGTCGTCCACCGGGCTCGGGCTGTCGGGGGGTCGTTGGGCCCTGCAGTGTTGTTCGTCTATCGAACATAGGTTCTTTATCCGGACATAATGTATCTAGGGGGATACGTTCTCCAGAGAAGATGGCCGGGTCCGGCCGCAGACCTGTCACTTTCCGTGGCGCCCTACTTACCATGCGGGCGAACCAGCCGCTCTTGGAAGGGTGCAGATGACCGGGCAGAACTCAGCGACCGCGTCCGACTACGTCTTCGACAACGACGGGGACCACTCGTCCGACCAGCATCGCTACCTCGCCCAGCTTCTCGACCCGCTGACGTTCGAGCGTCTCGCCCTCACCGGCGTCGGGCCCGGCTGGAACTGCCTGGAGGTCGGGGCGGGCGGGGGCAGCGTGGCCCTCTGGCTCGCCGAGAGGGTGGCGCCGGGCGGGCGCGTGCTGGCGACCGACATCAAGCCCGGTCTGATCCCGTCCAGGCCGGGGCTGACCGTGGCCCGCCACGACGTCGTCACCGACCCGCTGCCGGAGGGCGCGTTCGACCTGATCCACGCCCGGCTCGTGCTCAGCCACCTCCCGCAGCGCCGTCAGGTCCTGAGCCGCCTGCGCGCCGCGCTGCGGCCCGGCGGCTGGCTGCAGCTCGACGAGATCGACATCACCCGCTGGGTGGCGCCGCCCCCCTCCGGCGGGCGTGCGGGGGAGGTGTACCGGGCCTACGTCACGGCGACGGCCCGGGTGCTGGGTGCGGCGGGCAGCGATCCGACCTGGGGGGGCTCCGCCGCGCGGGACGTGGCGGCGGCGGGACTCGTCGACGTCGACCAGGCGCGCTGGACCGAGGTGTGGGAGCGCGGTTCCGCCGGGCTGGGCCTCCTGATCAGCAACAGCCACCACCTGGAGGACCAGCTGGTGGCGGCGGGGATGACGTTCAGGCAGCTCCGGGAGGTCCGGGAGGTCATGTCGGCTCCGGGTTTCAGCGCCCCCTCCTTCGAGATCCACTCGATCCTCGCCCGCAGGGCCGGTGACGACTGAGCGAGCCGCGCGGGTGGCGGCCGGGTGTCCCTGACAGCCGGGGCTTCGGGACACCTGGCCCCTGTGTGCGGCAGGCGAACGTCCCGTGCGGGCGGCGGCGGCCGGGCGTCTCGCGGGATCCGTGACGACGGGGACGGACCTTACGGATGAGGCGCCCCGGTTGTGATAGGCGGGCGAGCTGGGGGTAGAGGCCGTGGCATGACGGTCACGGGTCTCACCACGCGGATCTCCGAGACGTGGACACGTGCTCGCCATCGCCACGGCTGGCTGGACCATCTGGTACGCGCCGTGGTGCGCTACGACGAGGTGGACGCCGGGCGGCTCTCCGCTGCGCTCACCTATTACTCGTTCTTCGCCGTGTTCGCGCTGGGACTGCTCGGCTTCGCCATCATCGGGCAGTTCCTCGACGACCCCAAGGTGCTGAACACCGTTCAGGGCTACCTCTCGGAGAACTTCCCCCGCCTGGACGTACCGGCACTGCAGAGCGCGAGGGCCACGGCCGGGGCGATCGCCTTCGTCGGGCTGCCCCTCACCGGGCTGTTCTGGATGGACGCCCTGCGCTCGGCGATCAGGGCCATCTGGCGGATCGAGGAGTATCCGGGCCGCTTCATGATGCGCCAGGTCATCGACCTGGGGGTGATGGCGGGTCTGGGACTGCTGCTGTCCGCCTCGCTCGCGGGGGCCTTCGTCGCGGAGGCGGTGCTGAACTGGCTGTTCATGCACACGGTGGGTGTCGACGACACGGTGTCGCGGTGGCTGCTCTCGGCCGCCGCGTTCGTGATCGGACTGGCCGTCAACACCCTGCTGGCGATCGCCCTGCTCTGCGCCCCGCCGCGCCTGCGACTCTCGTTTCGCCGGGTCATCTGGCCCGCCCTGCTCATCACCGCGGGCCTGGAGGTCCTCAAGTCCCTGGGCCAGGTCTATCTGGAGATGACCGTGGGCAACCCCGCCTACCACGTCGTCGCCGGTGCCGTCGGGATGCTCGTCTTCCTCAAGATCCTCAACCAGCTGATCCTCCTCGCGGCGGCGCTCACCGCCACCGGCGAGGGCACCATGATCGACCTCGCCGCCCGCCGCGACCGCTCCGACGCCGAGCGCGAGGGATCCCGGGCCGCGAAGGCCGGCTCCCCGAAGAAGGATGACTCCCCGAAGGACGGCTCCCCGAAGGAGGACCTCCCGAGGGATGGCTCCCCAGCGGGGGATGACCGCCCCCGGGTGACCGGACACCGGATGACCGGCCGCCGATCGGCGGCGGATGGTGACGGAATAATTTCATTCAGTGGCGACGGCGGGGAGACGGCCGCTCGCCGACGGCACCCGGTGTGAGCTGCGCGATCGTCCGAAACCCCGGTTTTCACGGGGAAGAAGCCGCCTCATTCACCGCGAACATTGATACTCAATCTTCGCTCTGGTGGCTTGAAGCTCGATATGTCCCATGGGCATAGTGTGTCGAATCACACACGCACCAGTCGCGGCGTGCGATCGTGGGGCCCGCTCTGCCCGCGGTCGTCGGCCACGCGCAGGAACCGCGGATTGGACAAGTCGAATGAGTTCCCCCCCTCCGATCCGCTCGAAGATCCTCCGGATCCTGCTCCTGCCCGTGCTCGCGCTGATCGTCCTCTGGGTGTTCATCGCCTACTCGACCATCGCGCAGGTCGCCGGCATCGCCCAGACCCAGAACCGCTGGCAGGTGATCGGGGCGCCGATACGGCAGCTGATCGTCGAGATCCAGCGGGAGCGTCAGCTCTCCGCGGAGGCGGCCGGTGCGACCGCCCAGAACAGGATGCTCTCCGACCAGCGGCGGGTCACGAACAGCAAACTGGACCTGGTGCGCCAGGCGGTCGCGTCCGCCGCGGCCTACGAGCCCGGCAACGCCCCGACGGACGTGCGGGCGCTGGTGGCCGCGATGGATGGGCTCATCCAGGTGCGTACCTTCGCCGACAGCGGTGCGATCACCCCCATCCAGGTGACCGACGGCTACAACGAGTTCATCAGCGTCGCCAACCGGCAGTTCGGCGACATCACCGCGATCGCCAACCTGTCGTCCTTCCGCCACGTCCGCGGCATGGGCGCCTACAGCACCACCGGCGAGTTCGCGGCGAGGGAACACGCCGTGCTCACCGCCGCGATGAAGCGTGGCGAGATGACGCCCGCCGAGCACGCCGCCTTCGTCTCGGCGATGACCAGCCGGAGAAACTACCTGGTCTACGCGGAGCGGGACATGAGTGTCGACCTGCGGGCGGAGTACGAAACGTTCGTGCAGAACCCCGCCTACCTGCGGTTCAAGGCCAACGAGGACAGGATCTTCTCGTGGAACCTCATCGGCAAGCCGCCGCTGGACGCCGCCGAGTGGAAGCGTGACGCCCAGGCCGTTCTCACCGCCGTCAGCAAGCAGAGCGCGCAGGAACTGGTCAACGCCACGGCGAGGGGCGACGAGCTCAGGAACGACGCCTACCTGCGGGTCGGGCTGATTCTGGGTCTGGGCCTGCTCGCGATCATCATCTCGATCGCGGCCTCCTACCGGTTCGGCCGCTCCCTGATCGCCGAGCTGAAGCGGCTCCAGGCGTCGGCCGTGGAACTGGCCGAGGAGAGGTTGCCCCGGCTGGTCGAGCGGTTGCGCAGGGGCGACGACGTGGACCCGGAGACCGAGGCCCCCGAACTGGCCCCCGCGAGAACCGCCGAGGTCGACCGCGTCGTGCACGCCTTCTCCGCCGTGCGGCGTACCGCGGTGGAGGCGGCGGTCGGCCAGGCGACGCTCCGCAAGGGCGTCGGCATGGTCTTCCTGAACCTCGCCTGGCGCAACCAGGCGCTGCTCCACCGCCAGCTCACGCTCCTCGACACGATGGAGCGCCGCGTCGAGGAGCCGGAGATCCTGGAGGACCTCTTCAAGCTCGACCACCTGACCACCCGCATGCGGCGGCACGCGGAGAACCTGATCATCCTGTCCGACGCGGCCCCGGCCCGCAGGTGGCGCGACCCGGTGCCGGTCTTCGACGTGGTGCGCAGCGCCGTCCTGGAGGTCGAGGACTACACCCGCGTCACCGTGCTTCCCATGCCGCACGCGCCGCTGCTGGTCGGTGCCGCGGTTACCGACGTGATCCACCTGGTCGCCGAGCTGGTGGAGAACGCCACCACCTTCTCGCCGCCGAACACCGTGGTCCACGTACGGAGCATGATCGCGGCCAACGGCTTCGCACTGGAGGTCGAGGACCGGGGCCTGGGCCTGAGCCAGGCCAACCTCGACGAGCTCAACGCCAAACTCGCCGACCCGCCGGAGTTCGACCTGGCGGACAGCGACAGGCTCGGCCTGTTCGTCGTGGCCAGGCTCGCCGCCCGGCACGGGATCAAGGTCGTGCTGCGCCCCTCGCCGTACGACGGCACCACCGCGATCGTGTTGCTGCCGCAGGGCCTGCTCGCCACCTGCGAGGCGCTGGCCGCCGAGGCCGCGCCGAAGCGGGCGCGGCAGGGCGGCGCGCACGCGGGCGGGCCGGTACGGGCACTGAGCGCGGCACCGGAGGACTGGCCCAGGGTTCTCTCCGGCACGCCGGACCACGTGGTGGTCCGCGCTCCCGAGACCACGTCGAGCTGGTTCCCCACCCAGGAGCGGCGCGAGGCCCCCACCCCTGCGATGCCCGTGCGGCGGGCCGTCTCCGTACCGGACGTCGACGACGACCTGGACGGGCTGCCGATGCGGGTACGGCAGGCTAATCTGGCCCCTCAGCTCCGACAGACACGTTCCCCCGAGCAGCGCGACCTCACCGCGCGAACTCCCGAGGAGCTCTCAAACCTCATGTCCTCCATGCAGCGGGGCTGGCAGCAGGGACGCAGCCAGGTCGAGCAGGAACTGGACGTGTGGAAGCGAAAGGATGGCCACTCCGATGCCCGACCCCAGATCTGAACTGAGCTGGTTGCTCGATGACCTGACCCAGCGGGTCACCGGTATCCGGCACGCCATCGTGCTGTCCGCCGACGGCCTGGCGATGGGCGGTTCCCGGGAGCTGACCCGCGAGGACGCCGAGCACCTGTCCGCCATCTCGGCGGGAAGCCACAGCCTCGCGCTGGGCGCGGGACGGCACTTCGGCCTCGGCGGCGTGCGGCAGACCATCATCGAGATGGAGGGTGGCTTCCTGTTCGTCACCGCGGCGGGGCAGGGGGCTCGGCTGGCCGTACTGGCCGCGGGCGACGCCGAACTGGGTATGGTGACCTACGAGATGGCGCTGCTGGTCAAGCGTGTCGGCGAGCACCTGTCCGCGCAGCCGAGGGGAGCTGCCCCAGCGCCCGCCTGGAACGGTGCCAAGACGTGACGGGAGAGGATCCCGGGCCCTTGGTCAGGCTCTTCGGGGTGACCGGCGGCCGGGCGCGCCCGGTCGGGGAGAGCTTCGACCTGGTGGCCATCGTCGCGACCGCCGAGATGCCCTTCGAGCCGGTCGGGCTGATGCCCGAGCATCTCGACGTGCTGTCCCTGTGCCGCAGGCCCACCCCCGTGGCGGACGTCGCCGCGCACCTCAAGTTGCCACTGAACATCACCCGCGTACTCCTCAGCGAGCTGCGACGCGAGGGCCTGGTCACCATCGACAGGCCCCGGCCGATGGGGAAGACGATCGACGAACGCATCTACAGGGAAGTGCTGCATGGAATACGCGGCCTTTGAGCCTGAGCCGGGGATGACCCCGGTCGACACCCCGGCCATGGCCATCAAGATCCTTGTCGCCGGTGGTTTCGGGGTCGGCAAGACGACCATGGTCGGCACGATCAGCGAGATCAGACCTCTGCACACCGAGGAACTGCTGAGCGAACGCGGCATCTACGTGGACGACACCGCGGGCGTGGAGTCCAAGATCACCACAACCGTCGCGCTGGACTTCGGCCGGATCACCATCCGCGACGGGCTCTGGCTCTACCTGTTCGGCACCCCGGGCCAGGACAGGTTCTGGTTCATGTGGGACGAGCTGTCCGTCGGCGCCCTCGGCGCGGTCGTCCTCGCCGACACCCGCCGCCTCCAGGACTGCTTCCCCGCCGTGGACTACTTCGAGCAGCGCGGGCTCCCGTTCGTCGTGGCGGTCAACTGCTTCGACGGCGCGCGACGGCACGACCCGATCAAGGTGCGGCGGGCGCTGGGCCTGGACGGCGTGGCCCCGATCATCCTCTGTGACGTACGCAGGCGCGACTCGGTGAAGGAGGTGCTCACCACGCTGGTCACCTACTCGGCGGGTGGCGCCTTCCAGGCGGCCCACGCGGGCGCCTGAGGCCCGAACCTCTGTGCGTACGGGGGTTCACCGGAGGGGGAGCGGCGGTGGCGGCATGCTCGTCGCCCTGGGGAATCTCCCGCGCACCGGCACCTCGACGAGCCCGAACCGGCCTCGATTCGATTCGCCGACTCGTCGAAGGTGGTCACCCGGCCCGCGGGGTGCGCATCGCCGACCACGCCCACCACGCGAACCCCCGAATGGTCGCGTGGTGGCCGAAGGGGACGCACCACCGGGCATGGCCATCGCCCTCGCCCCGGTCTCAGGCGATGGCCATGCCTAGCACCACTTCGCCGCGCACCGTTCTGCCCTCGATGCGCCGAGCGGACCGAACCGAATTGTTCGCCCGGTTGCCGCCCGACTGAGTGAAGACTATGGATGGGTCGCATATTTTCCATATAGCCGTCGTTCAGCCGCGATTCGGCACCGCTTTGATCCGGGATCGGAAGACAGCGGGATCGTCGCCGACGGCGAGAAAATCGCTTCCGCCGGTGGCGACGAGGCGGGCGAACGTGAGGTGCCGGGAGGCCGGGGCCGCCTGAGGTGGGAGCCCCGCTTCGATCTTCCCGTACGGCTTTCCCGCGATCCGCGACAGGCCGAGTTTCCGGTCAGGTCCGTCTTGACCTGCGGATTCATTTGTCCAAAAGTCCAAACGGCGACCTTGGATGAAGATCCCTTGCTTGGCCGACGAGCCGGATGCCACCATGACGGACGTCCCGAAATCCACCCAACCGGGATATCTCCGGACGCGACACGGCGCTTTTCCGGATCGTGAAGCGTCATAATCCATCTACATTTTCACGGGGGAAATCAAAGATGAACAAGGTAATTCGTTCGCTGACCGTCACAGCGGGTGCCGTTGCCGCGCTGCTGTCCTTCGGCGGCGCCGCCCAGGCCTCGGCGGGCACGTCCGCGCTCCTGGCCGCGAAGGTGTCCTGCAACGCCCCCGGAACCGGCAACACCACCGTTTGGGGCAACTGCAAGAACACCGGCACCACGGCCGGTAAGGCAACCCTGGTGTACTGGTGCGTCAACGCTATCGGCGGCGGCTCGAAGCAGTACAGCACCACGAAGAGCGTCCCGGCCGGCAAGACGGTCAAGTTCGTGGGCGAGTGCACCTTCGAGGCCCGCAACCCCTATTTCAAGATCGGCTGATCACCCCCGATCCCGCAGGACGTTCCCGTCACGGCGACGCCCTGCCCTCCTGATTCACGAATGTGGGAGCGCCACCACCCCTGGGGTGGTGGCGCTCCCGTGCCCGTACGGATGGTGCGCCCTCCCGGGAGCCGCTGCTGGGCGCGGGCCGTAGACACCGCTCGCGTCCTTTTCGCTGTTTTCCCTGGTCACCCAACACCGTCCGAGTACGAGCGGAGGAAAGAAGGTCCGAGTCACGATCACCGTGGACCCCGACGTCGTTGACGTATGCCGAACACCTGGTGTCCAGCGGCAAGGCACTCAGCGTGGCCGCCGTCTTCAACGACGCCATCGCCGCCAAGCGCATCACCGACCAGCGGGCGCTCGCCCTCCTACGGGACCGAGCCCGCAGGGCCGCCCCGGACCGGATAGCCCGCATGATGCGGCACGTGAACCGCCAGCTCACCAAGCAGGGTTTCCCGGCCGCGTCCGGTGAGTGACTTCACCCCCGCCCCGCACATCCTCGACTCCACCATCCTGTTGATGTGGCCTGCGGTGACGTTAACCTGATCGGCTTCCTACAGGACTTCGATCGGGCGGGCCAATCCCTGGTCATCTCGTCGCTCACGGCCGTCGGTGCCCTGCTCGACAGTCAGGGCCTGCCCGACACGCAAGCGCTGTTCATCGGCCTGCCCGCTTTTGAACGCACCACCGTCGCTCCACTCGACCGCATCCATCAAGCGGCGAAACTCGCTGACATCATATCGGCCACCGGGCTCAACGCGTGGGATGCGCACGTTGCCGCCATCGCTGACGTGGCGGTATGCCCGATTCTCACGCTCGACGCTTCCAGGTGGACGCAGCTGTCCCGTGCCCTGGACAACCCGCCATACATCATTGAGATCGCCGACCCGGAGCAATAGCAAAAGAGATCGCCCTTCACGACGAGTCCTCTGCCGCCTGCATCGGCTCTCGACTGTTGCGCGGCTTAAAAGATGCCAAGATGATCGATCATCTTGCGGGCCGCTTCGATGATGGATTCAGCGGTGGTCAGAGCCTGGTCTGCTTCCGGTTGTTCCACTGACTCGTCGGGGAACATCGGGTACTCGAGTTCGTTTCTTCGGCGCCGCATGCTGCCGAATGGCTCGAAGGTGGAACCGAACTGGCGCACCATGGCCTGTTGGACCGCGTAGTGGCCGCCGGTCGTCGTGGCGCGCAGGCCCTGCTGGGCAAGGAGACCCGCACAGGCGAATCTCGCGGCGTCGTACGCCAAGGTGTAGGCGGAGTTCGGGTCGGATTCCACCAGCTCTCGTGCGCTTGACAGGACGACGCCGGCTTTTTCCAGCCAGCCCGTACCGTCGGCGGCGTCACCTCGGACACGCTGAAGCTCATTGGCGGCGAGCATGCGCTCGATGTCTGCTTCGCCACGTGTCCATCGCGTCATTGATCATGCTGCTTTCGATTCGCCCCGGTCGGGGTGAGGTCAATTGTGGGACTTGCCTTGATCTGACGGATCAATGCGTCGGACTCCGCCTCCCAACGTCGAGTGGATGCCAGGACCGGATTGACTGGCATCGCGATGCGTTCCTGGGCCCGGTCGGCCGCAGCATAGACCTCGGTTCGATCCGCGCCACCGACCACCAGCACGTCGATGTCATGTGGGGGAGGTCCTGTCTCCCCATGATGGCGGGCCGCCCAGGAGCCGAAGATGAGCAGGAGTTCGGTCTGGGGGATGGAGCCGAATTCTTCCGCGATGACGACGTGCGGGCCGTAGAGGTAATTCAGGATTTCAGTGAGCGGTTTCGCGAGGGGGTGACTTTGATCGACGCTCAGCACCCGCGATCGGCCGATCGTCGTGGCGCTGACGAGTCCGGCTTCTTCCAAACGGTAGACCTCCGGATGCAGGCTCGACGCGCCGACTCCGAGCTCTCGGGCGATGGATGCCAGCGTCCAGGCCTGGTCGGGGCGTAGGTACAGCGTGGCGAGGAGCCTTGCCTGCGTCTCCGTACGAAAAATGGGCATCGCATGAGACCGGAAACTTCGCACATCGCGAATATATCTTCGCAATCATCGAATCGTCAACTGTGTGTATACAGGCTATCGCTTTCTGTGTCGGTCATGAGCTGTTTGATCGAGTGAGTAACGGAGGAGAGGCGTCGGTGCTGCTGCTGTGTCGCAGCCCTCGTAGGGGTGATGAGGACGCGAGCTCGACCCGGTCACGGGGCTCCGCGACAGGAATCGCCTCCGCTGACTCAGTGGCTGGAGACGTATCCGACAGCGGCGACCAATCGCCGCACGCCTGCCACCTGGGGATGGCGTGCGGCCAGTTGCGTCACGATCGCGCGGATGGAGGGCCGCTCCCGGATCTCTCCCGGGGCGTGCTGGTACGCGGCCAGTAGCGCGTGAGCGGCCTGCTCGGGTTTGCCGCACTGCCACCAGGCGCGGGCAAGGTCGGTATGTAACCGGCCGCGGCGTTCCGGGGTGGAGAACTGGGAGGCGTGAAGGTCCCGGCCCGCGTGCAGGGCCGCTCCCGGGTCACCGAGCGACCAATGCACACCCACCCTGTAGAGCGCGACGTGAGCGGGTGTGACAACGAACGGCTGTCCGGTGGCCGGGTGAGCCGGAAGCCTGGCGGCGGCACGCTCAGCCTCAATGATCATTTCTAGGGCGCGGTCGCGATCCCCGGCCTGGGCGGCGTTGTACGCGCAGGTACACAACATCTGCGCGTAGGTAGCCGCTTGAGCGGGGGTCGTGAGCCCGGTGGCCTCCACCGTGGCGGCGGCCTGCAAGGTGACGCGGTCGGCAACCCGGTGTCGACCCTCGTGACGAAGAACGATGCCGAGACTCCGAGCGGCGGCGGCCATCGCGATCGGTGAGCCGGACATGCGTGCGTACGCCGTGGCCCGGTCAGCGGTGATACGGCTCGCGGTGCTGCGGCCAATCTTGTTCAGCGCCTCGGTGGCCAGGTCGTAGCAAGCCGCCAGGCGTACGTGACCATCCGGGACTCCATCGTCAGCGTTAGCATGCGCGGCGGCTATCACCTGCGGCAGGAGGGCGACGAGCTGGGGAAGGTCACCGCTGTCGAACAGCGCGCGGGCGCGCGCCAACCGGCTGGTGACGTTGGCGGTGGTGGGTGCCGCGGTTGGAGACGGCAGGATCACCAACGCGTCGTCGAGGGCGGCCAGCAGGTGCACCGGGACGGCGACCCCCGCCGCAGCGATGAACGTACGGCGTCGCATGGGATCCTCCTCGCCGGTTGCAGTCACCGTAGCCGACGCCCCAGGAAGATCAAGCAGTTGCACAAGCACGTCGGCCGGGATTCCGGCCACGTGTGCCAGGCGGCACGCCTGCGCTGCTCGCCGTCCGGCCTCCACGGATAGGCGACCACCTATTGACTGTGATGACGTGGTGACTCACAGTCAAGGCGTCCGGATAGGTGCTCGCCTATCCAGCGAACAAAGGATCCCGGATGACCGTCATCACCGATCGTCCCGCCGTCACCCCTCGCTCCCTCATCACCCCCGCCCTGTTCAGCAGGCTCACCGCGCGAATCGCCATCGACCACCCCGAGCACGCCCACCAGGCCGACGTCATCATGGAGCAGGCGCTCGCCTTCTTGGCCGCCTGCGCCGTCCGCCCGACCGCCCGGCTCGCGCCGTCCGAGATCGTCGACATCGGCTGGCATACGTTCATCCTCTACACGCGGGAGTACGCCGAGTTCTGCCAGGAGACCGCGGGCCGGTTCATCCACCACAACCCCACCGACGACAACCAGGCCGAGGGCGGCTGTACGGCGGCCGACACCGTCGCCGTCATCCGCGGGCTCGGCCTGCCGGTCGTCGCCGACCTATGGGGGCACGCCGCTGACTGCGAGGGTAGTGGCACCGGCAAGTGCAGCCAGTGTCATCAAGGCTGCACCAACAGTCCGACGAAATAAGTCACCAGGCCGGTAGGAGCGGCGTAGCGTGCGAAGCGTGACCGGGTACCGATGGGATGACCTTCCCGCCGAGATGCACGCAGCGATCAAGGCCGAATGCGGGCCTATCTTGCGCGTGACCTCACTGCCGGGTGGCTTGACCGCTGGCGCCGCCGTACGTCTGGATACCGCAGCCGGGAAGGTATTCCTCAAAGCCCTGCCCGAAGGGGCACCGTCTGCGCCGCTCTACCAGCGTGAGCGCCTCGTCGGCGCTGTCCTGCCCGAAGGTGTGCCCGCTCCGCGCATGCTGTGGAGCGGGCACACCGCGGGATGGATCGTTCTCCTGGTCGAGCACGTCGACACAGCGCGTGAGGTGGAGCTGGGTCCGGGCTCGCCCAGTCTCGACGGTGTCCTCGACCTGGTGAGGGTGCTCGGCGAGGCTCTCACCCCGAACCCGTGCGAGGGGCTGCCGCCCGTCACCGAGAACGTCCGGTTCCTGACCCGCCGCGCTGACGCGCTACTCGCCGCCCCACCTTCCGACCTGCTGGCGGCGGACGCCTACCGTCACGCCCGCGCGCTCCTCGATGTGGACGCGCTTTTCGGGTCCACGCTGCTGCATGCTGACCTCCACGAGGGCAACCTCCTCACTTCCCCGGCCGGGGTACGGGTTATCGATTGGGGCCTCGCCTGCCAAGGTGCCGCGTGGGTGGAAGTTGCCTTGTTCGTGCCGCGGCTGATCCTGGCCGGTCACACACCCGAGGAGGCCGAGCGACTGGCCGAGCAGGTGCCCGCGTGGAAGGGCGCCCCGGCCGAGACGGTCACCGGTCTCGCCGCCGTGTGGTCGCTGTTTCGCGAGTTCGTCGCCCGTAACGGCCCTGCCGGTATCCGGGCGTCGCGTGCGCAGGCTGCGGCGGCCGGTCGAGCGTGGATGGAGTATCGCACCAGCTGACCGGCTGCGAACCTCGTAGGGGCGATGAGGACGATGGGGCCGTGCTCTTGTTCGTACAGCCAGTGGGGTTGCGACCCCTCGTAGGGGTTCAGCCGGTATTCGACCATGCTGACGTGTGAGGATTCCAGCGTCCCAAAGACGCGCCGGTGAGTATGGGAGTGATGAACGCCTCCGCCGCCACCTGGGCATCGGCCAGGGAAAGGCACCCCCGGAGTCCAACCACCTCGGCTGCGGCGGTGGGATATCCCCTGTCCCAAGAAGGGGCGGGGAAGACGAACCGGTCCGGCAACGTCAAATCCATTCCTAATCCGGTGCGACGACGAACTTCGCTGTCGAGCGCGATGTGCACCGCGGCTCCGCTCAGGCTCTCTTTCTGACTGATCAGCAGAAGGTCTGCGAGATCACGGAATCGGCTGGACGCGGCGCCCTGATGACGCTCGTACATGGCGCAAATCTTGTCTGCCACATGATCAGCGAGCGGATAGAGTTGAACGAACGGCCAGTCATCCGGCCAGGACATAAGGGAACTCGATGCCAGGCTCACCCTCTCAGGAGTGTCGGTGGGATATCGGCCGGTGACAAGGTCAACCTTGATCGTATCGAGCACGCGAGTGCCCAGGGTGACGGTGAAGGTTTGTTTGACGCCGCCAATTTCGTCGGAGTGCTCAACCGTGCTCGTAGGGCTGAAGGTGAAAAAGTCGCCCAGATCGAGTGCGGCGGCGTCGAGCAACGCGCCCAGTGCCTCCTGGGCACTCTGTGCCGTGGAGCGTTGCAGGTCGATGTCCCTGCTCAGGCGAGCCTGAGCAGGGTAACGCAGCAGGAGGGCCTGTCCTCCCTTGAGAAGCCATCCATCAGGGTCATGACGAAAGACTCGCGTGGCCAAACGGCTGAAGTAGAAGCTGCGAAACACCAGAGAGGGGTTAAGGCCATGCTGCTTGGCAAAAGCTCCCAGGCGTTTTTTCATGGCCATCTCAACTGCTCTGGGTGTGATGTAAAGCTGAGTCACCTGGCTTCTCCGGAAGACGTCCTGTCGCTGCTTTCTGTGGTCGATTCCCGGGCAGAGAGGTCTGCGTCACTCCGATTTACTTTTCTGGCGCGAGCGTGGGCAGCGGGCCGGACTTCTTGAGAAGCCTGACGGCCAATCGTTGGCGGTGGGGCCACTTCGCTCTTCGCCAGATGTTCGGCGAGTGATGAGACGCTTCCGGCTCGCAGGCCGGTGAGGAGACCGGGGTAGTCGGTGAAGAGCTGTTTCACCCGGTCTTCGTCAAGGGCGGAAAGCAGTGCCAGTGCGGAGACGAAGCCCTCGACAACGCCTTCTTGCCTGAGACGTGTGCCTTCCTCCACGGGAAGCCCCGTATCAGCCTGCTCCACCAGATACTCCAGCAGTTGCCGCCCCGAGGCGGATCGAGGCAGGCCGTAAGCTGCCGTGAAACGCGCGACGCGCCGACCGAGGGAATTCCGGTTCGTCAGGCCGTACCGATCGGCATCGGCGATCACTCCACCGACATGCGCGCCGTCTACGCGTGCGGCCAGTAGGTCGATCACGGTTCGCTCGGCCGTGGTGACCGGAAGGCCGTCAACCAGTACGACATCGGCCGCTTCAAGCTCGGCGCGATGCATGCGTACTCCAGGCTCGCGGGTGGTACGACGGCGAGGTACGGAAATCTCCACCAGAGACGTTGGGAGATCGCCAAGCTGGTGGAGCTCACAGGCCGAGCCGTGAGAGATCACTCCGCCATACGTCTCAAGACTGTGGCGCTGCCAGGCCGGCAGCTTGGGCTCAAGCCGCAGCCAGGCAACCTTGATGTCCAGATGCTCAGGCCGCACAGCACCTGTGACGAGGTAGACGCCACGGCCGACACTCTCCAGGAAGTCGGCCTCAACCAGCCGTAGTAGATCCACGGCGCTGAGGCCCGCGCTTTTGGCCTGAGCCGCTGTCACAAGGCCCCACTGATCAGCCGCCTGCTCTCCCACGGTCTTGAGTGCCTGGTCTCGCCTCACACAGCAAAGATTACATGTCTTGTGCAGCGATAGTTGCGATCTAAGAGTAACTTTTGCTGCATCAAGGAAGGGTGAATCTTGAACGTATCACCGTGATACAGCAAAAGTCGCAACGTAGCCACCTCCTGTTCCGGGTGGCTGCTGGTCTCTGACAGGTCAAGGCATCGGGCTCCGCCTCCCAGCATCAAGTGGATGTCAGGGCTGGGCTGACCGGTACCGCGATGCGCTCCTGGGCTCGGTCGGCCAGGCGCTGTTACGGCCCCTCGTAGGGGTGATGAGGACGCAGATCGGTGGCGTGAGCGCCGGACTGATCATGCTGTTACGACCCCTTGTAGGGGCGATGAGGACCCGACGGTAAAGGACCAGGTCAGTGCGTGCAATAGCGGGTGCTGAGGCGGCTGTTTTGCAGTGAACCTCGGTAGCGCGGAAAACCCGGGAGGTTTGCTGCAGAACGCGGATGGCTCCTGCCCGAGCTGAGCCATGGCTGAGGCTCCTGGTGGGTCAGAAGTCGTTGGCGCGGATGCCGGTCAGGAAGTTGTTCCAGCTCTTCGGGGTGAAGGTCAACACCGGGCCGGAGGGGTCCTTGCTGTCGCGGACGGCGACGAGGCCCGGAAGGTTCGTCGCCACCTCCACGCAGTCGTTGCCGGTGCCGCTGAGGCTACTTTTACGCCAATCGGCCATGAGCAGGTCAGGGGAGTCAGACATGATTACTCCTTGCTGAGGAGAGGAAGGCCGCAGACTCTTCAGGGGACAAAGCCGAACCGGCGAGTCGCTCGAACATCAGTTTAAGCAGTCTTACCTGGTCAGGTGCTTCAACATAGATATCACCCGCCGGGCTCTCCACGTACCCAACATCAGGATCGGTCGGCTCGCTGAACGACATGACCGAAAACGCTCCTTCCAGCCCCCTGTGGAGTCCTGCACGGTGTGGAAGAACCTGGATCGTGATGGTGTCACGAGCAGCAAAGCCAAGGAGCGCTTCGATTTGCTCAGCCATGATCTTAGGGCGCTCGACGGGGCGTAGGACGGTCTCGTCGATCACTACCCGAATGATCGGTGGTGTGCCCAGCACAATCTTCCGTGCCATTCGAGCGGAGACGTGTCGATCTATATCTGAGTCGCTGAAATCTGGACGTCCCACCCGGAAAAGCTCATGAGCGTACTTATCCGTTTGGAGCAGGCCAGGTATCAGTAGCGGCTGCCAGATGTAGATATCCGAAGCTTCCGCTTCGAGGCCGACGAAGGAGCCGGTGAAAACGTCGCTGTAAGCGGTCCACCAGCCACGTTGACTGGCATCTTTGGCTAACTGGATCAAACTGGCCTTTGTGGGAGAGTCAGCCCCATATAGGTCGCAGGCGTTAGCGATGTCCGTGCTGGAGATCATGATTCGTGCGTTCTCAATGCGGTTCACCTTGCTCTGTGACCACCCGAGATGGATGGCGGCCGCATCCACGCTGAGATTTGCTGTTTCGCGGAGTCGCCGCAGCTCACGACCAAGACGACGGTGACGGACGGTAGGAGATTTCATTGGCATGACGGCATTCTGCCGTTGCCCCTTCCAAAAATCTACGTGCATAATGCTTGTGATCATGCAGTATGCACGCGCATGATGTGAGCCAGCGCACTCCTGTGGGCTTACATGACTAGTCGTGGCTGTCCAACCGCGTCAGCTGTCGGCTGTCTCCCAGTTCTCAGGAGAGCGTGCGAACGTGCCCAACCCGCGAACCGCATAGACGACCCCCTCCTCGCGGAGGCGTACCAGAACCTTGCGGGCCGTCGGCCGAGAGACGCCAAACTCTTGGACGATCATGTGTTCGCTGGCGACAGGTTCGTCGACCCTGTAGGTCCCGTTGCGAATGCGATCCTTGATCACGTTCGCGATCTGTAGCCATTTTGCCTGGTTGGAGCGCCATGCGATCGTCACAAGATCACCGTAGGCATCCCTGACGACCTAGTGATACCCGCTGTTCACAACTGTCGATAGAGGACATCTCTACTTCACAACTGTGAACCCTAGTGAAGCAAGATCCAAAACGGACCCGCCCGACGCTGCACACGTCTGGACGGGTCCTTGACCAGGAAGCGAGTCCTGATCCGTGAATAACACTAGTGCTCCGGTTCTTGACCGGCCGATCGCGGAGAAAAACGGCTGTAGCTGTTTCGTCGAGGTCGCGCCGATGCCGATGGGGTGTGCTGTCTGCGGGCACGCGCCGTACGCGCACGGTTGCCCCGGCCAGCCTGCCGATCACGAGTACGCGCAGCCGTCCGGTGAGTTGATGGCGGTGCGCCTGGAGGCCCGTCGCCTCGGTGTGCCCCTGTCCGGTTTCGAGTCGTCCGCCGACGAGGCTCCCAGTGAGGTGATTCCGGTCGAGGTGATCCCGCTGGTGCCCGCGCAGCGTCGGCCCGACCCGTCCGAAACCGGTCCGGCCGCGCCCGTCGCGCCCGCGTCGCTTCCCCGGCGAGCGGTTCGGTCCCCGGGACGAGGACCCGCCGGGCCGCCTCGGCGTACGGACGCCCGGTGCCCGGCCTCCGGTGGCGGGCATCCGGGGCATCCGGTCAGCCCGCGTTCTCGCCGATCCAGGACCGCTTCGTACGGCGGCGTACTCCAGACCCCTCCTGCTCACCTCACAAGCCGGACCCGCCCGGCGCTCGCGACGTCCGGGCGGGTCCTTGATCGGATGGAGGTCCGATCCATGCACGATGGTAAGTCCACGACTCCCGGACCGGTGATTTCGGGCTGGCGGGTCATTCTCAGTGACAGGGGGCGGCTGTGGGCCTCCCGTATCGTCCCGTTCAGTGACGCCGAGTCGAACGCGGGCGCGAATCGTACGGTCGACGCCGACACCCTCGACGAGTTGTGGGCCGAGGTCGAGCGGCAGGAGAGTACTGCTCGGCAGGTGACCGGGCGGGCGGCCTCGTGATCCGGCGCAGGCCCGCGCCTGCCGGAGGGCGGCATCGCGACGGCTTGGTCCCGACCCTGGCTCCCCGACGGTCGTGGGATCGCCGGGCCCGTGCCGAGGCCGAGCGGTTGGATCGCGAGTGGAAGGACTGGGCCGTCTTCTACGGCACGCACTCGCGCCTGTTCTACGCGATCGCGGCCTGGCCGGTGCCCGGTCCGGAGATCCTGCGGGCCTCCACCGCCGAGGATCTCGAAGCCCAGATGTACGAGGTGGTCATGGCCCTCGCGGTCCAGCCCGTCATGGCTCCTTCCGTTCAGCCTGAGGCGGCCACCGCGCGTACATCCTCCGAACGGGTGCGGCGGCGTTCCCGCGGCCGTGCCGATGACTCCCGCGAGCGGCGGTGCGAACCTTCCGGGACCGCTCGCGGGGACGGGGGCGGCCGGGCACCATGAACCCGGTCGCCACGGCGGTGCCCTCGTCAGGGGTGGCGAGGGCACCGCTCCTACCCGGGGGGCTCGCGCCCCACGGAGTTGACCGAACCAGGGAAGGATATTTGGGCGGTCATAAGCGCTTTGCATTGATTTGCGGGAATTGACTGATATTGGAGGAAGTCCTGTGCACTCGGGCCGGTGTGGCCGAGGCGAGCGAGGGGACGGGCCGCGACGCGAGAGCCGTCACGAGAGCACGACACAGGACCAGCGGAACCATCAGGAGAACGGGGAGATCGACATGTCCCATCACCTTGACTCACCGATTGCCCGGCAGGACGTCCGCCTGGACATCACCGATCTCTACGTCTTCCGCGGCGAGACGGGCACCGTGTTCGTGATGGACGTCTGCCCCTCCATCGCCGGTGAGAGCGCCCCCAAGGGCTTCCACCCCGAGGCCCTGTACGAGTTCAAGATCGACGGCGACGGCGACCACGTCGAGGACCTCACCTACCGTCTCACCTTCGGCGAACGCGAGGCGGAGGGAAACCAGGACCTGGAACTGCACCGCCTCGCCGGTGCGGAGGCTCGCGACGCGGGCGCGTCCGGCGACGTGGTCGCCCGGGGGACCACCGGCCGGCGGATCGACACCGACGGTGGCCTGCGGCTGTGGGTCGGCAAGACGAGCGATCCCTTCTGGATCGAACCCGACGCCCTCGCGGCGATCGGGAAGGCCTTCGCGGACGGCACCAGGGCCGACCTGTCCTCCTGGGACCCGGCGGGCGCGAAGAACCTGTTCGTCGAGAACAGGGTGTACGCCATCGTGCTCGAAGTCCCCGACGGCGACCTGCTTCCCGTCGCCGGTGACGACCGGCACGTCGACGTGTGGGCCCTCACCAGCCTGGCCACCGACGACGGCGGCTGGCATGCCGTCAACCGCGCCGGTCACCCCATGGTCCATCCGCTCTTCACCCAGCACGACGGGGATCTCGGTGACCAGCTCAACCTCTCCCGGCCCGCCGACGACTTCCGGCACTTCGGGAAGATCGTCGCCGACATGGTCGCCGGGGTCGTCGGCGCCTACGGCACCGCCGAGGACCCGCACGTGTACGGCGGGCTGGTCGCCGACAGGCTCTTCCCCAACGTGTTGCCGTACACCGTCGGCACCCCGGCGGTCTACGGCTTCGCCGGGTGGAACGGCCGCTCGCTCACCGACAACGCGCCGGACGTGATGTTCTCCTTCGCGACCAACACCGCGTTCACGATCGGGCTGGGCAGCGACTCCGTCGCCGCCAGGCCGACCCGGACCTTCCCCTACGTCCCGTCGGTCACCTGATCGCTCGCGCCATCAGATCGGGGAGCGGTGCCCTCGTCAGGGGTGGCGAGGGCACCGGGCCGGTGAATGCCGGACAAGCAGGCCCCGGCACGCCCCTCCATCAGTGAGATTCTCAGCGGCCTTCAGGCCGGGGAATCGTCCGGGGCGCTCACCGAGATGGCGCCCGAGGGGCACAGTTGCTGGGCCCGGCGGGCGGCGGCGTGCAGCTCGGGCGGGGGTGTCTCGTCGAGGAGCACGACGGTGCCCTCGTCCTCGCTCTGGTCGAAGACCTCGGGTGCGGTGAGCGCGCACATGCCCGCTCCGATACACCGGGACACATCCGTGGTGATCTTCATATCGCCTCCTACCATCTGACCGGCAGCTCCCGTACACCGTAGATGGACATCGTGTCGCGCATGGGCACCTCCTCCGCCGGTACGGCGAGGCGCAGGCCGGGGAAGCGGTCGAACAGCATCGGGAACGCGGTGCGCATCTCCACCCGGGCGAGCTGCTGGCCGAGACACTGGTGCAGCCCGTGCCCGAACGCCATGTGTCCGGTCGCGGGGTTGGTGATGTCCAGGTGGTCGGGGTCGGAGAAGCGCGCGGGGTCGCGGTTGGCGGCCGGGAGCGAGAGGGTCACCGGGTCTCCGGCCCTGATGAGCAGCCCCTCCACCTCGACGTCCTCCAGGGCCGCGCGCAGCGGGCCGACGTGGATGATCCCGAGGTAGCGCAGCAGTTCCTCCACCGTGTTGTCGATCAGCGAGGGGTCGGCGCGCAGCGCGGCGAGCTGGTCGGGGTGCTGGAGCAGGGCGAACGTGCCGAGCCCGAGCATGTTCGCCGTCGTCTCGTGCCCGGCGGCGAGCAGCAGGAACCCGATGTTGCTCAGCTCCTCGTCGGTCAGATCGCCGTTCGTGATCAGCCCGCTGAGCAGGTCGTCGGCCGGGTCGGCCCGCTTGGCCGCGATGAGCCGGACGAAGAACGCCCTGAAGGTGGCGACCGTCGCGTGGATGTCCTCGACGGTGGACTCCAGGTTCAGCAGCACCGCGGTGGACCGCTGGAACTCCTCGCGGTCGGCGTACGGGACGCCGAGCAGCTCGCAGATCACCAGCGAGGGGATGGGCAGCGCGAACTCCCGTACCAGGTCCTGGGGAGGCCCGGCCTTCTCCATCGCGGCGAGCCGCTCCTCGGTGATCTCGTGGATCCTGGGCTCCAGCTGCTTCATCCGCCGCACCGTGAACTGCGCGGTGAGCAGTTTCCGGTAGCGGGTGTGGTCGGGCGGGTCCATCCGGATGAACATGCCGGGGTCGGCCGGGGTGCGCATCTCCTGCATCAGCGCGAAGGGCAGCGGGACGTCCAGCAGCTCGCGCCGGGAGCTGAACCGGGGGTCGGCCAGGATCGACCGTACGGCGGAGTAGCCGGTCACGAGCCAGCCCACCTTTCCGTCCGGGTAGACCATCGAGGCGATGGGCCGCTCCTCGCGCAGCGAGGCCAGGCCCTCGGGCGGCTCGAAGGGACCGGGACGTCCGAAGGGGAAGGTGACCGCTTCCGGGTAGGACCGTGTCATTTCACACTCCTCTGCAGCGACGCGCTTCGTCCCATCCAGAAAACTACATCAAATGCAAAATTACAATACGTGCAAAGTATGGTCTGATGCATTAGGCTGCCCGCATGAGTGAGACCCCGGGACTGCGTGAACGCAAGAAGCTCCGCACCCGGCACGCGCTCATAACCGCGGCCTTCGAGCTCTTCATGGAGAAGGGCTACGAGCAGACCACCGTCTCGGAGATCGCCACGGCCGCCGACGTCTCGACGCGCACCTTCTTCAGCTACTTCGCGAGCAAGGAGGACGTGATCTTCCACAACTCGCGCGACGGCATCGAGCACGTGCTGCGGGTGATCGCGGAGCCCCGACCGGGAGACCGGGCGATCGACCTCCTGACCCGCGCCGTCACCTCCGGCTTCTCCATGTTCGCCCTCGACGAGCAGCTCCAGCGCGAGATAGGCCCGGCCAACCACCTCGTCATGACCGTCCCCTCGCTGCGGGCGCGCGGTCTGCTGCTCCTCTTCGAGAGCCAGCGGGAGCTCGCCGAGGCCCTGCACCGGGCGTTCCCGGAGGAGCTGAGCCTCGTCGAGGCGTCGGCGGTCGTCGGCGCGGTGGTCGGCGGGGGCAAGCTCGCCGCCTTCGTCAGCATGAGCAACGGCGCCTCACCGGAGGAGACACTGAAGGCCGGTCGCCAGGCCGTCGAGTTCACCCTCTCAACCCTCCGCGCCGCCTCCTCGCAGCCGTCCTGACCCCGCCCCGCCGGTTTTCCCCCGCCGTCTTCTCTCGGCTGTTTCGACCTCGCCCTTTCTCCACGTCGTGTACGGCCCGCCGTTCATACCTCGGACCAGCCGGTCTTCCCGGTATGCCACCGGCGACGCTTTCGCGCCTACGCTGATGTGACATGGCGACGTCCTCTCCCACCGCGCTCCTGCTGAGAGAGAGGCGCTTCGTCCTGCTCGCCTCGGCTCGGACGATCTCCGTGCTGGGTGACGGGTTCGCCCGGGTGGCCCTCGCGTTCGGCGTGCTCGCGATTCCCGGCAGCACCCCCGCGCAGCTGTCGCTGGTGCTGGCGTGCCAGGCCGTGCCGCAGCTGCTGCTCATCCTCGTCGGCGGTGTGCTGGCCGACCGGTTCTCCCGGTCCGGCCTGATGGTGATCGCCGACGTTCTGGGCACCGCCGCGTACGGCGGGCTGGCGGTGATGCTCCTGACGGGCGACGCGCCGATCCCCGCCGTGGCGCTGCTGGCGACCCTCGCGGGGGTGGCCACCGCGTTGTTCGCACCGGCGATGACCGGTGTGGTGCCGGAGGTCGTCCCCAGGAAGCGGTTGCAGGAGGCCAACGCCCTGCTCGGGGTCGCGAGGAACGGCGCGATGGTGCTGGGGCTGGCGCTGTCCGGCGTCGTCGTCGCGCTGGTCGGCGCCGGGTGGGCCCTGGCGTTCAACGCCGTCTCGTTCCTCGTCAGCGCCGCGCTGATCCGCGCCATGCGCCTGCCCCGCCGCCTCCGGGTGTCCGCGGGATCCGGCTGGTCCGACCTGCGGCACGGCTGGCGGGAGTTCGTCTCACACCAGTGGCTGTGGGTCGTGGTGCTGCAGTACGCCTTCGTCGTCGCCGCCGTCGGGGCGAACGTCGGCGTGCTCGGCCCTCTGATCGCCGAACGGGACCTGGACGGGGCGAGCTCCTGGGCGCTGATCGTCGCGGCCCAGGCGCTGGGGACCGTCGCGGGAGCGGGACTCGCCGCGCGCCTGCGGCCCCGGCGGCCCATGCTCCTCGCGGTCCTGGCCACCTTTCCCACGGCGCTGCCGATGGCGCTCCTCGGCGCCGGGGCGCCGCTGTGGACGATCGTCGTCGCGATGTTCGCCGCAGGGGTGGCCGGGGACGTGTTCGGCGTGCTGTGGACCACCACCATGCAGCGCGAGGTGCCGCCCGACGCGCTCTCCCGCGTCAGCTCCTACGACTGGTTCGGGTCCCTCGCCCTGGCACCCCTCGGCATCCTCGTCGCCGGTCCCGTCGCCGCCGCCGTCGGTCTCGGTACGGCCCTTCTCGGTTGCTCCGCTCTCGTCGTGGCAGCCACGCTCGCGGCGCTGCTCTCCCCCCAGGTCCGCACCCTCCGGGCGCCGGTCCCCGAGGAGGAGGAAGCCGTACGGCCCGCGCCGGGGGAGGACGCGGGCCGTACTCGTACTCGGGAGGGCGGTTAGGAGCTGGGGACGGTGTCGACCCAGGCGGTCGAGGCGGAGCGGTAGTTGTTGACGCGGCTCAGGACGGTGG
The DNA here is from genome assembly GCF_039537505.1 of Streptosporangium oxazolinicum. NCBI lineage: Bacteria > Bacillati > Actinomycetota > Actinomycetes > Streptosporangiales > Streptosporangiaceae > Streptosporangium > Streptosporangium oxazolinicum. The sequence continues at coordinate 99,059 of NZ_BAABAQ010000008.1, forward strand.
CGGGGGCGACGACCTCGTTCTTGGAGTGGTAGAACCAGTCGATCTGCTGGACGTAGTTACGCGAGGTCGAGCTGCCGACCAGGCCGCCGCTGATGAACCAGAGGTTGAAGTTCACCGACTGCACCGTCTCCGGGTAGTAGTCGCCGCCGTGCTCGGCGAAGAGGGCGCCGTCGATGTAGTACCTGATCTGGCCGCCGGAGACCTGGAGGACCAGGTCGTGCCAACCCGCGTAGCTCTGCCTGACCTCGGTGTGGACGTTCACCGCCTGCCAGGGTTCGTTGCGGTAGGTCTCCCACGACGTGGCGTACATGATGTTGGCGGGCTCGCCCCAGCCGCCGTTGGGCAGATACTCGAAGTCCTGCTCGCTGTAGTTGGGGTCCATGTCGGCGGCGAGGGGAGTGATCGTGAAGAAGGTCTGCACGATGTGGTCCCCGTCGGGGCCGCTGACCGGGGTGTCGGAGAACTTCACCCTGGCCGCGTAGGTGCCCTCCAGGAACTTGCGCTGGTGCAGCACCTCCGACTGCTGGGTGCCCGAGGAGGTGCCGTCGGTGACGGCCTTGAGCTGCAGTGCCTTGTTCGTCCCGGAGACCGTGGGGAAGGTCACGTTCTGCTTGGGCCAGCTCGCGCCGGGCACGCCGGGGCCGCCGCTGTTGGTGCGCACGGTCCAGTTGTGCGCGGAGATGTTCGGGTCGTCGGCGTTGGTGTACGAGAAGTCGTCGAACACCACCCCGCTGCCCCCGGGAGGGTTGACCGTCGGGGTGGGGGTCGGGGTCGGGTCGCCGCCACCGCCCACGGGCGAGGTGCCCCAGACCAGGGCGCCGTTCTGGTAGACGGTCACCTTGGTCCAGTCGCCGTACGTCGTGCGGGCCGGGCCGAAGGAGTAGTCGTCGCTCTGGGTCAGCCGCTGCCAGTCGGCGCGGTGGAAGCGCAGCTGCAGGTCACCGGTCTGCGCCCCGACCGCGAGGTTCCCCGAGGTGAAGCCCACCTCCAGGTAGCGGTCGGCGGTGGCCGTACCGGGGGAGAGCGTCCCGAAGGTCCCGGTGACCGTGGAGCAGGAGATCGTCGCCCACGAGCACGCGAACCGGTACTGCGGCGATCCGGCGTCCGACTTGAAGTAGTAGCGGATCTTCACGCCGCTCAGCGAGACGGCCGAGGTGCCGCTGTTGACCAGGTTGAACCACGGCTCGACCTGGTCGGCGGTCGCCCCGGTGGCGCTCGTCTTGTACTGGAGCCTGAGAGACTGCTGGGCGCTCGCCGGGTTGGCCGCGACGCCCACCAGCGCGAGCAGCATGGCGGACACGAGTCCGCCGAGTAACAGCTTTCTGCGCACTTTCTTTCCTTTCCTGGGTGCTTCCCGGTTTTCGGGATTTGCGGGTCTCTAGGGGATGAGCGGGCCGCCGCGGACGCCCTGGGCGCTGAGCCGGGCGAGGTGCGGGCCGAGCCGCCGGAGGAAGTCGGGGTAGTCGCCGGACGAGCCCCAGGCGACCTCGGCGAAGGCGCACATCCTGGGCAGGGCCATGAACTCGACCCGTTCGGGCGTGGGCATGTACTCGGTCCACAGCTGGCACTGCACGCCCCGCGCGGCCGGGTCGGGTGCAAACGCGTAGGTGTCGGCCAGGGTGAGGACGCGCTCCTGGACGGTCGGCCGGTCGGGGTCGGCGGGCTGGTCGTCGAAGGGCGCTGCCGAGGGGCGGTAGTCGAAGTAGGTCCGCGTGTGCGGCGCCAGGATGATGTCGTTGCCGCCGCGCTCGGCCTGCTCGTCGCGCCAGACCATCACGGTCGTGCCGGGGGTGGGCTCGCGGTCCGGCTCGTCCCAGCAGACCAGCTTGCGCGAGTGCTTCTCCAGGTGCGCGGCCATCCGGCCGATGAACCAGGCGCACGCGTCCCGGGGTCCCGCCAGCCCCAGCTCCGCCAGCCTCCGCCGCGCCCGGGGACTGCGCTCCCACTCGGCGGTGGGGCACTCGTCCCCTCCGACGTGCACGTACGGGCTCGGGAAGAGCTCGAGGACCTCGTCGAGCACGTCCTGGCAGAAGCGGACGGTGGACTCCTCAAGGTTGAGGACGTGCTCGCTGATCCCCCACTCCGACCAGACCTCCACCTCGCGGGACGGGTCGTTGCCCAGGTGCGGGTAGGCGGCGATGGCGGCCTGGGCGTGGCCGGGCATCTCGATCTCGGGCACCACGGTGACGAAGCGCTCCGCCGCGTACGCGACGATCTCCCGCACGTCCTGGCGCGTGTAGAAACCGCCGCGCCGCGCGCCGACCTCGGTGAGCAGGGGGTAGCGCTCGATCTCCAGGCGCCACCCCTGGTCGTCGGTGAGGTGCAGGTGCAGCACGTTGAGCTTGTGCTCGGCGAGCAGGTCGACGAGGCGCAGGACGAACGCCTTGGGCATGAAGTGCCGGGCGACGTCCAGCATCACCCCGCGCCAGGCGAACCCCGGCCGGTCCTCGATCGTCCCGTACGGGATCAGCGGCCCCAGCTGGGCGAGGGTCCGCGAGCCGTAGAAGCGACCGGCCGGGCCGCCGGAGGTGAGCTCGACGCCGGAGGGGGAGACGTCGAGGCGGTAGCCCTCCTCGCCGAGGGACGGGTCGTCGGGCATCAGCCGCAGGAGGTCCCGCCGGTACGCGACGGAGCCCCCGTCGACGGCCACTTCCCGTGGCATCGGAATGATCACGTTGGTTTCCCTTCGCGGCGCCCCGGGAGGGCACGCCTGTGGACGGACGGTGGGAGGGCATGGTTTTTCCGGGTCCGGGGGCGGACCTCCGGGGGACCGGCCGGTGGGGAGGCATGGATTTTCCGAATCCGGGGGCGGGTCTCGGGGGCCGGTCGGCGGGCGCCGCCGCCTCGCTCACCCCTTGACGGCGCCGGAGATCATTCCCGAGGTGACCCTGCGCTGCAGGACGAGGAAGATCAGCAGCACCGGCAGCATGAAGAGGGTCGAGGCGGCCATGGTGGCTCCCCAGTCGGTGCCGAAGACGTTGCTGAAGGAGGAGAGCCAGACGGGCAGGGTCCGGTCGTCCTGGTTCTTGATGATCAGCGCGTTGGCGAAGGCGAACTCGTTCCACGCGGTGATGAAGCCGAACAGGCAGGTGGACATCAGGCCGGGGGCGAGCAGCGGCAGGACCACCCGGCGGAAGGCCGAGGCCCGGTCGCACCCGTCCATCAGCGCGGCCTCCTCCAGTTCGGGAGGGATCGCGGCGAGGAACCCGCGCAGGGTCACGATGGTGAACGGCAGCGTCGTCATGAAGTAGATCAGGGTGAGCATCGACAGCTTGTCGAGCATGTTGGTGTCGCGGGCGATGATGAACATCGACACCAGCAGTGCCTCCCAGGGGGCCATCTGGGCGATGAAGACCATCAGGACGAACGCCTTGCGCCCGCGCCAGCGCATCCGGGCCACCGCGAACGCGGCGAGCAGCGCGACCACCAGGGCGAGCAGTACCGCGCTCGCGGTGACGGCGAGGCTGTTGCGCCAGAACGTCCAGAAACCGTCCGCGCTCACCGCGGTCGCGAAGTGCTCCAGGGTGGGGTTGGCGGGCCAGAAGGTCGGGGTCCGCGACTGGATGTCCCGGGTGGGCTTGAACGCGGTCAGCACCATCCAGTAGACGGGGAAGACCGAGACGGCGAGCACGGCCAGGGCCGCCAGGTTCAGCGGCGCGCGGCGCAGCGGGCGGGCGAGTGCCGGGCGGCCGGGCGCCGGGCGGCTGGACATGAGGGTGGTCGTCACAGTTCCTCCCCTTCGTGCTTGAGCATCCGCCGGAGATGGGTGATCAGCAGGGCGATCAGGATCAGTACGGTGAGGGTGGAGATCGCCGAGCCGAGGTCGTACTTGTGGAGCGACTGCGCGACCTGGAACGCGTAGACGGGCAGCGTGGTGGTGGCCTCTCCCGGCCCGCCCCTGCTGATCGCCCAGATCTGGGCGAAGCACTTGAACACCCAGATCACCTCCAGCGAGGTGATCAGGCCGAAGAGCGGTCGCAGGATGGGGAAGGTGACGGCGGTGAAGACCCGCCGCCCGCTCGCGCCGTCGATCCGCGCGGCCTCGTACAGTTCGGCGGGGATGGTGGTCAGGCCCGCGTAGAGGGTGAGGGCGGCGAACGGCACGGACTGCCAGACGACCAGGGCGACCAGGATGGCGAAGGTGGACGTGCCGTCGGCGAACCAGGTGTAGTCCCTGAAGGACTCGAACCCCAGCGTGACCAGCAGCCAGTTGACCACCCCCAGCCGCGACTGGAACAGCCACTGGAAGATCGTGGTGGCGGCGAGGACGGGGGTGGCCCAGGTGAGCACCAGGCCGCCCAGCACGGCCAGGCGCATCCCCCGGCCCAGACGGGCGATCATCAGGGCCACCGCGGTGGAGATGACCATGATCAGGACGACGTTGACGGCCGTCCAGACCAGGGTCCTGCGCACCACGGCCCAGAACTCCGCCCCGCCGAGCACCTCCGCGTAGTTGTCCAGGCCGACGAACTCCGCCCCGCCGCGGATCAGCTCGCCGGTCCTGAAGTGCTGGAAGGAGATGACGACGCTGCGGATCAGCGGGTAGAGCAGCAGGTAGGCGGTGCCCGCCAGGGTGGGCACGATCAGCAGGTAGGGCCAGAGGCCGGTGAGCCGTGACGGCCGCGCCCCGGATAGCGTCGCGTTCATTCTTGGCTGTCCGGATTGTCCTGGCTGTTTGGGCTGTTCGGGGCGCTCGGGTGCGGAGGCGTCCCGGTCGCGGGCGCGCCGCCGTGTCGGGCGCCCTGTCGGGGCCTGGGGGGCAGCGGGCATGGCACTCCTCGGAACGGGCGAGCGGTACGGATGGGAATTCGGCGCGGGCTTCTCGCGGGCCGGTGCGGTGGGTGAGGCCCGGTGCCGGGTCTCGTGCACCGGTCGCGGTGGGCGTGGGTCTCGTGGACCGGTGCGCCAACAGGCGGCCGGTGCGATGGGCGGGTGCCCGTGCCGGATCCGGAGTATCGAGTGGGTGCTTGTGCTGGATCCGGGGCACCGGGTGGGTGCTCGTGTCGGATCCGGAGCACCGGGCGGGTGTCAGGACTTGGTGTTGAGGATCTCGGCGATGCCCTGGTCCACCCTGGCGGCCTCGGTGGCGGGGTCGCCCCCGGTGAGCACCTTGGTCAGGTACTCCTTGATCAGGTTCTTGGCCTCGACCGCCGCCCAGTTGGGGGAGTTGGGGGTGGCGTGCCCGTTGGCGGCGCCCGCGGCCATCGCGGCCGTCGCCTCGTTGCCGTCCAGCACGCCCGCCAGGGAGACGCGGTTGGGCACGTAGCTCATCTCCTTGGCCATGTCGGTCTGGAACTTCTCACCCGCCAGCGCCTTGACCACCTCGTACGCCGCCTCGGGGTTCTTCGAGGCCTCCGGGATGACCAGGTCGGAGCCGCCGGTGAACACCGCGCCCGGCTTGTCGGCGGTCTTGCCGGGGATCGGGAAGAAACCGAGCTTGCCCTTGAGCTCCGGGTTGGCCTTCTCGATCGCGACCGCGCCGCCCGGGGCGGAGATGAGCTGGGCGACGTCGCCCTTGGCGAAGACGTCGGCCTGCGGAGGCTTGGCCTCGTCGGAGTCCTTAGGACCCCTGCCCAGCGCCTGGAGCTTCCGGTAGAACTCGACCCCGGCCAGTGCCTGGGGGGTGCCGAGGCCGCCCTTCCAGGTGCCGCCCTCGTTGACCGCGAGGTCGCCGCCCTCGTCCCAGATGAACCCCGCGAGGGTGTACCAGTTCTGGCCGGGCAGGTAGATGCCCTGGTCGCCGCCCTTGTTGAGCTTGGCCGTGACCTCCAGCCACTCGTCCCTGGTCTTGGGCGGGGAGGTGATCGAGGCCTTGGCGAACAGGTCCTTGTTGTAGATGACCACCCGGTTCGCGGCGTACCACGGGATGCCGTACTGGCGTCCGTCGATCCTGCCCGGTTCCGCGAGGCCGGGCAGCCAGTCGCCGCCGCCCAGGTCGGTGACCTTGTCGGTGAGGTCCTTCACCCCGCCGCTGGCGGCGTACTCGGCGACCTGGGTGTTCCCGACCTCGATGACGTCCGGGGCGTCGTTGCTGGCCAGGGCGCTGGTGACCTTCTGGCCGATGCCGTCCCACTCCTGGATCTGGATGTCGAGGGCGACGCCGGGGTGGGCCGCCTGGTAGTCGGTACGGAAGCGGTCGAGGAGGGCGTCGGAGAAGCTGTCCCGCATGACCCACACGGTGAGGTTCGTGGAGCCCTGCCCGGTACCGGCCGAACCGGGTGAGTCCGCGGAGGGGGACGGCTCGGAGGAGCCGCATGCGGTGAGGCCTGCGGCGAGTGTCAACACTGCCGCGGTGGCGCGGAGGCGGTACCCCATCGGTACTCCCAGAGGTCAGATATTGGTAAGTAATTGGCTTGCTCCGCATAGGGTGGCTCTTGCTACTTCTGGCGTCAAGACCTGTTTTTTCCGGGATGACAGGTAACAAATAGGTAAGATCTTGGTAAGGTGGGGTGGTGACTCTAAACATGAGGTCCGGGCTCAAGCGCGACCGGGTGCGCGACGTCCTGCTCGACTTCATCGCCGACATGAAGCCGGGCGAGGCGATCCCCTCCGAGCGGGATCTCTGCAAGGAGCTGGGAGTCTCCCGGCCCACGGTGCGCGCGGCGATCGACGATCTGGTGATGTCGGGGCTGCTCGTCCGCGAGCACGGGCGCGGCACGTTCACCGGGCCGCACCGGGTCACCCAGGCACTCGCCTCGACCACGGGCAACTCGTTCTACGCGCCGCCCGCCGAGGGCAACTGGCTCAGCAGGATCCTGGAGTTCGGTTCCACCCCCGCGGGCGCCCGGCTCGCCACCCGGCTCCAGCTCTCTCCCGCCGACCCCGTCCTGAGGGTCGTGCGGCTGCGGGTCGTCGACGACGAGCCCATGGCGATCGAGCGCATCCACCTGCCGTACGCCCTGGTCGGCGGCCTCGTCCCGGCCGACATGGAGTCGGGCTCGTTCTACCGGCTCCTGCGGGAACGTTTCAACGTCGACGTCCGCACCGCCGTGCAGACGATAGAGCCCACCGTGACCGACGAGACAGAGGCCGAGCTCCTCCACGTCCCCCAGCACGCCCCGGCCCTGCTCTTCGAGCGCACCACCCGCGACGTCGGCGGCCGGATCGTCGAGTTCACCCGCTCGATCTACCGCGGCGACCGCTACCGGGTGACCTCGGAGCTGTCCTTCAACGCCGACTCCGGCTGATCCCGGGCTCTCCGCCGAGCCCGGCGGCCTTGGCTGACGTCGGCTCGCTCCGGGGCTGTCCCGGGTCCGTTCCGAGGCCGCTTCGGTCGCGAGGCCCGCCGAGGGGAGCTCGGCGGGCCTCGGCCCTGGGGATTGCCCGGGTATGAGCCCCGGCCCTCCCTTACTCGATCGCGGCCAGGTCCACGACGTACATCTTCTCCCCGACCTGATAGGTCATCAGCCGGTCGGCGCCGCCGTCGGGGATACCTCCCCCACCGTCCTGAGGCACGCCCAGATCGGCGGACGTGCCGGTGACCACGTCGTAGAGGGCGATACCTCGCCTGAAAATCCTCTTGTAGAACCGATCCAGGCCGGGATCGTCGTTTATCTGGACCTCGGGAGGCAGCGCCCGCTCCCGGGAACCGTCGCGCTCGCGGACGAAGGCGCGTGGGCCGGGCCCGTTGGCCGGGCCATGGCCGTAGCACCGCGCGACGCCACACCTGACGAAGTTCTCGCCGGGCCTGATCACGGCGTCACGCCGCTCCCTCGTCTTGACGTTGAACAGTTCGGCGAAGGCGGCCTGCTTGAGGTGGCGGCCCGCCCAGGGCCACCGCAGGAGGTGCTGTCCCTCGGTGCCCGGAACCGCCCGGGGCTCGCCGCCGCGCAGCGGCACCCGGTACACCCCGCCGCTCTCGCGAGAGAAGACCACGTCCCGGCCCACCACCTCCAGTGCCCTGATGTGGCCCTTCTTCATGACGTTCTCCAGCGGGACGTCTGCCACCTTCCGAGGGGTGCCGCCGACGGCGGGCACCGTCCAGATCCGGGCGACCCGCTGCCTGCCCGATTCCCTGTACGACGCCCACCAGACGATGTCCCCGCCGCCGGCGGTGACGTCTTCGGCGTAGAGCGTCGAGTTCCTGGTCGGGATTTCGGCGATCCGCCGGGACCCGCCGTTCTCCAGGTCGTAGCTCCACAGGAACTGCTTCGCCCCGTCGCCCGCTCCCGTCGTGACGATCAACGTCCGGTCGTCGAGAAGCGACTGCGGGTAGTAGACGCGGCCGTCGGGCAGCCTGGCGGGGATCTTGTGCAGGGCCCGAGGCCATATCCGCTCGATGGGCGGCGGCAGCTTCTCCTCCGGTAGCGAGGTCGACTGTGGCATCGGTCCCTGCGTGCCCGTGGCGTTCACCGCGGGCTGCCGCACGGCCGACGAGCCCAGGGTCCGCACCGCCGTACCCGCCCCACCGGCCACCACGACCACGGCCGCCGCCGCGAGCAGTGCGGCGGGTGCCCGCCGGGGGCGGCGGCGTGCCCTGACCGTTGCCGACAGCCTGACCCGCGCCCGCTCGGGTACCTGGTTCGCCGCTCCGGCCAGGACGCGGCTCAGCTTGTCTTCGATGTCGGTCATCGCGCGCTCCCGTAGGCCGCCGGTGAGGTGGAGAGGGCGGAGCGCAGCTTGTCCAGGCCGCGGGAGGCCTGGCTGCGCACGGTCCCCGGGGAGATGCGGAGCACCTCGGCGATCTCGGCGTCGGTCAGCTGCTCGTAGTAGCGGAGCACCAGCACGGCGCGCTGTCTGCGGGGCAGCGCGGCCAGTTCCCGCCAGAGTCCCTGGTCCTCCTCGGAGGGGAAGACCGCCTCCCAGGTCCGTTCGGGCGGCTCCCCGGTGAGATGCTCGTGCCTGCGCCGCCGCCAGATGCTGATGTGCAGCCGCGCCATCGTCGTCCGGGCGTAGCCGTGCGCGTCGGTCTTGTGCCGCACCCTCGGCCAGGCGTCGCGTAACCGGGTCAGCGCCTCCTGCGTGAGATCGGCGGCGTCGTGCGGGTTGCCGGTCAGGACGTACGCGTAGCGGAGCAGCGCCTCACTCCTTTCGGCTACGAAACCGTCGAAACCGGGTTCGTCACTCACATGCCGTCCCTTCTCCATCGTCACCGCATAGACGTCGAAGGGCTGGAAAGTGTTGCACCACGCCACCGGCGCGTACGGGCCGCTCTGGATGTCGGCGGGCGGCTCGGCTACGTTCGTTCAGATGACGATCCCCTCGGCTGTCCCGGTTCGGGGCGGCCTGCCCCGATGACATCCCTCGACGACCTGGTGATCCGGGCCCGCTCCCTCGTCCGAGAGGGGCGCCGCGCGCTGCTCGGCGTCACCGGAGGCCCGGGGGCGGGCAAGACCACCCTCGCCGAGCACCTGGTCCGCCTGCTGCGGCCGGTGCCTCCCGAGGGCCTGCCGGAGCGGGAGTGGGTGGCGTACGTGCCGATGGACGGCTTCCACCTCGCCGACGTCGAGCTCGACCGGCTCGGGCGCCGCGACCGCAAGGGCGCCCCGGACACCTTCGACGCCGCCGGGTACGCGGCCCTCCTCCGCCGCCTGCGGGAGGACGAGGACGACGTGGTCTACGCGCCCGCGTTCGAGCGCGACCTGGAACAGCCGATCGCGGGCAGCATCCCGGTCCCCCGGGCCGCCCGGCTCGTCGTCACCGAGGGGAACTACCTGCTGCTCGACCGCGGCGACTGGACACGCGTGCGGGCCGGGCTGCACGAGGTCTGGTACTGCGACCTCGATTCGGACGAGCGCGTGCGCCGCCTCGTCGCCCGGCACGAGCGCTTCGGCAAGGCTCCCGACGCCGCCGTGGCCTGGGCTCTGGGAACCGACCAGCGCAACGCCGACCTCATCGCCACCACCCGTCCCCGCGCCGACCTCGTCATCCCGGACGCCGTCCTGCGTTCGATCGACGACCGCATGATCGGAGACCGTTCGATCGACGACCGTTCGATCGACGACCGCGAGACGGAGGCCGGTCGACAGGGGCCGGTCGACAGAGGAACGCAGCACTAGCCGGGCGTTCCGTCGCGTTCGCCTCTTCGGGCGAAGCGCTGGAGCTGCCGTTCGTGCACGCCGGTCACCCACTCCCAGCCGGGCCTGGCGGATGGGCCGACCCTCGGGTCGCCGGGATCGTGGCCGTCGCGCACGGCGAGCACGTACGCCCGGTCCTGGTCGATCCGTGCGCGTACCCGATCGGCTCCGCCGACGGACCCGTGGCCGGGGACGACGACCTCGACATCGTCCGCCACGCCGTCGAGCAGCCGTAGCGCGGCGAGGTGGTCTTCGATCGGGTCGGCGGTGCCGTTCGGATCGAGCATCGGGATCAGGACATCGGACAGCATGTCACCGGCGACGAGAACGCCGCGTTCCTCGATCAACAGTGCCGCGTGGCCCGGGGCGTGTGCCTGATGCTCGATGATCCGGACCTCGGGGCCGTCCCACGGAATTCGCGCCGTGCCCGAGGGCAGGCCGGTGATGAGACCGAGCAGGTCCAGCGGTACCTCGTCGGGGATGCCGAACCGGCGTGCGTCGATCCCGCCCGACAGCCGATCCCTGACGGTGTCCGCGCAGCGGGCCGTACCGTAGCGGGGCGCTTCGCCGAGCCCGGGGTGCCAGAGCAGGTGATCCCAGTGCGGATGGGTCGAGAAGCCCGCCACGACGGTCTGGCCCGAATCCGACAGGTCGCTCGCGAGGCAGGCGAGTTCGTCGTCCAGCACCCCGGCGTCGATGAGCAGCACGCCGGTGCCGCCCTGTACGACAACGGCGTTGCTCTGGCAGAACTCGCTCTCGTGGATCAGGACACCCTCCGCGACTCGCGTCAGCACGGCGCCACCTCCTTCGCGTCGCGGATGGCGTAGCGGTGCATCGTGACACCCTGCGCGAACGATCGCTGCTCAAGCAGGTCGAGATCGATCGGCAGGTCGTAGTCGTCGAACAGCGGTCTGCCGAAGCCGAGGATCGCCGGGTGGGTGAAGAGCAGCAGCTCGTCAAGCAGCCCGGCCCGGAGAAGCCGCGTCGCGACCGCCGCGCCGCCGACCCCGATGGTGCCGTCGGTCTCGGCCCGGAGCGCGGCGAGCCGCTCGATCGCGTCGTCTCCACCGATGATCCGGGTGTTGTGACCGGCGCTGTGCCGGGTGCGGGAGACGAGCACCTTGGGCTTGGTGGTCCAGATCTCGCCGTACTCACGCAGGACATCCGGCAGCGAGGCGTCCTCGCGCGCCCGTGGCCAGTATTCCTCCATCGTCTCGTACATGACCCGGCCCTGGACCATCAGGGCGAGCGCCTGCGCCCGGGTGTTGAACTCGCGGTGCAGCTCCTCGTCGATGCGCAGCCACTCACCCGCGCCGTTGTCTCCCGGAACCTGCTCGATCCGCAGGTCGAGGGACACGTTCATCCAATATACGAAGTGGCCCATCATCTCCTCTTCCCGTATAGTGATTGCGTTTTGCAACTACTACATTGAGGGCGAAACACCTGTCAAGGAGGAATCGTGGAACCACGGTCCGGGTGTCCGATCAACGCCGCTGTCGAGGTGCTCGGAGATCGCTGGTCGTTGCTCGTGCTTCGCGACATCATCTTCGGCGACCGCCGCTACTTCCGGGTGCTGCTCACCGGGTCGATCGAGGGCATCGCCTCGAACATCCTCGCCGACCGCCTCGTGCGGCTCGTCGAGGCGGGGATCCTCACCCGCGGCACCGCGGCGCGGGGGCAGCGCGCTCGCTACAGCCTCACCGAAGCCGGTATCCAGACCCTTCCGATCATTTACGCCCTCGGCAACTGGGGCCTCGACTGGTGCCAGGGCAGCGCCGAGCTCAGGATCCGGCAGCAGCTCATGCGCGACGAGGGGCCGGCGTCCGTCGAGAAGCTCATGGACGAGCTCCGCGTCCGTCACCTCGGCGCCCCGCCGAAGCCACACGACGGCCCAGGTCCGCCGGTGCTGTGACCGGGAACGTCCGCCGGGTTCGGAGTGCGCGTCCCCTGCCAGGAGCACAAAAGTGCACGAAAGGGGTATTCGTTCCGAATGGGACTCGGTATGAGTCTTGAGGGTCGACGTGGTTCGTCTTTCCGGAAAAAAGGCGATATCTCCGTCGAATCATCCGCACGTCATGGGAGAACCCATGTCCGTTGCCCGCTGTACCGCCATCGCCATCGCCGTCCTCGTCGCCTCCACGGTGACGCTCGCCGCGCCGGCCGCGTCCGCCGCCCTCATCCCGCCCCAGCCCGCGGTGGCGAGCGAATGCTCCCTCTTCGGGAAGGTGACCGTCAGGAAGGGTGATCGTACGGAGACCTGGACGTGGGGTCCGGGCTACCAGAGCTACCAGAGCAATGAGAGCAGCTCCCGGACGTTCACGGAGAGCATGTAGGGGCGCTGCCCCGAGTGTGACCCGGCCCTGTCGTGTGGGCGCCGCCTGAATTCGGCCGTCGTCCGCACGACGGGGCTCCGGGGGAGAGAGCGATCGCGGTTCGCGGTCGTCGCGAGCGGGCGTACCTGCCCCCGTCCGTCTCCCGGATTCCCGAATATTCTCTAACCGTGGGCCTGAACCGGTCATTTCTTGGAAGCACGCCACCTTCTCTCCAGGGGGAGCCCGTCCACCGGCCTTAACGTCGAACGATGAAGATCGACGTGGTGCCGCCCCGCCCGGACGGGGAGGCGGCTCTGATACGCCGGGTCGTGGCCGATCGAGCGGACGCATGAGCCGCGCCGGGAACGGGCGGTACGGCGCCGGTCCGTTTCCTCACACCCGGGAGGAGCTTTCCCGGGACGAGATACTCCATGGCGACATGTCCAGGAACCGGCGGCCCTGGGGGGAGCCGTCGCGGCACGTACCGTCCCAGGGCGGGCCGCCCGGGGGACAGGTCGTGGTGATCGCCAGGGAACCGGTGCCCGGGGAGGTCAAGACCCGGCTGATCCCGCCCTTCACCGCGCATGAGGCCGCCGCGCTGGCCGCCGCCGCCCTTGAGGACACGTTGCGCGCGGTCGCCCGCGTCCCGGTCGCCCGGCGCGTGCTCGCGCTCGACGGCGCCCCGGGGCCCTGGCTTCCCCACGGGTTCACGGTGCTGCCGCAGCGCGGGGACGGGCCGGACGAGCGGCTCGCCGCGGCCTTCGACGACGCCCACCGGCTCCTGCCCGTGCCCGTCGTACTGATCGGCACGGACACCCCGCAGGTCACCCCGGACATGCTGGCCTACGCCCTGTCCATGTTCAGCGCCTACGACGCGGTGTTCGGCCCGGCGGCGGACGGCGGGTTCTGGCTGCTCGGGCTGCGCGCTCCCGACCCCGCCCTCCTGCTCGGCGTCCCGATGTCGGAGCCGACCACCGGCGAGGTCCAGCTGCGGAGGCTGGGGGAGGCCGGGTTGAGCGTCGCCCTGATGCCCCGCCTCACCGACGTGGGCACCGCGGCGGACGCGTTCGTCGTGGCCGCGCAGGCCCCACGCTCCTTCTTCGCCGCAGCCCTCGCCAGGATGAGCGCGCTTCGATGAACGGAGCCCGGGAGGCCGCGGTCGGCAGGGCCTGGAACCGGCCCTGAAGGCGGGGTCTGGAACCGGCCCTGGAAGCGGGACCGGTGAGGAAGGCGGGGTCTAGAAGAGTGTCGGGGTGGTCTCCTCGTTCGCGCGTTCCAGCTCGCCCGGTTCGAAGAGCCGGATCACGCCGTACGTGCCGTCGTACCCCGGTTCCCGGATCACCTCGCCGCGGCGCAGCCGTTCGACGGCCTTCGCGAGCGGCGGTGAGTGGGCCGCGATGTCGCCGACCGGCACGTCCTCCAGGATCCTCAGTTCGGGACCCAGGGCGGCGGTGAGCCTGTCGACCTCCTTGAGGACCTTCTTGCTCTTCGACCCCACGTCGAGGATCTCGCCCACGATCTCCGGCAGCGGTACGAGGCTGCGGAAGCCCGCGACGCCCTCCGGCCGGAAGCCGTCAGGCCGGTCGGCCAGATCCCGGACCCGGCTCAGCACGCCCACCGTGAGCGGCTTCCCGCACACGGGGCAGATCCCGTCGCGCCCGCGCGTCTCCTCGGGGTTCGTCCGGATGTCGCACCCGCGGTGCCCGTCGAGGTGGTACTTGCCCTCCTCGGGGAAGAACTCGGTCGTTCCCGCGTACCCGGTCCCGGTCTGGAGCGCCCGCAGGACGGCGAAGTAGTCGAGGTCGGTCTCGAACACCGTGGTCTCGCGGCCGACCATGGGCGGCGAGTGGGCGTCGGAGTGGCTGACCAGCCGGTACCGGTCGAGGGCGGAGACCCGCCAGTTCATGGCCGGGTCGCTGGACAGCCCGGTCTCCAGCGCGAAGATGTGCTCGGAGAGCTCGCCGTAGCACTCCTCGATCGTGTCGAACCCGGACTTCGAACCGAAGACGCCGAACCACGGCGTCCAGACGTGGGCGGGGACCAGATAGGCGCCGTCGCCGCTGCTCAGGGTGACCTCCAGCAGGGCGCGGGAGTCCATGCCGAGGATGGGCCGCCCGTCCGCGCTCAGGTTGCCGATCCGGTCGAGCCTGGCGTTGAACGCCGCGGCCTCGTCGAAGCCCGGCATGTAGACCAGGTGGTGGATCTTGCGGGTGCGTTCGCCGCGCCGGTAGATCGTGGAGATCTCCGTGGACAGCATGAACCGCACCTGGCCGGGGGCCACCCCGGCGGGCGGCGGCCCGAGGGCCTCCAGGTCGATCTCCTCACGCAGCCGGAACAGCCCCGGCTCCGCGGGCACGAGATTCTCGCGTAAGTGCTCGAACCACGTCGGATGGGTGAAATCACCGGTGCCCATCAGCGCGACGCCCTTGCGCCGCGCCCACCACGTCAGGTGCTCCAGGTCGCTGTCTCTGCTGCAGGCCCGAGCGTATTTCGAGTGAATGTGCAGGTCAGCATGGAAACGCATCCATCACATTCTGCCACAGGCCAGTTATGAAGATCCGAAAAGCCGGTATCCGACGGTAAAGATCCACAATCTCGCGGGTTCCCCCTATCATTCCCTGAAGACGAGGGGCGGTGGTGAGGGCATGACCGAGCAAAACCGTGTTCCGGCAGGTGTCGATCCAAGCATCCCGAGCGTTGCTCGAATGTACGACTACTACCTCGGAGGCAAGGACAACTTCGCCTCCGACCGCGAGGCCGCCGAACAGATCGTGCGGATAGTGCCCGACATCCGGCGGATAGCCCGGGACAACCGGGCGTTCCTGTCACGAGTCGTCGAGCTTCTCGCGCGTCAAGGCGTGCGGCAGTTCCTCGACATCGGGTCGGGGCTGCCGACGCAGGACAACGTGCACCAGGTCGTCCATCGCGTCGCGCCGGAGAGCCGGGTCGTCTACGTCGACAACGACCCCATCGTCATGGTGCACGGTCGCGCGCTCCTGGAGGACAACGTCTTCACCTCGGTCGTCCAGGCGGACATGCGAGAACCCGAGAGGCTCCTGGCGCACCCGCAGATCGAGGGCGCCCTCGACTTCACCCGGCCCGTCGCCGTGTTGATGATCTCGATGCTGCACTTCATCCCGGACGAGGATCTGGTCACCCGCATCATGGCCGTGATACGCGAACGGCTTGTCCCGGGTAGCTACCTGGTCATCACGCACGCCTTCGCGGCCGACGTCAGCCCCGACTCGTACGAGGCCGGACAGGAGGTCTACCGTTCGACCAGCGCCGGAGCGCTCACCTCGCGTGGCCCGGAACGGTTGGCCGAGCTGATGAGGGGATCCGAACTGCTGGAGCCCGGGGTCGTTCCCGTGGAGGCGTGGCGGCCCGAAGGCAAGGAGGTCACCGCCGACTTCACCAAGGCCGGCATCCTCGGCGTCGTCGGGCGGCTCTGACCGTCCCCGTCGGCTCCGATCCGGCCTTGTTCGTCCCGGTCCCGCCCACCTCGACGGCGTCATGGTCCGGCGGAGAGGATCCGTGATCATGATCTTGATGGCCCCGTTCCGGTAAGGCCCTTCTCGCTTTCGCACGCCGGGCACGTGTCGGAGGGGTGAAACCTTCGCCCGCCGCGCTGGACGCGATCGACTCCGGCCGCGATCCCTGAGTCCGGTCGTGATCCCGGCCGTGATCCCGGTTCCGCCCGCGTCGTCTGACGTCGTCTGATGTCGTCCGCGACTCCCGGGCCGCGTTCCTGCCTCCTGCCTCCTGCCTCCTGCCTCCGGTCCCGACCCTCGTCCCGGCACGTGTCCGGTGTTCCCGGTCGTGACAGCTTCGCGCAACAGGTGCTCGTCTTGGAACAGGACGGTCATCAGCCGACCCGATAGTGATAGATAGATCTCAAAAGATGTTCTATTGACACCAACTGTAACCTGATGTTCAAATGGCAACACTCAAAGGCAAGGTAAGCCCCCCGCTTGCCATTTCTCATCAGGAGCGGCGCGATGAAGTCCCAACCCCTCGCAGCTGGTGTCTCCGCACTACTTCTTGCCGTCGCCCTGACCGCCTGTTCCGGTGGAAGTTCCGAATCGGACAGTACGACCGGTTCCGGTGATGCCCCCGTCACACTTACGTACTGGGCGAGCAACCAGGGTGCGAGCCTGGAGAACGACAAGGAGATCCTGACGCCGGAGCTGGCCAAGTTCACCCAGCAGACCGGGATCAAGGTCAACCTGGAGGTCGTTCCGTGGAGCGACCTCACCAACAACACCCTCGCCGCGGCGGTGAGCGGGCAGGGGCCCGATGTCCTCAACATCGGGAACACCAACGCGACGACGTTCCAGTCGACCGGTGCCTTCCACCCCTTCGACGACGCCGCGCTGCAGAAGATCGGCGGCAAGGACCGCTTCGTCGAGAGCGCCTTCGCCACGGCGGGCCCGCCCGGAGCGGCCCCCACCTCGATCCCGCTGTACAGCCAGGTGTACGCGCTGTACTACAACAAGAAGACCTTCGCCGACGCCGGGTTGCAGCCCCCCACGACCTGGGAGGAGCTGGTCTCGGCCGCCCAGAAGCTGACCGACCCCGCGAAGAAGAAGTACGGCATCGTCATCCCCGGCGGCACCGTCAACGTGAGCATGCACTTCTCCTACATCTTCAGTGAGCAGTACGGCGGCTCGGCCTTCGACCAGGCGGGCAAGCCGTCCTTCACCTCCCCCGGGATGATCAACGGCGTCAAGCAGTACGTCGACCTGATCGGCAAGCACCACGTCGTGAACCCGAGCGCCGCGCAGTACACCGACTCCGCGCAGGCCGCCGGAGACTTCGCCCGGGGCGACGCGGCCATGTACATGGCGCAGACCTCCGGGATCAACGTCCTAAAGCAGAACGGCATGGAGCCCGACCAGTACGGCATCGTGCCGATCCCGGCGCCCGCGAGCGGCACCAAGATCTCAAGCTTCGTCGCGGGGACCAACCTCTCCGTCTTCAAGAACACCAAGCACCTCGACGCCGCGCTGCAGTTCGTGAAGTTCATGACCAGCGACGAGGAACAGCAGATCCTCAACAAGGCGTACACCACCCAGCCCGCGGTCAAGGGCGCGTCCGCCGCGTTCACCGACGACCAGGAGAAGCTGGACGCCTTCACGAAGATCCTGGCCGAGCAGGCGAAGCCGTTGCCGCTCATCCCGGGGATCCAGGCGTTCCAGGCCAACGTGGGTGGCGAGGTCGTCGGGCTCATCGCGAAGGCGGCGACCGGGGCCACCATCGGTGACGCCGAGATCAAGGCCGCGCTGGAGCAGGCCCAGCAGAAGATGGGCGCCAGCTGAGTCCCGTCCGGCACGACAGACTCCGGCACAACCGACAGAACTGACAGCACCCACCGAACCACGGGTTGGCATCGTCCCACGTCAGCCCAGCACCCGGGACGATGTCACCCGAGGAGAACGAAATGGCAGTGACGTTCCCCAGGAGCTCCGCGCAGGGGCCACCGGGCGAGCAGGAGCCGGACACCGACCAGCCGCAGCGCACGAGAAGGTTCAGCTGGGCGCAGGCCGCGCCCTACCTGCTGATCCTCCCGGCGGTCGCGTTCGAACTGCTCGTCCACGTCATCCCGATGGTCGTCGGGATCTTCATGAGCTTCATCCAGCTCACCCAGCTCTACATCACCAACTGGTCGGCGGCGCCGTTCGCCGGTGCGGGCAACTACGGCGTCGCGCTGGACTTCTCCGGCCCGCTCGGCTGGCAACTGCTGCGGTCCTTCGGCATCACCCTCGGCTTCACGGTGCTCGTCGTCGGCATCTCGTTCGTCTTCGGGATGTCGGCGGCGCTCGTGCTGCACCGCCTGGGACGCGGCCGGGGTTTCCTGCGCACCCTGTTCCTCATCCCGTACGCGCTGCCCGCCTACGCGGGCATCATCATCTGGAAGTTCATCCTCCAGCGGGACAACGGGCTGCTCAACCAGCTGCTCGTCGACGGTCTGCACCTCGCGAACGAACGGCCGTTCTGGCTCATCGGCGGCAACGCGTTCGTCTCTGTCGTGGTGGTGTCGATCTGGCAGCAGTGGCCCTTCGCGTTCCTGATGTCGATGGCCGGTATGCAGGTGATTCCCGAGGAGCTCTACCAGGCCGCCGCGATCGACGGGGCGAGCACCTGGCAGCAGGTCCGCCACATCACGCTGCGCATGATGCGCCCCATCAACGCCGTCCTGCTACTGCTGCTGTTCCTGTGGACGTTCCGCGAGTTCAACACCCCGTACGTGCTGTTCGGGCCGACCCCGCCGGAATCCGCGGACCTGCTGACCGTGCACATCTATTCGAGCTCGTTCATCACCTGGAACTTCGGCCTGGGTTCGGCGATGTCGGTGCTGCTGATGCTCTTCCTCGTCGTCGTCGCCAGTCTGTGGGCCCTGTGGAACAGGAGAGTGAACCGCGATGCGTGAGCAACTGTCGTTCCGCGTTTTCCGCTGGGTGGTGCTGGTCCCCCTCGCCGTGTTCACGGCCGTCCCGCTCTATGTGATGGTCACGTCGTCGCTCAAGCCGCTGCGGGACGTGCAGGGTGAGTTCCAGTGGTGGCCGACGAACCTGACGTTCGACCCCTTCGTCGACATGTGGACGACCGTTCCGCTGGCCGACTACTTCGTGAACAGCCTGCTGGTCACCAGCGTCGCGACACTGTTCAGCGTCGTCATCGCGATCTTCGCGTCGTACGCCATCTCGCGCTACCGGTTCCGCGGCAGGGGCGCCTTCTCCGGGGTCGTCCTGTCGACGCAGATGTTTCCCGGCGTGCTCTTCCTGCTGCCGTTGTTCATCATTTTCGTCAACATCGACAGAAGCCTCGGGATCCCGTTTCTCTACCAGACCAGGATCGGGCTGATCGTCACCTACCTGACGTTCACCCTGCCATTCTCCATCTGGATGCTGGCCAGCTATATGGACGGCATACCGCGCGCCCTCGACGAGGCCGCGAAGGTGGACGGCACCACGGCACTCGGCGCGCTTTTCCGGGTCATCCTGCCCGCCGCGCGACCGGGAATCATCGCGGTCGCCGTCTATTCCTTCATGACCGGCTGGGGGGAAATCCTTTTCGCCTCGCAGCTGACCAACAGCGCCACCCGCACCCTCTCGGTCGGCATGCAGAGCTACGCCACCGAGACGAATGTCTACTGGAACCAGGTCATGGCCGCGGCCCTTGTCGTGAGCGTGCCGATCGTCGCCGGATTCCTGGTCCTGCAGCGATATCTGGTCACCGGCCTCACGGCCGGAGC
The DNA here is from genome assembly GCF_039537505.1 of Streptosporangium oxazolinicum. Taxonomy (NCBI): domain Bacteria; kingdom Bacillati; phylum Actinomycetota; class Actinomycetes; order Streptosporangiales; family Streptosporangiaceae; genus Streptosporangium; species Streptosporangium oxazolinicum. Next base: position 118,642 of record NZ_BAABAQ010000008.1, read on the forward strand.
GGTAAAGTAGGGGCGCGGGAAATGACATTGGATGTCATCTGCGTCGGAGTTGTCACCGTTGACACGATCGCCATGGTCGAGCGCATGCCCGCCGAAGACGACCGCGTGCTCGGCGAGCCCTTCGTGGTCGCCGGGGGCGGTCCCGCCGCGACCGCGGCGGTCACCCTCGCCCGGCTGGGCGCCTCGGTCGGTTTCTGCGGTGTGGTCGGCGACGACGCCGCCGGAGAGCTCAGCCGACGTCTCCTGGACGAGGAGGGCGTCGACACCCGCTGGCTGCGGACGCGCCCCGGCGTACGGACGCCGCAGAGCATGATCGTGGTGTCCCGCGCGTCCGGTTCCCGGTCCATCGTCACGTCGCCCTCGGTGCCCCCCGATCCCGGTTCCGTACCGGTACGCGCCTCCCGGTGGCTGCACGTCGACCAGACCGGATACGGCAGCGCGCGGGCCGCGCTGCGGGGCGAGACGGACGCGGCCTCGCTGAGCGTCGACGGCGGCAATCCGATCCCCGGGCTCGACCTCGAAGACGTCACACTGTACGCGCCGACCGTCGGCGCGTTGCGTGACGCCTTCCCGGCCGAGGACGTGCCCGGAAGCCTGCGGGCCGCCGCCTCGGCGGGTGCCCGCCAGGTGGTGGCGACCGAGGGTGGCGACGGATGCCAGGTGCTCGTGGACGGCCGGGCCGTGCGCGTCCCGCCGGTGGTCGTCGACCCGGTGTCCACCATGGGAGCGGGCGACGTCTTCCACGGCGCCCTGCTCGCGGGGCTGGTCGAGGGCATGTCCCCGGTGGAGGCGGCCTGGCGGGCCAACGTGGTGGCGGCGCTTTCCTGTCGTTCCCTCGACGGCAGAAGCGGCATCCCCGACGCCGCCGAGACCGGAAAATACCTATCCACGATGCGACCCGCATCGCGGATTGATGAATACAGGTGAACGGAGAGAGATGTCTGGGAACCGTGTGGCCCCGGATGGTCAAGCGATAGACGAGCTGGTGGCGCCGCTGAGGTCGGCCGAGGGCGGTTTCGCCATGCTCGCGCTGGACCAGCGGGAGTCACTGCGCCAGATGTTCCCGCTCGTGGACGGCGACGAGGTCGGTGACGACTCGCTGCGCCGTTTCAAAGACATGGCGACACGGGTGCTGTCACCGCTGGCCTCCGCGGTCCTGCTCGACCGCCCCTACGCGGTCACCGACGCCCGGCCCGCCGGCCTCGCCCCCTCGAAGAGCCTGATCCTCGCCGCGGACGTCCTGGACCAGCCACGGGGGCAGGGGGTGATCACCACGACCCTCGACCCCGCCGTCACCCCCGAGTTCGTCCGGCGGGTCGGAGCCGCCGCGGTGAAACTCCTGGTCATCTGGCGGCCGGACGAGGGCGGGGAGGAGAGGACACGGCTGGTCCTGTCGTTCCTGGACGTCGCCCGCGCCGCCGGGGTGCCGAGCCTGGTGGAGGCCGTCGTACGGCCCGCGATCGGCGGGGAGTGGGACGGCCCCGACGCCCGCCACGAGGCGATCCTCCAGGCGGCGCGCGAGGTCTCGACCCTCGGCGGGACGATCTACAAGGCGGAGCTGCCCGGCTACCTGCCCGGGGACGTCTCACGCGTCAGGGAGCACGCCGAACGCATGTCCGCCATCGTCCCCGTCCCCTGGGTGGTGCTGTCCAACGGCGTCGACCGGCCCGACTTCGCGCCGGGCGTCCGGGAGGCGTGCCTCGGCGGTGCCGAGGGTTTCCTCGCCGGGCGCGCCATCTGGGGGGACACCGTCGCCGACCCCGACACGTTCGGCGCGCTGTCCCAGCGATCGGTGGACAGGCTGCGCGCGCTGACCGCCATCGTGGCCGAGTCCTCGCGGTCAAGGGGCCCGCGAGGCCAGGCCCTCCAGGCTCCGGGATCGGACGCGGAAGCGGAGGGGGTACGGAGATGACCGAGGAGAACTTCAGATACACCTCGGCACCGGAGCGCCGCGAGCGGCTGGTGCAGTTCATCTCCGAGCAGGGGTACTGCACGATCACGGAGCTGTCGAACGCCTTCGCCGTCTCCGAGATGACGATCCGGCGCGACGTGCTGCGGCTCGCCGAGCAGGGCAAGGTACGGGCCTTCCGCGGCGGTGTCGGCTCGCTGTCCAAGCAGGAGATGGAGGGCAGCGACTACCGCCTGCGGGACATGAAGATGGCCGACGCCAAGCGGGCCATCGCCCTCAAGGCGATCGGCATGGTGGGCATCGGCTCGGTGGTGGCCATCGACGCCGGGACGACGGGTCACCAGGTGGCCGAGCTGCTGCCACCGGACCGCAACGTGACGGTCGTCACCCACTCCTTCCCCGTGGTGTCCAGCCTGATCGGCCGTACCGGCACGGAGGTGATGTGCCTGGGCGGCCTGCTGCACCCGGAGTCGCTGTCCTTCGACGGACCGGCCGCCCTCGCGGCCATCTCCAACCTCAGGGTGGAGACGTTCTTCCTCGCCGCGAGTGGCATCGGGGAGCGGGGCGCCTTCTGCGGCAACGGTTTCGACGCCATCACCAAGCGCGCGCTGATCGAGGTCGCGGAGCGGGTGGTGCTGCTCGCGGACTCCTCCAAGTTCTACGCCTCGGCGATGGTGAAGATCTGTGACTGGGAGGTCATCGACCGGATCATCATCGACGACGGCATCTCCGAGGAGCAGAGGCAGGTGCTCGAACAGCAGGACGTGGACGTGGTGACGGTCACCGCCACCCCGCAGGACATCGGCTCCACCGCGGACGCCGCCTCGTGAACGGTGTGAGTGGTACGAGCCGTCACTTGGATGCGGTCATCGCGGGTGCCGCCTCATGAGCGGCGCGAGTGGTGTGAGCGGTGTGAGCCGTCATCGGGTCGCGGTCATCGCGGGCGACGGCATCGGCCAGGAGGTGATGCCGGCCGCCATCGACTGCCTCGACCTGGTGGCCGGTCTGCACGGGCTCGACCTCGACTGGCACCACCTGGACTGGGGCTCCGACCACTACCGTGCCCACGGCCGGATGCTCCCGGTCGACGGTCTGGACATCCTGGCCGAGCATGACGCCATCTTCCTCGGCGCGGTCGGAGTCCCGGACATCCCGGACGTGGAGACCCTGTGGGGCCTGCTGATCCCGATCCGCCGCCGCTTCGAGCAGTACGTCAACCTCCGGCCGGTGAGGACCCTGCCGGGCGTGCGCCCGCCCCTCGCCGACTCCGGCCCGATCGACCTGGTCGTCGTCCGCGAGAACAACGAGGGCGAGTACTCGGAGATCGGCGGGCGGATGTACCGCGGCCTGCCCGAGGAGTTCGCGGTGCAGGAGGCGGTGTTCACCCGGCGCGGTGTGGAGCGGGTGGCGCGGTACGCCGCGCGGCTCGCCGCGAGCCGGGGCGGGCGCCTCACCTCGGCCACCAAGAGCAACGGGATCGTGCACACGATGCCGTTCTGGGACGAGGTCGTCAGGGAGGCGCTCGCCGACTTCCCCGAGGTCGAGCTGCGCAGCGAGCTCATCGACGCGCTCGCCGCGAGCCTGGTGCTGCACCCGGCCCGGTACGACGTGATCGTGGCGTCCAACCTGTTCGGCGACATCCTCTCCGACCTGGCCGGTGCGATCACCGGATCCATCGGGGTCGCGCCCAGCGCCAACCTGAATCCCGAGGGCCGCCACCCGTCGATGTTCGAACCCGTCCACGGGTCGGCACCCGACATCGCCGGGCAGGGCGTGGCCAATCCCGTCGGCCAGATCTGGAGCGGGGCGATGATGCTCGACGCCCTGGGACATCCCGCCGCCGCCGCGCACCTGGTGGCGGCCTTCGAGGCCGCGCTGGCGGGAGGGACCCGCACCCGCGACCTGGGCGGGCGGGCCTCGACGACCGCGTTCACCGAGGCGGTACGCGGGCACGTCGAGGACCTCGCGAGGACCGGGGAACACGCCGGCCCCGCGGACCCGGGCGGGAGCTAGCACGATGGAGAACACGTCGGCACCGGAGATCCGGTCGGGAGCCGGAGCGGGGGCCGTGACGAACGCGTCGGCACCGGAGACGCGGGCGGGGGCCGGAGCGGGAGCCGGAACCGTGACGAACGCGTCGGCACCGGGTATCCGGCCGGAGGTCGGCGCCATGAGGAACACAGCGGAACACATCGGCGTCGGAGACGCGGGCGGGAGCCGGAGCGTGGTGAGTCGCGACCAGTCGCTGTACATCGACGGGGCCTGGGTCGAGGGCGCGGGCTCGCGTCCGGTCCGGGACCGCTGGACGGGCGAGCGGATCGGCACGGTCGCGGAGGGCCGGGGCGAGCACGCCGTCCGCGCCGTCGACGCGGCCGAGCGGGCCATGGCGCGGGGGCTGCCCGTGCCGGAACGCGCCCGCGTGCTGGCGACCGCCGCACGGCTCGTCGAGGAACGCGGCGAGGAGTTCGCCCGGTCCATCACGGCGGAGACCGGGAAGCCGATCACCGCGGCGCGCGGCGAGGTGGGCCGCGCGGTGCAGACGCTCGGCTGGGCGGCGGAGGAGACCAGGCGGCTCACCGGTGAGACGGTCCCGCTGGACGCCGTCGAGTCGGGCGCGGGCACCATCGCGCTGACGGTGCCCGAGGCGCGCGGCATCGCCGCGGCCGTCACCCCGTTCAACTTCCCGCTCAACCTGGTGCTGCACAAGGTCGCTCCGGCACTCGCGGCGGGGTGTGCCGTGGTGCTCAAGCCGTCCGACAAGGCGGTGCTGGTCGCGGGCCTGCTGGTGGAGGTGTTCGCGGAGGCGGGCCTTCCCGCCGGGTGGCTCAACCTAGTGACCGGCACACCCGCCGACGTCGTGGAGCCGTGGATCGACGACCCCCGGGTCGCGGTGATCAGCTTCACCGGATCGAGCCGGGTGGGCTGGGACCTCAAGGCGAGGTCACCGCGCAAGCTGCACGTGCTGGAGCTGGGGTCCAACACCGCGATGGTCGTCACCGGCAACGCCGACCTGGAGCGTGCCGCCGCCGACGCGGTGACCTCCGCCCTGGCCAACTCGGGCCAGGCCTGCGTCTCGCTGCAGCGGGTGTACGTGACCCGCGGGGTGGCCGACCGGTTCGTCACCCTGCTGGGCGAGGCGTTCGGGGCGGTGAGGTACGGCGATCCGCGCGACGACGCCACCGTGGTCGGGCCGCTCGTCACCACCGAGGCGACGGAGGGTCTGAAACGCTCGATCGACGCCGCGGTGGCCGGTGGCGCGCGGCTGCTCGCGGGCGGCGAGGTGGTCGGCGGGGTGCTGGAGCCCACCCTGCTGGCCGAGGTCGATCCTGACAGCGCGCTGGTCTGTGAGGAGGCGTTCGGCCCCGTCGCGAGCGTGCTCGTCGTCGACGACCTGGACGAGGCGATCCGCGGTGTGAACTCCTCCGCGTACGCGCTCAACTCGTCGATCTACACCGGTGACCTCGGCGAGGCCATGGAGTACGCGGCTCGCGCGCAGGCGGGCAGCGTGCTGGTGAACATGCCCCCGTCCTACCGCGCCGACCACATGCCGTACGGCGGGGTCAAGGACTCCGGGCAGGGCACCGAGGGCGTGAGGTACGCGGTCCACGAGCTGCTGCACCACAAGCTGGTGGTTCTCAAGCCGTAGCCGGTGCCGCTCGAAGCGTGGCCCCGGCCGGGAGGCATGGTCCCGGCCGGGGCCATGCCTTTTCTTCGTCTTTCCGTCTCTTCCCGGGCGTCGGCCCCGGGCGGGATCCCAGCACGTCGGGCCCGGCTGGGATCCAGCCGGGCCCGGTTGGGGTTCCAGCGCCTCAGGTCGTTCCAGCGCCTCAGGTCTGGGTGAAGGCCGTGTCGAAGCGGGCGTGGGGCTGCTCCCAGAGCAGCGACCGCACGAGCGCGAGCGCCCTCGGCGCTCCGTGCATCCGGCTCATCCCCGCGTCCTCCCACTCGATGGATATCGGCCCGGCGTACCCGATCGACTCCAGGGCGCGGAAGGCGTCCTCGAAGGGGACGTCGCCGTGGCCCGCGGAGACGAAGTCCCAGCCGCGCCGGGGGTCTCCCCAGGGGAGGTGGGAGCCGAGCCGCCCCGCCCGGCCGTCCTTCGCGCGGATCCGGGTGTCCTTGCAGTCGACGTGGTAGATCCGGTCGGCGAAGTCGACGATGAAGTTGGCGGGGTTGATGTCCTGCCACATCATGTGGCTCGGATCCCAGTTGATCCCGAAGGCGTCCCGGCGGTCGATGGCCTCCAGGGTCCGCGCCGTCGTCCAGTAGTCGTAGGCGATCTCGCTCGGGTGGACCTCCAGGGCGAACCGCACCCCTTCCCCGTCGAAGACATCCATGATCGGGTTCCAGCGGGCGGCGAAGTCGGCGTAGCCGTCGTCGATCACCTCCTGGGACACCGGTGGGTACATCGCGACGTACCGCCAGATCTTCGACCCGGTGAACCCGGTGACCACCGAGGCGCCGAGCTTGCGCGCCAGGATGGCGGTCTTCTTGACCTGCTCGGAGGCGCGGGCGCGGACCCCGTCCGGGTCGCCGTCCCCCCAGGTGCGCGAGCCGACGATCGCCTGGTGGCGGAAGTCGAGCGGGTCGTCGCAGACGACCTGGCCCTGCGCGTGGTTCGACAGGGCCCAGACGCCGAGTCCGTAGCGGTCCAGGATCTCCCGCCGGGAGTCGAGATAGCCCTCGTCCTCAAGCGCCCGGTCCACGTCCAGGTGCTGTGACTTGCAGGCGATCTCCAGGCCGTCGAACCCCCACTCGGAGGCCAGCCGGGCCACCTCCTCGAAGGGCAGGTCTGCCCACTGCGCGGTGAACAGCGTTACGGGGCGGGTTGACATGGGATCTCCTTCACCTGGGGGCGGCTCCGCTCAGGGATCGGCCTGCAGGAATTCGAGCTGGTTGCCGAAGCAGTCGTAGGTGTGGAAACGGCGATGTCCGGGGAAGCGGTCGTCGGTCTCGACGACGGCGCCGTGCCCGGCCAGCCGGGCGGCGAGCGCGTCCAGGTCGTCGACCAGGATCGCCGGGTGGCCGAGCCGGTTCGGCCGGAAGTCCTCGTCGGGCAACCCGTGGATCTCCACGCCGCCGGTGCCGAACCAGCAGCCGACCGGCCGCATGGTCGCCGGCTTGGGCACCTCCGTCATGCCGAGCACGCCGCCGTAGAAGGCGCGGGCGCGGTCCTCCTCGCCGACCGGCATGGTGAAGGTGGCGTGGTGCAGGCGTAGGAAGGCGACGGGGTTCCCGGTGTACGGGGCGCTTGTCCCGGCGTCTGAGGCGCTTGTCCCGGTGTCCGGGCGTGCGGTCGTGTGTTGACCTGCTTGTCGTTCGTCCGGGGTGGTCACGTGCTGACCGGGGTGGCGTGCACGCGGGCGATCGCGTCTCCGAGGATCCGGGGCAGGTCGCGTTCCGGGATGGTGAACGACGTCTCGTCGTCGATGGCCAGGGGGGCGCCGAAGACCACGACGCCCGCGCCGATGGCCGGGCAGCCGACCGCCTGGTCGATGGAGAGCCCCCCGACCGCCTGCACCGGGACGGTCGTCGCGGCGACGATGCCGGGCAGGTCCGTGAGCGGGGACAGCTTGAGCTCCCGGTGCATGTTGCGGTGGTCGTGGCCGATGTGGTGGATGACCATGCCGACCCCGAGGTCCTCCAGCCGCTTCGCCTCGGCCACCCGGTCGTCGGCTCCCATGTCGTCGCCCATCACCAGGACGCCGAACTCCTCGCCCGCCTCGCAGACGCGCTGTACCGTCGCGTCGTGGGCGCGGCCCATCACGACCACGGCGTCCGCTCCGGCCTCGGCGAACATGCGGGTCTCGCCGTAGCCGCCGTCCATGACCTTCAGGTCGGCCACCAGCGGATGGTCCGGATACTCCTCGCGGAGGGTGCGTACGGCGCGGAGGCCCTCCGCCATCACCAGCGGGGTGCCGATCTCCAGCCAGTCGGCACCGGCCTCGACCGCGATCGCGGCCATCCGCAGCGCGTCGTCGAGGGTCTTCAGATCGAGCGAGACCTGCACGATGCCATGAGTCAGATCGGATCGCCGCAGACCTCGGATCGATGGGCTCATGTCGTGTTCCTCCTGCTTGGGGTGTTCCCCGGCTCTGGTTCCGGGTGTTCCTCATCGGGCGCGCGGGCCCGGCGGTTCGGCGCCGTACGCGGGCGTACGGCCGGTGGTTCAGCCGCTGTGCCCGGCCGCGTTCCTGGCGACGTCGTGGCTGCGCACCCGGACCGCCGTCGATCCGCCGAACCAGCGGTCGCGCGCCATGCGCAGGAAGTCGGCCGAGGCGCGCAGCTCGTCGAGGCCGTTGACCCCGTCCTCGATGCTGATCCAGCCGTCGTAACCGGCCTCCACCAGGATCGGGAAGATGCGGTCGTAGTCGTTGAGGCCCTGCCCGATGACGCCGTGCTTGAGGGCCGGTGAGTATCCGATGGTGCCGTCCGCCTGGCGCAGGTCCTCCAGGGTCGTACCGGCCTGCAGATAGCGGTCGGACGCCTGCATGGTGACCACCCGGTCGACCACGCGCCGCAGGAACTCGGCCGAGTCGACACCCGCGACGATCGCGTTGGAGGGGTCGTACTGCACCCCGAAGTTGACGCGGTCGGTGATGCTGTCGACCAGCGAGAGGAAGACGTCGGGCGACTGCGCCAGCTCCGGATACGTCCAGGTGGTGGCCTTGTAGTGGTTCTCGATGGCGAGGGTGACCCCCAGCTCGGCGGCGAGCGGGAGGAGGGACTCGATCGCCTCGGCCGCCCATTGGACGCCCTGCTCGACGGGAACCTGCGGGTAGGCCTGCCCGCTGAGCACGCGGCAGGTGGCTCCCGGGCCGCCGAGCGCGGCGGTGACGCGGACGAACTCGGCCTGACGGTCGATCTCCCGCGCGCGTACCTCGGGGTCGGGGTGGGTGAAGTCGGGGGAGGCGCACATCATCGGCATCTGGAATCCGGCGTCCGCGAGGGCGTCGCCGATCCGCCGGATCTCGTCCTCGGCGGTGGACCAGAAGAAGCCGGTGTGGAGTTCGAGTCCCTCGACACCGAGCGTGCGGGCCTCGTCGATCCACTCGAAGACGGACTTGGTGCGCCGGACCACCATCTCTTCGAGGTAGCCCTTTGGGAACGCTGCGATCCTCACGTCCGCTCCTCACCGACTCAGCAGGTGAATCGATACGTTAGCACCAAAGTATGGGAGATAGCATACAGACTTTGAGCGGATTCTGAACTACTGTTGGTGTGGAGCGAGCATTTCTTGAACCCGCCGCACCCTGGGAGCTCGTCCCGGGTGCTCCGGAAGCCCCCGCTCGGTCGAGAAAACTACGAGCTGGAGGAACGCTGTTGAAAGCGTTGGTCAAGTACGCGGACGCCGACGGCGCGCTGGAGGTGCGCGACGTTCCCGAGCCGGTGGCCGGGCCGGGAACGGTCCTCGTCCGGGTACACACGGTCGGCGTGTGTGGATCCGACATCCACATGTGGCACAACACGCAGAGCAAGAGTTCCAAGGGCGTGTTGCCGATCACCCTCGGGCACGAGTCCGCCGGTGTCGTCGCCGCCGTCGGTGACGGCGTGACCGGCTGGTCCGTCGGAGATCGCGTGGTGTGCGAGACCGCCGCGTCGATCTGCGGCGTGTGCGGCCTGTGCCGCAGCGGACGCTACAACCTGTGCCCGTGGCGCGAGGGCTACGGGCTCAAGCGCGACGGCGCGATGGCCGAGTACGTGGTGGCCGAGCCCCGCGTGCTGCACAGGATTCCGGACAACGTCAGCTTCGAGACCGCGTCGATGACCGAGCCCTACGCGGTCGCGTACAACGCGGTGGTGGAGCGCGCGCCGGTGAGCCCCGGTGACCTGGTGGTCGTCCAGGGGGCCGGGACGATCGGGATCCTCGCCCTCCAGATGGCGATCCTCCGCGGTGCCGCCACGACGGTCGTGCTCGGTACCGAGATCGACACCCACCGGCTGGAGAAAGCCAAGCGACTCGGCGCCGACCACGTCGTCGACATCTCCCGGCAGGACCCGGCCGAGGTGGTCTCGGGGCTGCACGACGGGCTCGGCGCGGACCTCGTGGTCGACGCGACCGGAGTGAGCGCCGCGCTGAGGCAGAGCATGGAGCTCGTCCGCCCCGCCGGGGCGATCGCGAAGGTGGGCTGGGGGCCGCAGCCCCTCGGCTTCACCCTGGACCCGCTGGTCAAGAAGGCCGTGACGCTCTACGGGTGCTACTCGCACACCTGGAACACCTGGGAGAACGTGCTGCGCCTGTTCAGCCAGGGCAAGTTCCGTCCGGAGCTGATCCTGGGCGGGGTCTACGCCATCGAGCGGTGGGAGGAGGCGTTCTCCGCGATGCAGCGGGGAGACAACGTCAAGTCCGCGCTGCGGATGCCCTTCGGGTTCGAGGACAGCGGGCCCCTGGGCGGCGAGTCCCACAGCGGCGGGTCTCTGGACAGCGGGTCTCCGATCAGGGGATCCCTGAGTGACGAATCCCTGAGCGGTGGATCCCCGGCCGCTGGGTTTCGGGCCGCTGGGTTCCGGACCGGCGAAACGACGAGCTGAAAGGTCAACGGCGTGTCCCCCTCACCCATCCGTCTGGGGATCCTCGGGCTCGGTGCGGTCGCCCAGGCGGTCCACCTGCCGCTCCTGGCGAAGCGGCCGGAGCTGTACACCGTCGCCGGTATCTGTGACCTCTCCCCCGAGGTCACCGACGCCATGGGCCGACGGTACGGCATCCCCCAATCCCGGCGGTTCTCCCATTTCGACGACCTGCTCGACGCGGGCGGTCTCGACGCCGTGATGATCCTCTCCCGGGGGTCGCACACCTCGGCGGTCCGCGCCGCCTTCGCCCGGCGGCTGCCGGTGTTCTGCGAGAAGCCGCTCGCCTACACCACGGCCGAGGTGGACGACCTGATCGCCGCCGAACCCGACCTCGGGCACCCGGCGATCCTGCTCGGCTACATGAAGCAGTACGACCCCGCGGTCATCGAGGCGGCGAGACTGCTGGAGGACGTCGACGACGTCCGCAGCATCGAGGCGAGCGTGCTGCATCCCACCGGAGCCTCCCAGCTGGCCCTCGCCCGGCTGGTCGGGCCGAGCGGGCCGCCACCGCCGCACGTACAGGCCGAGGCCGACGCCGAGGACCTCGCGCTGTGGCGTACCGCGGTGGGCGACGCCGACGAGGCGCTGTGGCGCACCTACCGCGGCGCGCTGGTCAGCAGCCTCGCGCACGACCTGTCGATCATGAGGAGCTTCGGCTCGCCGCCCGCCACCGTGGACTTCGCCGACATCTGGCGGCAGAGTTCCCGGTACGCCCGGCGGGACGTGGGGCGCGACAGGAAGTCCTTCGGCGAGCACCCCCCGTCGATCTCCGCCACGGGCACCCTCGCCGGTGGCGGCCGGTTCGGCCTCTCCTGGCACTACCTGCCCGACTTCCCGGCCTACCGGGAGATGGTACGGGTGGTGCACGGCCGGGGCACGGTGGAGCTGACCTTCCCCTCCCCGTACCTCCTGCACGCGCCGACGGAACTCGTCGTCACCTCCCTCGACGGCGACGCGGAGCGCAGGGTGCAGCGCCGTAGTGTGACCGAGGCGTTCGAGACCCAGCTGGAGGCGTTCCACGCGATGGTCCGCGAGGGGATCGAGCCCCGGTCGGGGCTGGACGCCGGGAGGGCCGACATCCTCGACTGCCAGCGGATCGTGGCGAGCTTCGCCGCCAGGACCGGGACCCCGGTGGGCGGCGAGGTGGGCCGTCTCGTCGGCGGGCCGGCGGGCGTGCCGATCCCATGACACCAGAAAGTACGGCCGATTCGATGACATCCGGAAGCGCCGATCCGGCGACCTCCGCACCGATCCGTACCGCGATCGTGGGATACGGCCTGGCGGGCAGCGTCTTCCACGCGCCGCTGATCAGCGCCGACCCCGCGTACGCCCTGCGCGGCATCGTCACCGGCGATCGGGAGAGGGCGCGGGCCGCGACCGAACGCTACCCCGGCGTCCGTGTCCTCCCCAGTGTCGAGCACCTGCTCGCGACGGACGAGTACGACCTCGTGGTGATCGCCTCCCCGACCCCGAGCCACGTCGAACTCGCGGAGCGGACGCTGGAGCTGGGCCTGGCGACCGTGGTCGACAAGCCGCTGGCCGTCAGGTCCGCCGACGCGGAGCGGCTCATCGCACTCGCGGACAGCCGGGGGGCGGCCCTGACCGTGTTCCAGAACCGGCGGTGGGACGGCGACTTCCTCACCGTCCAGCGGCTCGTCGAGGAGGGCACGCTCGGGGAGGTACGGCGCTTCGAGTCCCGGTTCGAATGGCTCAACCCCCGGCCCCGGCCGGCCTGGAAGAGCGGCACCACCGGCCGCGACGGCGGCGGCATCGCCTACGACCTGGGCTCCCACCTCATCGACCAGGCCGTACGACTGTTCGGGCCGGTCGAGGAGGTGTACGGAGAGCTGGACCGTCGCGGGGCGAACGCCGTCAACGACGACGACAGCTTCATCGCCCTCACCCACACCTCGGGCGTCCGGTCACACCTGGGGATGAGCAGCCTCGTCGCGCGGCGCGGATTCCGCTTCCGGGTGCTCGGTTCGGCGTCCGCGTACACCAAGTGGGGTCTGGACCCGCAGGAGTCGCAGCTCGCGGCCGGGATGTCCCCCCTGGACGAGGGCTTCGGCGTGGAGCGGGCCGAGTCCTACGGGCGGCTCGGGCGCGACGAGGACGACAGGCCGGTACCGACCGAGCGCGGCGGCTACCGGCGGTTCTACGCGATGCTGGCCGAGGCGCTGGCCGGTCGCGGCCCGCTCCCGGTGGACCCCCGGGACGCGCTCACGGCGATCCGCGTCGTCGAGACGTTGCAGGCTCAGCAGGGCGGCTGATCCGGCGCGGGACTCCAGGTTCCCGCGGAACGGAGAACATGGACGGCGCCCGCCATATGGCGGGCGCCGTCCGTGTTGTCTCGCGGTGTTCCGTGGCCTTCTCGGATGAACTCCGGGGGTTCCCCGGGCTTCTTCTCAGAGGGTCCGTGCGTAGGGATCCCAGTCCTCGGTGACCGGCTTCGTCTCCGGGGCCGAACTCCGTACGGGCACGACCTCCCCGCGCTCGATCGACTCCGAGACCGCGGCCATCGTGTCCAGCACGTGGTAGGCCAGCTGCCCGGAGGCCCGGTGCGGTGTCCCGGCCCGTACGGCGCGGGCGATGTCCAGCGTGCCGAGCCCGCGGCCTCCCACCGGGCCTGCGGCCGGTACGGTCGTCCAGTCGTCGTCACCGGCGCGCCGGATGTGGAGGTCCCCGTCGAAGTGGTTCGGGTCCGGGACGGACAGCGTCGCCTCGGAACCCACGATCTCCACGTGACCCACGCGGCGATGCGGGGAGTCCCAGCTCAGCACGGTCGTCGAGGACTGCCCGGCCTCGAACTCGGCGAGGACGCCGACGTGCGTCGGGACCTGCACGGTGATCTCCTGTCCGGCCTTGGGGCCGACGCGCAGGACGCGGGTGGGCCGCGCGATCCGCCCGGTCGCCACCACCGAGCGGAACGAGCCGAAGAACTGGGCCAGCGCGGTCAGGTAGTACGGTCCCATGTCCCACAGCGGGCCCGCGCCGCGCGAGAGCAGCACCTCCAGGTTGCGGTGGTCGTCCACCGGGCCGGGCACCTCGAACAGGGTGAGCCCGGTGAGTGGCACGCCGATGTCACCCCGCTCGATCATCCGCCTCGCCGTCTGCAGCCCGGCACCGAGGAAGGTGTCGGGCGCCCCGCCGATCCGGAGACCCGCGCCCTCCGCCTTCTCCAGCAGCTGCAGGCCGGTGGCACGATCCAGGGTGAACGGCTTCTCGGTCCACACGTGCTTACCCGCGCCGAGCGCCGCCATGGACACCTCGGCGTGCGCGGCCGGGATCGTCAGGTTGACGATGATCTCCACATCGGGATGCTCCAGCGCCTGTTCCGGGGTGCCCGACTCCGGCACCCCGTACGCCGCGGCCTGCTCGGCGGCCCGGTCCGGATAGAGGTCCGTGACGATGCGGACGTCCAGGTCCGGGAAGCGGGTGAGGTTCTCCAGGTACTGCTCGCTGATCTTCCCGGCGCCGATGACGCCGACCCCCATCGGGCCGGAACCGCTCACGCCGCTCACCTTTCGACCTTCGGGTTCAGGTAGGCGAAGCTCGCGGCGATCGCCTCGAAGACGTCCCCGCTGTAGTCGTCGAACTCGACCGCCCCGGCCTCCAGGTGCGGCACCGCGTCGAGGATCTCGGGCCAGGGCAGCTTGCCCTGACCGGCGGGCAACTGTTGGGTGTTCTCCCGGTTGACGGGGCCGTCCTTCAGGTGCAGGAAGCGCACGCGGTCGCTCACGCGGCCCAGCAGGCCCAGCACGTCCTCGCCTCCCACCGCGACCCAGTAGGCGTCGACCTCCAGCACCACCTCCGGCCGGAGCCGGTCGGCCAGGGTCTCCAGCGCGGTGCGGCCGGAGAACCGCCGCTCAAGCTCCCACCAGTGGTTGTGGTATCCGACCCGCAGGCCGTAGTCCGCGGCCTTCACCGCCGCGGCGTTCAAATGGCCGGCGATGCGGGTGACGTCGTCGTCGGTGGTCCAGAACTCCTCCGGGATGAACGTGTCCACCACCGTGTTCGCCCCCAGCCTGTTCGCCGCCGAGAAGATCGCGTCCAGGTCGACGTCGATCAGCGAAGAGGTCATCGTGGGGGAGACGAAGCCGTTGGCGGTGACCGCGTCGAGGAACTCGGGACCGCGGGAGTACAGCTTGTACGAGGACTCGATCTGCCGGTAGCCGATCGCGGCGACCCTGGCGAGCGTGCCCGGCAGGTCCTCGTCGATGGCATGCCGGACGCTGTAGAGCTGGAGGGACAGCGATCGGAGAGGCACGGTGAACCCTTCGCCGGTTGAGGCGCGCCGTCCACCCGTCATGCTCGATACCGATCATCGGGGGGTCGCGTACGCCATATCTGTTACTAAAGTAACGAATATATGTGAACTACACATCATGTCAAGAGCGTTACGCGCGCATTCCAGACGTCTCCCGAACAGTTCGCCGCAGGGTGCTCGGGTCCGTCACCCGGAGGTGGGAGGTGGGAGACGGTCTGGCGATCCGCGTTAGCCGGGATCCACGTCCGTGACGGTTGTGGGCGCGGTTGTGTCGGAAGTGGGGAGGTCGGAGGTGGGGAGGGAGGCGAGGAAGGCCGTGACGGCGGGGCGGTGGCCGGTACACCCTGCTCGCCGTCGTCCCCGGCGGGCCGGGCCGGGTGGTCGCGGAGCACGACTTCGCGACCGGTGGCGGGGGAAGGGAGCACTTCACCTACGACTGCGCCGTGTCGGAGAACCGCTTCACCGACTGCGTCGGCCGCTATGTCGGCTGACGCGTGACGTCGCGGGCACGGCCACGTTCGAAGGATCGATCCGTCGGCCCAGGGAAAACCCGATGGTCGTTCTGTCGGGAAAAAGACCGGTGGATGATTTCGTGCGGGGAAAGCGGTTCCACGGTGAGAACGCTCATCCCGGCGAAGCCGGTGGGCCGTTATCGCGAACGCGGGGATGCGCCGGGACGACCGGGCAGGAACGGGACGTCGAACCGGACGGCGAGGGCGAATCCACAGGTTGTCGAATTGCCGGGGCGGGTAAACGGGGAAGGCTCACCCCAATCGGCCCGGTGGCGAAGGCGAATGTTTCTCGCAGCCCGATCGCGCACCCCCTACGGCGAGAGAGATCGTCAGGCAGCCGGACACCCATTACCGGACCGTCCCCGAACAGTTGTGCGGACCGAAAAGGTGAATGGCTTTTCAATCTTATCCGGGGGTGTTTTCCCGGAAAACCGTGAACATTGGCGGTGGCAATTCTCATATGGTCGTCGTGATGGTGAGAACCGTGACCCTCGCCATCCGGATCCGGTGATTCCGACCTTGGAGGATGGGTGACACGGCGTGCGGTACGGACCGAATCCCTGGGGATGGTCGACGAGGCGACGGCGCAACGCCACGACCGGGCGCTGGCGGTCGTGCAGCGGCTTCTGATCGAGCGGGGAATCCGCGCCCACCGCCACCACCCGATCAGCCTGGGGGTCTTCGCCACCCAGCCGGGTGCTCCCGCTCAGCCGGGCGTCACTGCCCAGCCGGGTGCCCCCGCTCAGTCGGACGCTTCCACTCAGCCGGGCGCTCCCGCCCGGCCCGGGGGGCCCGTCTTCCGCTCGCGGGCCGATCGGCATCCGCCCGAGCTGGCCGTGATCGCCCAGGGTCGGCGCGCCGCCACGGTGACCATAGGTCCCCGCTCCGGCTGCTACCTGGTGTCCGTCCGCCGTGGCGGCCCCAACCTGCACGCCGTCGGGCGGGAGCGGCCCCACCGGGTCGTGGAGCTGATCGTCACGGACCGGCTGGACGAACGGCCGTGATCGCCGGTCTGCGGCTCGTCCCGTTCCGGGAAGGGCTCAGCACTCCTCGGCGACCATGGTCTCCAGGACGGGCAACGCGGCGGCGAGCGTCGCGCGCTGCTCGGGGCTGAGCCGGGCGAGCCGCGCGTCGAGCAGCGCCGCGCGCCGCGAACGCACCTCGGCGAGCACGCGGACCCCCTCGGGCGACAGCGCCACCCGGACGGAGCGCGCGTCCTCGGCGTCGATCGTACGGACGATCAGGCCCCGATGGCCGAGCGCCATGAGGACGCGGCTCATGGTCGGCGCGGTGACGGCCTCGCGCTGGGCCAGCTCACCCAGGCGCAGCGGGCCGTGGTTCTCGATCGAGACCAGGGTGGACAGCTGCAGGGGAGGCACGTCGTTGGTGGCGATCCGGACGCGCCGGTGCAGCCGGCCGACGGCGAGGCTCAACCGGCTCGCGAGGTGCGCGTCGCCGGACACCGTTGCGCTCATCGTTTTTCCCATCCCTCGTGAATTTCCTCGTGGATGTAGAGATCACCGCGGAACAGCGAGACCACGGCCCCCACGGCCGCCAGGACGGCGGCGAGGACGAAGACCACGACCAGGCCCTGATGGAACGGCCCGGACAGCAGCATCGGCAGGAAGGTCCTGCTGGTCAGCGTCGTCACGGTCGAGGCGGGCAGCTCGTGCAGCACACCGGCCGCGTTCAGCAGCGAGGAGAGCGGGTTGCTGCCGAGGAACGCGGCGAACATCATCCCGACCGGGGGGATGACGGAGACCGCGTTCACCGCGTGCGCGGGCACGCTCTGGGCGGTCAGGCCCGCGTGCAGCGCGCCGGGCAGCGACTGGGACAGCCCGGTGACCAGGAGCGAGAAGAACACGCCGATGGACAGCACCATCCCGGCGTTCTGGAAGGTGGCCCTGATGCCGGAGGCCACGCCGCGCTGGTCGGCGGGCACCGAGTTCATCACCGCCGTGGTGTTCGGCGCGGAGAACAGCCCGGAGCCGATGCCGTTGAACAGCAGCAGGAGCGCGAAGGCCGGATAGCCGAAGACGACCGGCAGCGCCAGCAGGCCCAGGAAGGTCACGGCCATGAGGAGAAGGCCACCGGTGGCCAGGAGCTTCGCCCCGTACCGGTCGGACAGGTAGCCGGAGACCGGCCCGGCGACGAGGAAGCCGAGGGTGAGCGGGCCCAGGTAGATGCCCGCCCACAGCGGGGTCTCCGCGAAGTCGTAACCGTGCAGGGGCAGCCAGATGCCCTGAAGCCAGATGATCAGTATGAACTGCAGCCCGCCTCGGGCCGTCGCGTTGAGCAGCGCGGCCGCGTTCCCGGCCCAGAACGCCTGGATGCGGAAGAGCCCGAGGTGGAACATCGGCTGCGCCACCCGCGTCTCCACCGCGCAGAACACGGCCATCAGGACGAGGCCGCCGACCAGCCCCGCGATGACCAGCGGGTTGGTCCAGCCCTCGGTGTGGCCGCCGTAGGGCTGGATGCCGTACGTGATCGCGGCCAGCGACACGGTCAGGCCGAGGGCGAAGGTCAGGTTGCCCCACCAGTCGATCCGCAGGTCGTGGCGGCGCGCCGCCGTCTCGTGCAGGTTGCGGTACGCCCACCAGGTGCCCACCAGGCCGATGGCCGCGCTGACCCAGAAGATCGACTGCCAGTGCCACGCGGACAGCAGCCCGCCCGCCATCAGCCCGATGAAGGTGCCGGCGAGCCCGGCGACCTGGTTGACGCCCAGCGCCGTGCCGCGCTGGCGGGCCGGGAACGCGTCCGTGATGATCGCCGCGGAGTTCGCCATCAGCATGGCGCCGCCGACCCCCTGCACCAGCCGCCAGCCGATCAGCCACAGCGCGCCCGCCCGGCCGCCCGCCGGGACGAGCGCGAGTGCCACCGAGGCGACCGTGAACACGGCGAAACCGGCACTGTAGACGCGCACCCGGCCGTACATGTCTCCCAGCCGTCCCAGCGTGACCACCAGCACCGCCGTCACCAGCATGTATCCCATGAGCAGCCACAGCAGGTAACTCACGTTCGCCGGTGCCAGCGGGTCGAGACGGATGCTGGTGAAGATGGCCGGCAGCGAGATGATCAGGATGGAGGCGTTCACCGTGGCCATGAGCATGCCCAGCGTCGTGTTGGACAGCACCGACCACTTGTAGGGAAGGCGCCCGCGCGGGCGGGATGGTGGCCGGGCCTGGACGATGATGACGGGGCTGCGCATGAACCCTCCAGATCGGCGAATCTGGCGGAAAGTTACTTGACGCATGCTAAGTATACGTGCCGCGATTCCCGTTCCAGACGTCGCGCCCCAGGTCAGAGGTGGTACGCGCCGACGCGACGGCCGTTTCCTCGACCGTGGGAACCGGCCTGGGGACCGGCTGTGGAAACCGGCTGTGGGAGCCTGCCTGGAACCGGATGGGTGCCGATCGCGGGAACCGGCCTGGGAAGTGATCGCGAGAATCAGTCTGGGAACCGGCCTGCGCGCCGACTGAGGGAACCGGTCTGGGGATCGGCGTGAGTGCCGGCTGCGGGAACCGGCCCGGGAACCGGCCGTGGGATGTCGCCGCAGCCGTACCGCACCGCCCGGGAGATCAGAAAAGGCAGCCGACGTGTGCGAGGGCCTGCTTCAGCAGGACACCCTGTCCGCCGAGCATCTCCTGCTGTACCAGGGGGGACGAGGCTTCCTCGGGGGTGAACCAGACGAGGTCGAGGGCGTCCTGCCGGGGGCGGCAGTCACCCGCGACCGGGACGACGTAGGCGAGGGACACCGCGTGCTGCCGGGGATCGTGGTAGGGCGTGATGCCCTGGGTCGGGAAGTACTCGGCGATGGTGAACGGCTGCGGAGAGGCGGGGACGCGGGGCAGTGCCGTCGGGCCGAGGTCCTTCTCCAGGTGGCGCATGAGCGCGTCCCGGACACGCTCGTGGTGAAGCACGCGGCCGGAGACGAGGGCGCGGCTGACCGCTCCGTCCGATCCGATGCGCAGCAGCAGGCCGACATGCGTGACCACTCCTGTCTCGTCGACCCGTACCGGTACGGCGTCGACGTAGAGGATCGGCATCCGCGCGCGGGCCGACTCCAGTTCTTCGGGAGCGAGCCAGCCGGGCGTGGTTTCGGTCATTTCGGTCATTGACCGATCGTACTTCGCGGTTGGCTTGGAAACGCGTTCCCTCCCGGCAACCGGCCCATGGAACTCATGGAACTCACGAAACCTACGGGACTCGTGGCCTTCATGGACCTCGCGGGACTCACGAAATTCACAGGCTTCATGGAGCTCGCGGAACTCAAGGACTCGCGGGGCTCGGAGAGAGGGGCGGTGGAGGGCGAGCTTCCGGAGGGGGCACCTTCGAAGGGCCTCAGGGGGCCGGTGAGAAGAACGGCCGGTGAGAAGAACGAAGGGCTCCGCGCGGCGCTGTCCGCCGCGTGGAGCCCGCCGATCATGGCCGCGCTGGAGGTCTGGATGTGCTGGAGGTCTAGACGTAGAGCGTGTCGGGTTCGAGCCCGCACAGGATCCGGCCGTACAGCTCGGCGTTGGTGTCGGGGTGCATGAGGGCGTGCAGGTTGACGGCGGCGATGTCGCGGGCGATCCGCTGGATCGGCACGTCGCTGTAGATCGAGGAGCCGCCGCTGGCCTGGGCCAGGATGTCCACGGCCGCCTTGCCGCGCCGGACCACGCCGCCCATCTCGGCCCGCGCCCTCACCCGCTCCGCGACGCTCCACGGCTCGCCCCGCCCGGCCTTGCCGTCCACGAGCTCGGCCAGGCGGTGGGCGTGGAACTCGGCCTCGTCGATCTTCATGGCCGCCTCGGCGACCTGGAGGTGGGTACGCGGTGCCGCAGCCTGGCTCTCGTACCCCGTGTACGTGATCTTCCGGTTGGGCAGCCGCTCCAGGAACGCCTCCATGGCGCCCCTGGCCATGCCCAGGACCGAGCCGACGGACGAGGCGGAGGCGACCGGCAGCAGCGGGGCGCGGTAGATCGAGGCGCCTGCGTTGGCCTGCGAGGCCGACTGGCCGCCGAGGATCGCACCCAGCGGCAGCACGCGGTCGGCGGGGACGAACACGTCCTGCGCCACCGTGCTGACGCTGCCGGTGCCCCTCAGCCCCGAGGTGTCCCAGTCGTCCACGATCCGCAGGTCGGCCATGGGGACCAGCGCGAGGATCGGCATGGGCGTACCCTCGGCGTCCACCTGGATGGCCACGATCTCCTGCCACTGGCTGTGCCAGGCACCGCTGATGAACCCCCACTTGCCGTTGACGATCACGCCGCCGTCGGCGGGGGCGGCCATGGCGGAGGGGCTGAGCGTGCCGCACACGCGTACGTCCGGGGTCGAGAACACCTCGTCCTGGACGTGGTCGGGGAACAGCCCGACCATCCACGTCGGGATCCAGTAGACCGACGCGGTCCAGGCGGTGGAGCCGTCGATCCGGCCCAGCTCGGCGGCCACGTCGACGATCGTGCGGGTGTCGGCCTCGTAGCCGCCGAAACGGGTCGGCACGCGCAGCTTGAAGATCCCCGCACCCGCGAGCGCGTCGATCGTCTCGTCGTGGAGACGGTTGTTCTGCTCCGCCCACGCGGCGTTCCCGCGAATGACGGGCGCCAGGTCGGACACACGACGAACAAGTTCTTCCCGCGTCGGAATTTCGGTCGTCAGCACCATTTTCCTCCTCGTCGCCGGTCGACGAGACACCACGGTTCACGCAGGTGCTCATCTCGACATGAGAATCACATCCACGCCGTGCCCGCCGCACCTTTGTGGTTGCTTAGTCAGGACGTCGCGGGCGGGATGTTCTGGTTGACCCGGAAGACGTTGCCCGGGTCGTAAACGGCCTTGATCGCCGCCAGCCGTTCGTAGGCGCCGCCCGGGTAGGCCACCCGGACCCGCTCGTCGCCCTCGTCGGCGAGGAAGTTCACGTACGCCCCCTGGTCGTCCTGCCGGACGGCGGCGGCGAACTCCGCCACCCACGCCCGGTGGAGCGGGGACTCGGCGGGGTCCTCGTAGATGGCCGCCAGATTGACCATGATCCTGCTCTGGCGGTGCGGGAAGGCCGTGGCGTCGGCGGGGATCCGCGCCATCGCGCCGCCGAGCACGCGGAGCTGGGCCGCGGGCAGGGTCGCGGTCGAGGTGTTCAGGTAGTGGACGATCGTGGTGGCGGTGTCGTGGTCGACCCGGTCGATGAACATGTTGGTGAAGTCGGAGATCGGGTGGAGTTCGTCCTCCGGGGGGTACATCCCGGCGTACGGCATCTCCCCCAGCAGGTCGGCGAGGGGCGGGGCGATCGCGCGGAAGCGGTCCATGACCCGCGGGCCCTCCTCGGCCGGGCCCGCGTGACACATCATCGCCATGATGACGGGCCTGCCGTGGTGTTCTTCGGGGACGAACGGCATGGGTGGTGCGGGCATGATGTTCGCGATCGTCGAGAGTTCCTCGGGGGCGGCCTGTGCTTCGGTGACGAAGGAGACGATCGCCTCGGGGGTGGCGGGCAGGATCAGGAGGCCGCCGTAGACGCGGTCCAGTTCGTGCAGGCGGAATCTGAGGCGGGTGGCGACCCCGAAGTTGCCGCCGCCGCCGCGGATGGCCCAGAACAGGTCGGGGTGGTGGTCTGCGTCGGTGTGCAGGATCGCGCCGTCGGCGGTGACGATCTCGGCGGCCAGCAGGTCGTCGACGGTGAGCCCGTGCTTGCGGACGAGGTAGCCGACGCCCCCGCCGAGAGTGATACCGCCGATACCGACGGAGGCCGTGTCACCGAACCCGGTGACCAGGCCGTGGGCGCCCACGGCCGCGAGATACTCGCCGCAGGTCAGGCCCGTCTCGGCCCACGCGGTACGGCCTTCGACGTCGATGTCGATGCCCTTCATCGCGCTCAGGTCGAGGACCAGGCCGTCGCAGACGCCGTGCCCGGCGTTGCTGTGCCCGCCGCCGCGTACCGCGAGGGGGAGGCCGGTCTCCCGCGCGACGGCGATGACCCGCGCGACCTGCTCCGCGTTCGCCGGGCGGAGGATGGCCGTCGGCCGGCGGTCGGCCGTTCCGCCGTACACCACCGCGCGCGCCTCGTCGTATCCGCTGTCGCCCGGCGCGACGACCCGGCCGTCGAACTCCCGGCGCAGCGCGCGTACGAGGGCGGTGGTGCGGTCGATGGACATCGTCACGGGCGGACTCCTTAGCGGTCTTCCGGGAGTCGCGGGTGGACTCCTCGGTGGTCTTCCGGGAGTCACGGCTGGACTCCTTGATGGGTATTCGGGAGTCGTGGGCGGACTCCTTGATGGGTTTCCGGGAGTCATGGGTGGACTCCTCGGTGGTCTTCCGGAAGTCGCGAGTGGACTCCTTGGCGGGTTTCCGGGAGTCGCGGCCGGATCGGCGGCATCCCCGGTCCGGATGCGGGGATCACCCCCGATCCTCGGCCGGGGCCGCCCGCCGGACATCTTCGACGGTGCCCTCCGCGAGATTCCGCCGTTGATTTTCACACCGCGCGGCGGCCCTTTCTTCTCCCGCCGTGCGCACTGTTCTTCCGCCGTGCGTACCGCTTCGCAGCCCCGCGCACCGTGGGAATCGCTCAGCATTTCCAGAGATGCGTGGTGGTCCGGCGCGGCCGAAGCTTGCCGCATGAGCGAATTCGCGGGCATGACCGTTTTAATCACCGGTGGCGGGAGCGGCATCGGATTGGCGACGGCCCGGCGCCTCGTGGAGGGCGGCGGCGAGGTGGTGCTGGCCGGGCGCGACGCCGCCCGGCTGGAGGCGGCGGCGCGGGAGCTGGACGGCGGCGACCGGGTGCTGACCGTACGGGCGGACGTCTCCCGGGTCGCCGACCTGGACGGGCTGACGGACGAGATCGGCCGGCGCTACGGCCGCCTGACCGGCGTGTTCGCCAACGCGGGGGTGCCGCACGCGGGCCGGGTCGCCGACGTCACGGAGGACGACTACGAGACGGTGGTGGGCGCCAACCTCAAGGGCACGTTCTTCACCGTCCAGAAGGCGCTGCCGCTCATGGAGGACGGCGGGTCGGTGGTGCTGAACGGGTCGTGGCTGGCGCACCGGGGCGCGGCCATGGGCTCGCTGTACGCCGCCAGCAAGGCGGCCGTGCTGAGCCTCGCCCAGACTCTCGCCCCCGACCTGGCCGAACGCGGCATCCGCGTCAACGCCATCACGCCCGGCCACGTCCAGACGCCGATGCTCGACACGGTGACGATGGGCAGCGACCAGGTGCGTGAGTTCTTCCGCAGCCAGGTCGCGCTCGGCCGGATCGGGGACCCGGCGGAGATCGCGGAGACCGTGATCTTCCTGCTGTCCAAGCGCGCGTCGTACATCACCGGCCAGGAGTTCATCGTCGACGGCGGCCTCGTCAACTCCATCCCCGCCTGACGGCGCGGGCCGGGACCCTGGCCACGACGTCCCGTACCCCGCCCCCGAGCGCCCTGTACCCCGCGAGCGTCCTGTACCCCGCCCCGAGCGTCAGCCGACCGGTCACCCGCAGGGCCCGGCCGCGGGGCTCGACAGTCATCACACTGGAGGAAACATGTCACCGTCCACCACCACCGTCGACGACGCGGCCGTCCGCGAGGTCCCCCAGCGCGTCATCAGCGCCTGGGCGGACAACGACCCCGACGCCTTCGCCGCGGTCTTCGCCGCGGACGCCACCATGGTCCTGTCGGGCGGCGTGTTCGCGGCCGGTCGCGACCAGATCCGCGCCTTCATGGCCTCCGCCTTCGAGGGCCCGTACCGGGGCACCCGCGTGACCGGCCAGCCCATCTCGGCGCGCTTCGTCACCCCCGACACGGCCGTCCTGGTCACCAAGGGCGGCGTGCTGGTCCCCGGAGAGACCGAGGTCGCGCCGGAGCGCGCCATCCGCGCCACCTGGGTGCTGGCCAAGCAGGACGGCGAGTGGCTGCTGACCGCGTACCAGAACACCCCCATCGGCGCCTGAGCCCGGGTGCTCCCGCGGGAGGTCACGGGGTCGCCGTCGTCACGCCTTGAAGGTCCGGCCTCGGACGGGGCCCGGACACCCCCAGTGCGGAAGGAGGGCGCATGGAACGGCCCAGGACGCGTCCGATGAACGGCGCCGAGTATGTCGAGAGCCTGCGCGACGATCGCGAGATCTACCTGTACGGCGAGCGCGTCAAGGACGTCACCTCGCATCCGGCCTTCCACAATCCGGTGCGGATGACCGCGCGGCTGTACGACGCGTTGCACGATCCGGAGCGCAACAGGGAGCTGATCGCCCCGACCGACAGCGGGGGCGACGGGTACACGCACGCCTTCTTCACCACGCCCCGCTCGGCCGAGGACCTGGTCGCCCACCAGCGGGCCATCGCGGCCTGGGCCAGGATGAGCTACGGGTGGATGGGCCGCAGCCCCGACTACAAGGCGTCCTTCCTCGGCACGCTGGGCGCCAACGCCGACTTCTACGAGCCCTTCGGCGACAACGCGCGCCGCTGGTACCGGGAGTCGCAGGAGAAGGTCCTGTTCTGGAACCACGCGATCGTGCATCCGCCCGTGGACCGCAACCGGCCTCCCGACGAGGTGGCCGACGTCTTCGTCCACGTGGAGCGGGAGACCGACGCGGGCCTGGTGGTGAGCGGGGCCAAGGTCGTGGCGACGGGGTCGGCGCTGACCCACTACAACTTCATCGCCCACTACGGCCTGCCGATCAAGGACAAGAAGTTCGCGCTGGTGGCGACCATCCCCATGGGCACGCCGGGGCTGAAGCTGATCTGCCGCCCCTCCTACAGCGCCGCGGCGACGGTGATGGGCAGCCCGTTCGACTACCCGCTCTCCTCCCGGCTGGACGAGAACGACACCATCCTCGTGCTGGACAAGGTGTTCATCCCGTGGGAGAACGTCTTCATCTACGGGCACATCGGCAAGGTCCAGATGTTCACCGGCCGCTCCGGCTTCCCCGAGCGTTTCACCTTCCACGGCTGCACCCGCCTGGCGGTCAAGCTGGAGTTCATCGCCGGCCTGCTCGCCAAGGCCGTGGAGATCACCGGGACGAAGGATTTCCGCGGGGTGCAGAGCAGGCTGGGTGAGGTGCTCGCCTGGCGCAACCTGTTCTGGGCTCTCTCCGACGCCGCCGCGCGCAACCCGGTCCCGTGGGTCAACGGCGCGGTCCTGCCCAACCCGCAGTACGGCCTGGCGTACCGGTGGTTCATGCAGATCGGCTATCCCCGCGTCAAGGAGATCATCGAACAGGACATCGCGAGCGGCCTGATCTACGTCAACTCCAGCGCCGACGATTTCAAGAACCCCGAGATCCGCCCCTACCTGGACAGGTTCCTGCGCGGGTCCAACGGCGTCGACGCGGTCGAGCGGATCAAGGTGATGAAACTGCTGTGGGACTCCGTGGGCACGGAGTTCGGCGGACGACACGAGCTGTACGAGCGCAACTACGCGGGCAACCACGAGAACACCCGGGTCGAACTGCTGTCCGCGCAGCTGGCCGGCGGACAGGTCGACGGCTACAAGAGGTTCGTGGACGAGTGCCTGGACGAGTACGACCTGGACGGCTGGCGGGTGCCCGACCTGGCCTCCTTCGACGAGTTGCGGCAGCTCAGGAACGGCCTGTTCAGCGGCCAGGACCTGGCGGGCCGGGATTGAGTCTCGTCCCACCCTCCAGGCCGCACGGGTGTTCAGGACGAGGATGGATCGGTCCCGTTCGACGGCGCCTTCGACGGCGCCGAGGAGGACTGGGCGCCGTACCCGGGAATCTCGATGGGGAGGTCGATGCCGTCGAGGGCCCTCGTGCACTCGCAGGTGCGTTCGGCAGGAAGCCGCGCGACCGTCGACAGCACGAGCGCGCGCAGGCGGGGGAGGTTCGCGTCGAAGATCTGGAAGACCTCGTCCTGCCGCACGCCCGACCCTATGCCCAGACCCGCGTCCAGGTCGGTGACGAGCGCGATGGGGACATAACACATCGCCAGCTCGCGTGCGAGCGCCGCCTCCGGATACCCGGTCATGTTGATGAGCGCCCAGCCCTGCGCGGCGTACCACTGGGACTCGGCGCGGGTGGAGAAGCGCGGTCCCTCGATCACCACCATGGTTCCGCCGTCGACGCAGTCCTCTCCCGCCTCGGCGGCTCCCCGGAGCACGACGTCCCGCCCGATCTGGCAGTAGGGGTCGGCGAAGGGGACATGGACCGCGGAGACGTCGAAATAGGTCTGGGCGCGCCCGCTGGTCCTGTCCACCAGCTGATCGGGTACGACCACCATGCCGGGCCCCAGTTCGGGCCGGAGCGATCCAACGGCGCAGGGCGCGAGGATCTGCCGGACCCCGAGGGAACGCAGCGCCCACAGGTTCGCCCGGTAGTTGATCCGGTGCGGCGGATGGCGGTGATCGCGCCCGTGCCGTGGGATGAAGGCGACTTTCCGGTCGGCGATATCGGCGAGGACGATCGGGTCGGACGGCTCGCCGTACGGTGTGGAGAGCGTGACCTCCTGAGCGCCGTCGATGAGCGAGTAGAACCCGCTGCCTCCGATGATCCCGATCTCCGCGCTGGGTTCAGCCATGATCAATCCTTCGTGGTGGTCAGAGTGGCTGTGGCCTGAATGGGTTGCCTTCATCGTGTGGAAGGCCGGCCGTACCGGCGTCCCCGCGGTCACGGAGGGCGACGCCCGGGGCCGCCACCATCCTCGGCCCGCGTCGCAGGTTCGGCCTCATCACTGGATCATCACGTCCGTCGCGCTGGCCGGTTGGTGCCAGAACGGCCGGACGGGCCGTCATCGTCCCCCCGGCTCGCCGTTCGCCGCGTAGGCTCAGCGGTCACCGAATTACACGGCCCGGTTCTC
This sequence comes from Streptosporangium oxazolinicum, assembly GCF_039537505.1. Classification (NCBI taxonomy): domain Bacteria; kingdom Bacillati; phylum Actinomycetota; class Actinomycetes; order Streptosporangiales; family Streptosporangiaceae; genus Streptosporangium; species Streptosporangium oxazolinicum. The sequence goes on from NZ_BAABAQ010000008.1 coordinate 145,663, forward strand.
GGTGGGGTCGGGGAATCCGGGAGACGTGTATTCGGAGAACAGGACGTCGATGACGACCCTCGCCTCGGGCACGGCGCGATCCTTTCCGGAAAAACCTGTCAGCCCGGCCGCAAACTACCACGACCGGGCTCACAATGGACGAAACTGCTCGAAAAGCCAATTCTTCCAGCTCTACCGAAAAAAGACATCTCTTAGGTTGCTCAATAAGGAGCACATCCGGAGATGCCGAGGGTGCTCCCGCGCGGGCACGCTTGTCACAGTCGGCGGGGGACGACGAGGCCGTCTCGCCCCGATCCGCGAGCTTCACGGGGACGTCCATGCCCGGTGGCGGGGTCACCGGCCATGCCGGGGCAGGTCGTTCGGGTCGCACCCACGCTTTCCGTGCATCGGGGTCCGGAGTCGCACCCACACTTTCCGTCATATCAGGGTTCGGAGTCGCACTCACGCCTTCCGATGTATCAGGGTCCGAGTCATATATACCCGTACCGCTCGCCGTGTCAGGTCGTTCGAGTCGTGCCCGCGCTTCTCGCCGCGTCAGGGTTCGAGTCGTGTCCACGCCCCCGCCGAAAAGTCGTGTCCACGCCCCCCGCCGAAAAGGAGTCAGTCTCGTGACGACGTTCATCGACCGCGTGCCCGCCGCGATCGACCGGCTCGACCCCGGCCTTCACGGCCTGATCATCATGCCCGGCGATCCCGGGTACGACGCGGCGCGCGCCGTCCACGCCGGTGGTGTCGATCACCGGCCCGCGGTCGTCATCAGGCCCGGCGACGCGACACAGGTCGCGCGGGTCGTGACCCTCGCCAGGGAGACCGGGCTGGAGCTCTCGATCCGGAGTGGCGGGCACAGCGGTGTCGGCCACGGCGTCTCCAACGGCGGCATCTGCCTGGACCTGGCGGGCATGAGGAACCTGGAGATCGACGTCGAGGGCCGGACGGCCTGGGTGGAGACCGGCATGAAGGCCGGTGAACACGCCATCGCGACCTCGGCCCACGGCCTGGTCACCGGGTTCGGTGACACGGCCTCGGTGGGTATCGGCGGTATCACTCTCGGCGGGGGTGTCGGCTACCTCGTCCGCAAGCACGGGCTCACCGTCGACGACCTGCTGGCCGCCGAGATCGTCACCGCCGACGGCGCGATCCTGTACGCCGACGAGGACCACCACCCCGACCTGTTCTGGGCCATCCGCGGCGGCGGCGGCAACTTCGGCGTCGCCACCCGCCTCAGATTCCGCCTGCACCAACTGGACCGCGTCTACGGCGGCCTCCTGATCCTGCCCGCCACCCCCGAGGCGATCGTCTCCTTCGTCACCGAAGCACAGGCCGCCCCCGAGGAACTCTCGACGATCGCGAACATCATGCCCGCACCACCCATGCCCTTCGTCCCCGAAGAACACCACGGCAGGCCCGTCATCATGGCCACGATGTGCTACGCGGGCCCGGCGGAGGCCGGTGAGCGGGCCCTCGCGCCGTTCCGGGCGATCGCCCGGCCGCTCGCCGACCTGGTCCGGGCCGTGCCGTACCCGGGCATGTATCCGCCGGGGGGCTCCGGGGCGCGCTCCATGGCCGCCGCCACCACCATGTTCGTCGACCGCGTCGACCTCGCGGTGGCCGGGAACATCCTGGGGCGCATGGAGTCCTCCACCGCGGCGATGACCGTGACACAGCTGCGCGTGCTGGGCGGGGCCATGGCGCGGGTGCCCGTCACGGCCACCGCGTTCGCCCATCGCAGGAGCCGCGTCATGGTCAACCTGACCGCCGTCCACGCGGACCCCGCGGAAGCCGGTGAGCACGCCGCCTGGGTCGCCGCCTTCGCCGCCTCGCTCAGGCAGGACGACCCGGGCGTCTACGTGAACTTCATGCTCAACGAGGGCGAGGAGCGGATCAGGGCGGCCTACCCCGGCGGCGCCTACGAGCGGCTGGCGCGGATCAAGGCGAGGTACGACCCGGAGAACCTGTTCCGCCTCAACCAGAACATCCCGCCCGCGACCGGCTGAGACCCCGAACGGCAGGGGACACGCGCGCCCGTCTGCGCGCCGTGGCTCACACCGCGTGGCTCACGTGTGGGGACGTCGAAAGACTGCGAGGGACGGCGAGGGACGGCCAGGGACGCGCCCGTTCAGCCGCGTGGTTTGCGCGCGGCGACGATCACGTAGCCGACCTGGTCCCGGCGGGGGGCGAAGAAGCCGAGGTGCCTGCTGGCGAACTCGCCGAGCGCCTCCTCGCCGAACTTGGCCAGGAGCTCCTGTCTCCGGCTCATCGCGGCCTTGACGTACTTCGACCTGCGCCCGAACACCCGAGGGCCGCACTGGGTGTACTCCTCGACCTCGAACCCGGCGTCCCCGGCGTACTCCAGCCACTCCCGCAGCGTGGGCAGCCGTGGCAGCTTCAGCGCGGACATGAAGGTGGCCAGCCGCTTCGGCTCGGCCGAGGACTCCAGGCTGAAGTCGGAGAAGGCGATCCGGCCGCCGGGGCGGAGCACCCGGAAGAACTCGGCGAAGACCCGGACGGGATCGGGGGCGTTCTGCAGCGACTCCAGCGCCAGCACGGCGTCGAAGGAGCCGTCGGGAAACGGGAGCTCCATGTAGTCGCCGTACTGGAAGCGCGCGAGCTCCTCCATGCCGTTCGACGCGGCCCGCTCGTTGGCCCGCTCGATCTCGTAGGCGCTGAGGGTGATCCCGGTGACCCGCGCGCCGTACCGCCTGGCGAGGAAGACCCCGGTCTCGCCGGGGCCGCAGCCCGCGTCCAGCAGCCGCTCGCCGGAGCGGAGCCCGAGCGTGTCGGTGACCTTCCGGGTGATCCGGCGGACGGCCTCCGTCAGCGTCGCCTCGTCCTGCTCGTCGTACCAGTACCACATGTGCACCTGGCCGTCGCGCAGTTCGTCCGCGATCGGAGAACGCTCGTCGTAGTGCGTGCCGATATTCGCCGCGCCAATACTTTCCACGGTCCTGAATTAGTTCCCGGAATCGCCGCCGCCGCAACTCCCCGCTTGCTGACTGGTACGCACGCAGAAAGATGCCGTGGAAAAACACGGATGTGAGGATGAGGCACCTGGACGTTTCCCGAGAGGAATCCATGACATGAGCGTTTCCACCGCGCGCACCAGTGACGCCGGGCTGGTCGTGGAGTTCGTCACGGCGCCGCCCGGCCTGGTCGAGGAGAGGTACCGGCGGCTGGTTGACGAGTTGTGGCACGAGGGCGTCGCCACCGACCTGGCCCTGCCCGCGGTGCCCGAGCTCGTGGCGGCGATGGGACGCGCCGACGAGGACAGGCAGGGCTATCTGGCCATCCTGCTGGGACTGCTCGCCGAGTCCGAGTATCCCGTCGTCGACGACCCGCTCTCCTCCGCCGTACGGCAGGGTATGGACCTCTACCTGGACCTGCTGGCCGAGGGCGGCGAACGGCGGCCGCGCACACTCGCCCTGCTCTACCTGCTCTCGCACTTCCCCGACGACCGCGACCGGATCATGGCCGCCGTCGAGCCGCTCGGCCTGGACGAGGACGACCTGAGCAGGCTCGACCGGAACCTGCGGGACCTGGACCCGAAGGATCCCGGCCTGGGCCGGGTGTGGCCGTCGCCGTCGGTGTGGAAGCTCACCGAGGAGGAGCTCCGGTACGACAGGGAGCGCATCAAGGGCCTCACCACCCGGCAGATCATCACGAACTGGGAGAACGACACCCGGACCATCCTCGGGTACTCGGGGGCCAAGGCGTATTGGGCCGTCCGGCACGGCACGCCGGCCCCGCTCCCGCCGGAACCCGGCTCCTACGACCCGCCCGCCGCCCCCGAACTGGGCCTGGAGGCCTTCACCCGGCACGCGGACCTGCTGCTCTGCCCGGCCTGTCACGGCGGCCTGACGTTCCGGACCGGCCACGGCCGATGCGACGCCTGCTCCGTGACCTACCCCGTCGCGCGGGGCATCCTCGACCTCTCGGCGGGCGTCAAGGACACCACCTTCGGCGCGGAGGCCGCGTCGGACGAGGCGACGGCGGACCTGCTCCAGAAGCTGTCGGAGATGCCCAGCATGGGCCTGTACTACGAGGCCGTGCTCCGCCCGGCCTTCCTGCGGATCGCCGGTGCGAACTGGGGCGACGCGATGACGCCGGAGGACGAGGACGACCACATCACCCGGCACCTGTCCGGTACGGAGGGGCCGGTGCTCGACCTGGCCGCGGGCGCGGGCAGGTGGACCGCGGTGGTGGCCAAGGTGGTCGGCGCCGACCGGCTGATCGCGCTGGACATGGGACTGCCGATGCTGACCGTGTTGCGCGGCAGGCTGCCCGAGGTGCCCGCGGTCCGGGCCAGCGCGCTGCGGCTGCCCTTCGAGGACGCCTCGATGGGCGCGGTGAACTGCTGGAACGCCCTGCAGGCCTTCCCCGACGACGCCGCGAAGGCGATCGCGGAGGTGGGCCGCGTCCTGCGCCCCGGCGGGATCCTCACGATGATGACCTACCTCTTCGACCCCGACCCCGTCGCCCGGCACTTCCAGGCCTCCCACTTCTTCCCCAGCCGCCCCGAGGGGATGCTGCTCTTCGAGCGCGAGGAGATCCGGGGCTGGCTGGCCGAGGCGGGCATGAGGGTCCGGCACATGTCCGGGCCGGGCACCTTCGTCCTCGTCACGGCCGAACGGGAGGGCTGAGTCACGGCGCCACGCGCGACGGCACCTTCGTCGCTTCCGCCGTGGGTTTCTTCGTCGTGACCTCCGTTGCCGTACCTCCGCCGCCGTGACCTCCAGCGGCGTGACTTTCGCCGTTGTGGCTTCGCCGCGTGAGAAAGACCGAGGGGTGTCTCTTTTGTTGCGCCGCTTTTCCGGGAATTCGGCAAAGCATTTCCAGAGATGCGCCACCGGGCGCCGGAGCCGGACGATAAGCGCGATCGCGGTTCGGGAAAACGCGAAAAGACATTCGGCCGCCGACCCCGCTTTCCTGAGAGGATCGCACGTGAGCAGGCCAGTCCAAGAATTGGTGGAGCCGCACGCCAGGGAGCGGCCGGAGACGGTCGCGGTGGACGAGGGCGGCACCCGCCTCTCGTACCGCGAGCTCGGCATCCGGTCGGCCGCCGTCGCCCGCGCGTTGCGCGCGGTGGAGGGCAGGCCGGTGGCGGTGCGAATGCCGCGAGGGGCGGGACAGGCCGTCGCGGTGCTCGGGGCGCTGAGGGCCGGCGCGTACGTGGTCTGCCTGGGCGCGGGCGACGTGGGTGACCGGGGCAGGGCGATGCTCGGCGAGCTCGGGCCCGCCGCCCTGGTGGGAGCCGACGACGCGCTGGCCCGGTGGTTCCGGGACGAACTGGGCGGCAGGGTCGTCGACCCGGCCGACCTGGTCGAGGCTTCGGTGGTGTCGGCCGGGCGTGGCTCGGTGGACCTGGCCGAGGCTTTGGCGGTGTCGACTGGGCGTGGTTCAGTCCACCCGGCTGAGGCTTCGGTGGTGTCGGCCGGGCGTGGCTCGGTGGACCTGGTCGAGGCTTTGGCGGTGTCGACTGGGCGTGGTTCAGTCCACCCGGCTGAGGCTTCGGCGGTGTCGGCCGGGCGTGGCTCGGTGGACATGGTCGAGGCTTCGGCGGCGCCGATCGGGCGTGGCCCGGCCGACCGTGCCTACGTCGCCTACACCTCGGGGACGACCGGCAGGCCCAAGGGCATCCCGCACACCCACGGGACCCTCTCCCAGTTCGTCACCTGGTTCGCCGGGGAGTTCGGCATCGGCCCCGGGGCCCGGGTGGCGCAGTGGGCGATGCCCGGGTACGACGCGAACCTCATGGAGATCTTCGCCGCCCTCGCGGCGGGGGCGACCCTCTGCCCGGTGCCCGAACGGACCAGGACCAGCCCGGAGCGGATCGTCGACTGGCTCGCGGCCGAGCGGATCACCCACTTCCAGACGGTTCCCAGCTTCGCCCGTACCTGCCGCCACGTCCTGCGGGAACTCCCCGATCTCGGCCACCTGCTGCTCGCGGGGGAGCCGCTGAGCGGGGAACTGGCGGGCGAGCTGCGCGCGCTCCTGCCCGCCGTACGCCTGGTCAACCTCTACGGCCCGACCGAGTCGATCCTGGCCACCTGGTTCGAGGTGGACGGACCGGTGCGGGGGACGGTACCGATCGGCGGGCCCGTCCCCGGACGGCGGGTGCTGGTGGTGGACGGGGACGACGGGCCCTGCCCGCCGGGTGTCACCGGGGAGATCGTCGTCCTCGGTCCGCACGTCACGCCCGGCTACGTGGGGGCGTCGGCAAAGGAGCGCTCCGCCTTCCGGCCGCTCGCCGGTCTGCCGCTTCCGACCTATCGGACCGGCGACCGCGGCCGGTGGCGGGAGGACGGGGTGCTGGAGTTCCTCGGGCGCGGGGACTCCCAGGTCAAGTTCAACGGCAGCCGCCTGGAACTGGCCGACCTGGAGGAGACCCTGGCGGCCCAGGGTTCGGTGGCCGAGTGCGCCGTGCGCGCCGAGGTCGACGCCGACGGGCTGGTGACCCGGCTGGTGGCCTACGTCGTACCGCGCGATCCGGGGGCGGCGCGGGCCGCCTGGCGGGGCGCGGTGCGCCGGACCTTCGGCGACGCCATGCCGCCGCTGGTTTTCAAGATCTTCAAGGAGCTGCCGCGCAACGCCGGTGGCAAGGTGGACCGCTCACGATTGGAAAAGAACGGTGACCCTGCTCGAAACTGAACGGACAGTCGACTTCGACGGTGAGACCCTGGACATCGCCGGGGTCCAGCGGGTCGCCGAGGAGGCCCCCTGCGTGGTGGCGCCGTCGGCGCTCGCCAAGGCCGCCGCCAGCAGGACGCTCTTCGAGGAGACGGTGCGGCAGGGCATCCCCGTCTACGGCGTGACCACGGGCTACGGCGAGATGATCTACATGATGGTGGACGTCTCGAAGGAGGTGGAGCTGCAGACCAACCTGGTCCGCAGCCACGCCGCCGGCGTCGGCCCGCTGTTCGGCGTGGACGAGGCCAGGGCGATCCTCGCCGCCCGGCTGAACGCCCTGGCCAAGGGCTACTCGGCGGTTCGCCCCGAGCTGCTGGAGCGCCTGGCGCTCTACCTCAACCTGGGCATCACGCCGGCCATCCCCGAGATCGGCTCCCTCGGCGCCAGCGGTGACCTGGCGACGCTCGCGCACATCGCCGTCACCGTGATCGGCGAGGGCTACGTCCTGCGGGACGGCCAGGCGGTGCCGACCGGCCGGGTGCTCAGGGAGATGGGCATCGAGCCGCTGGAGCTCCGGTTCAAGGAGGGCCTGGCGCTGATCAACGGAACCTCCGGGATGACCGGCCTGGGCTCCCTGGTGGTCGGCCGCGCCCTGGACCAGGTACGGCAGGCGGAGCTGGTGACCGCGCTGGTCGTGGAGACCATGCGCGGCTCGACCAGCCCGTTCCTGGCCGAGGGGCACGACATCGCGCGACCGCACCGGGGGCAGATCGACACGGCCGCCAACATGCGCGCGCTGCTCACCGGCAGCGGCCTGTCCGTCGAGCACGCGGAGCTGCGCAAGCAGGCACAGGCCCAGAAGACCAACGGCGGGGTCTCCCGCACCGGTGTCTACATGCAGAAGGCCTACACGCTGCGGGCCATCCCCCAGGTCGTGGGCGCGGTCCGCGACGTGCTGTACAACGCGCGGCAGACGCTGGAGACGGAGCTGAACTCCGCCAACGACAACCCGCTCTTCTTCGAGGGCAAGGAGGTCTTCCACGGCGCCAACTTCCACGGCCAGCCGGTCGCCTTCGCCATGGACTCGGTGACCATCGCGCTGACCCAGCTCGGCGTCTTCTCCGAGCGGCGTACCAACCGCCTGCTCAACCGGCACCTCAGCGGCCTGGCGGAGTTCCTCGTCGCCGACGAGCCCGGCCTCAACAGCGGCTTCGCCGGTGCGCAGTACCCGGCGACCGCGCTGGTGGCCGAGAACCGGACCATCGGCCCGGCGAGCACGCAGAGCGTGCCGTCCAACGGCGACAACCAGGACGTGGTCAGCATGGGCCTGATCGCGGCCCGCAACGCCCGCCGCGTACTGCGGAACAACTACGACATCCTGGCCGTGGAGTTCCTCTCCGCCGCGCAGGCGGTCGACCTGTCCGACAGGTACGACGGGCTCAGCCCCGCGGGCAAGACCACCTACGACACGGTGCGCGAGCTGGTCCCGACGCTGCACCACGACCGGTACATGGCCGACGACATTGCGGCGATCTCGGACGCGCTGTCGCGCGGGCGGTTCCTCAAGGGGATCGAGCTGCGCTGACGAGTCCTCAAAGAACCCCAGAGGACCCCGGGGGATTCCAAGGGATTCCAGGGACTCCGGGGACTCCGGGGATGGAGCCGCGCCGATGGTCTCTCGGCGAAACCGCGTGAATCCCCAGGGCGGCGACCCCGTGAGGGGGCGGGCCGCGCCGACGAACCCTCACGGGATCGAGCCGCGTGAACGGAGCGCCCTCGCTCGACCCCGATCACCCCGATCATCCCGATCACCCAGGAAGGAAACAGGAGGACACCGGACATGAGCCTCGGATTCCCGGAGCATCTGAGCTTCCCCGAGATCCAGAAGAAGGTCGAGGAGATCTGGACGGGGGTGCTGGGCGTGCCGGAGGGACAGGAAGGTGCCCCCTTCTTCGAGCTGGGCGGCGAGTCGGTGGGCGCCGCCAGGATCGTCGCACGCGTGGAGGACGAACTCGGCGTGTGGATCGAGGTCGGCGACATCTTCGAGGACGACCCGACCATGGCGGAGTTCGTCCGCACGGTCGCGGCACGAGCCAACGTGGCACAGCTTTGAGCGGGGCTTCGGGCGAGGCTCCGGGTGGGGCGCCGACGACCGGCCTGACCCGGGTGAGGCCCGACGCCGACCTGGACGACGTCGTCGGCATCCTGACGCGCGACGGAGCCGTGATCGTCGAGGAGCTCGTGAACGACGAGACGCTCGCGCGGCTGTGGGACGACCTCGGCCCCGCCCTGGACGCCCACGACTTCAGCGGGGACTGGTACAACGGCAAGCGGACCAGGCGCGTCTCCTCGCTGTTCGCCAGGACCACCCGGCTGACGCCGGTGGTGACGCACCCCCTCTACCTGGGCGCGGCTCGCAGGATCATGCAGGAGCCGACGCACATGTGGATAGGGAGGGCCAGGGTGGAGATGGTCCCGAGCATCCAGATCAGCGGCACCCAGCTGATCCAGATCCATCCCGGCCAGGGCAAGCAGCCGCTCCACCGCGACGACGCGCTGCACCTGCGCCGCCATCCCGGCCCGACCAGCCGGGTCCAGCTGATGCTGGCCATGAGCGAGTTCACCGCGGCGAACGGCGGGACCATGGTCATCCCCGGCAGCCACCACTGGGACGACGAGCGTGCCCCGCGCGCGGAGGAGGCCCTGCCCACGGAGATGCCCGCGGGTTCCGGTCTCATCTGGCTGGGCGGGGTCTACCACGGCGGTGGCCACAACGCCGCCGACACCCCGCGCACCGGCCTGACCATCGCGCTGGACCTGGGCAACCTGCGCCAGGAGGAGAACCAGTATCTCGCCGTGCCCATGGAGGCGGTGCTGGCCTACCCGGAGGAGGTACGGCGGCTGCTCGGCTACGACCGCTGCTCGCCGGGCCTCGGCTGGTACGAGATGGAGGATCCGTACGTCCTCCTTGAGCGGGCGGAGGCCGCCACGAAGTCCGGGTGAGTCGCTCGTAGCCACCCGGTCGCGAGCCACCCGGTCGTAGCCACCCGGTCGTGAGCCGCGCGCCGGTGACCCGCGAGCGGCTGCGGACCGCGCGCCGGTGACCCGCGAGCGGCTGCGGACCGCGCGCCGGTGGCTCACGAACGGTCATGAGCCGCGTACCGATGACCCACGAATCGAAGGAACGGGCCGGATGATGAAGGGAATCGTTCTCGCCGGCGGCAACGGTACTCGACTGTTCCCGCTGACCTCGGTGACCTCCAAGCAACTGCTCGCCGTCTACAACAAGCCGATGGCCTACTACCCGCTCTCCGTGCTGATGCTGGCCGGAGTCCGGGACATTCTGATCATCTCCACGCCGTCCACCGTGCCGGTCATGCGGAACCTGCTCGGCGACGGGTCGCAGCTCGGCCTGAACCTGTCCTACGCGGTGCAGCAGGAGCCGCGCGGCATCGCCGAGGCGTTCCTGATCGGTGCCGACCACATCGGCGACGACAGCTCGGCGCTGATCCTCGGGGACAACGTCTTCCACGGTCCCGGGTTCGCGGAGCTGCTGCGCGAGGCCAGGGAGTCGCTCGACGGCTGCACCCTGTTCGGCTACCCCGTACCCGACCCGGACCGGTACGGCATCGGCGAGGTCGACCGCGCGGGCAGGCTCGTCTCCATCGAGGAGAAGCCGCCGCGCCCGCGTTCCAACACCGCGATCACCGGCCTGTACCTCTACGACAACGAGGTCGTCGAGATCGCCCGGGGGCTCGCCCCCTCGCCCCGAGGCGAACTGGAGATCACCGACGTCAACCTCGAATACCTCCGACGGGGCCGGGCGAAACTCATCGGGCTGAGCCGTGGCCACACCTGGTTCGACTGCGGCACCCACGACTCCCTGCTGGCCGCCGGCCAGTACGTGCGGTTCGTCGAGAAATACCGGGGCGAGCGGGTGGCCTGCCTTGAAGAGATCGCCCTGCGGATGGGCTTCATCGACGCCGAGGCCTGCTACCGGCTCGGCGCCGGCATGCGGCACTCGACCTACGGGCGGCACCTGACAGAGATCGCCTACGCGCTGGACTGAGCCGTTCCGTCCCGTGCGCGGCGCGGCGACGGGCACGTCACCCGGCACGGCAGCCATCACCGACCATCGAAACGGAGAACCCCGATGCGGATCCTGTTCGCGACCCTCCCCTTCCGAGCACACCTGTACGGACTGGTGCCGCTGGCGTGGGCGCTGCGCAGCGCCGGACACGAGGTGTGCGTCGCCGGATCGCCCGACATCATCGACGACATCGCGCAGATCGGACTGTCCGGCGTATCGGTCGGCGACAGGATCTCCCTCAAGGAGAGGATGGCGAAGGTACCGATCGAGTGGCCGATGAAGATGGGGCGGCCCGCGTCGGCCGACGAGTCGCCGGGGCCGTGCGACCCCAGGGGGCAGCGCACCGGGAAGTCGCTGCAGAGCGACTACGGCTGGGGCGATCCGCACGTCGAGCTGGAAGACGTCATCGCGGGCATCAGCTCGACGTTCTTCTCCGACGCCTCGTTCGACGACCTGGTGGCCTTCGCCCGCGTGTGGCGGCCCGACCTGGTGATCACCGACATCAGCGCCTTCCCCGGCGCGGTGGCGGCTCAGGTCGTCGGCGCGGCGCACGCCCGGCTCTCGCTCGCCGTGGACAGGATGGCGCAGCTGCGCGCGGCCTGCCGGGCCCGGTTCGACACCGAGGGTGACCCGGTGCGGGACTGGCTGCGGCCGATCCTGGAACGGTACGGCCACGACTTCGACGAGACGACGGCGCTCGGGCAGTGGACCATCTCCGCCACGCCGCCGTGGATCTGGCAGCCGGAGGGTGTGCACTACCTGCCGATGCGCAACGTGCCGTTCAACGGTCCCTCGACGACGCCGAGGTGGGTGTACGAGGAGCCCGCCCGCAGGCGCGTCTGCATCTCGCAGGGCATCTCGCATCGGGACGTCACCCTTACCGGCGGGTCGTCGTCCCGTGATCTTCTTGAGGCGGTGGCCGACCTCGACGTCGAGGTGATCGCGACCCTCAACGCCGACCAGCTCGGGTCGGTGACGCTCCCGGACAACGTTCGCGCCGTGGACTTCGTCCCGTTCACCGAACTGCTGCCCACGTGCTCGGCGATCGTCCACGAGGGCGGCGCCGGGAGCTTCGCGTCGGCGCTCGAACACGCCGTCCCGCAGGTCATCGTGCCCGGCGACTTCAAGACCGAGAAGTGGTGGGCTCCGGTGACCATCGCGAACGGGCTGGAGGACCGCGGCGCCGGGGTGTACGCGGGCAACGCCAGCACCTTCACCGCCGACGTGCTGCGCGACAGCCTCAAGCGGGTCCTGGAGGACCCGTCGTACGCGAGGAACGCCGCCCGGCTGCGCACCGAGGTGAGGGCGATGCCGAGTCCGAACGATCTCGTGCCGACGCTGGAGAGGCTCACCGCCGAACACCGCGCCTCGCGTCGTTGACCCCCTTGACCCCGTTGACCCCGGAACGCCGTGGCGGGCGGCTCATGCGCATGTTGGGAGATGCGCCGCCGTCCCCGCGAGAACAGGCTGGGGCGATGGACCCCCGGACGGTGTTCCCCGAGCGGCCGGCGACGGCCGACGCCACTCCCACCCGCGACCACACGGAGGAAAACATGACCGAAGAGCAGCGGTTCCGCCCCGAAACGGGGGGTTTCTGATCATGGATGGGCTCTCGCCGGTCTACTCTCACGCCGAGGTGTACGACGCCTTCTACGAGGGGCGCGACAGGCCGTACGAGGCCGAGGAGGCGTCACGCTCCCGGATGATGGCCAAGCACGTCAAGGAGCGCAACGCCTCCGCGTCCTCGCTGCTGGACGTGGCCTGTGGCACCGGGAGGAACCTCGGCTACTTCGCGGAGGCGTTCGAGCACGTGGAGGGCATGGACCTGTCCGAGGACATGCTCCGGGTCGCAGGGAAGAGGCTGCCCGGGGTGCCGCTGCACCGGGGCGACATGCAGGACTTCCACCTCGACCGGCGGTTCGACGCGATCACCTGCCTGTTCAGCTCGATCGCCTACCTGGACGACGCCGAGCAGCTGAACACGGCGATGCGCTGTTTCGGCCGGCATCTCAACCCGGGCGGGGTCATCGTCCTCGAGCCCTGGTACCTCCCGGAGAAGGTGCAGGCCGGGCGCGTCACCAGTGACGTCGTCACGATCAACGGGCAGACCATCGCCCGGGTCTCCCACACGGTGCTGGAGGGCCGGGTCTTCCGTATGGACGCGCACTTCGTGGTGGCCGACTCCGAGACCGGCATCCAGCACTTCACCGACCTCCACCTGCTGACGATGTTCACCCGGCAGGAGTACGAGACGGCCGTCGCCGAGGCGGGCGTCGCCTCCGTGGAGTTCGTCGAGACCGGCCAGGGCGGCCCGGGTCTCTTCATCGGCGTCAAGCCCTCCTGAGGCGGGGCACCGGCGCGTGCCCGGCGGACGCCTCCGGAGGAGGCCGTATCCGGTGGGACGCGTGCGGGTGCCGCCTGGGAAACGAGGGGCGGGAGTGGCCCGAACGGAATTCGTTCGCGCATTCCAAAAGATGCGGCGAAGGCGATTCGGATAAGACGCTGAGGTGGCACTGAATCCCGCCGGGGGAGGGTTCGACAATGTTCTGTGCATTCGAGCAGGAGGTCAGACATGACGGAGACGGATCTCGGCGCTCCGGATCGCCGGGCCGGTGAGCCGGTGGAACCCGGTGCGGAAACCCCCGCGCCGGGCACCCGGCCGAGACGGCAGCTCAGCAATTATCTGCTTGTGCCAACGGTGGCCTTCGCCGTTGTGTTCCTCATCTTCCAGCTCCCGAAGTACTCCGCCCTCGACCCGAACCAGGCGCAGCGCCCCCTGGAGTCGGTGACGCAGTACTGGCTGCTCGTGGGACACGTCGCGGCCGGTACGTTGTCGCTGGTGACGGTCGTCCTGCAGCTCTGGCCGTGGCTTCGAAGGCGCTACCCGGCCTTCCACCGGTGGTCCGGCAGGATCTACGTGTTCGTCGGGGCGATCCCGACCTCGATCTTCGTCCTCCTCATGCTTCCCGTGTCCATCCCGGCCGGCAAGGTCGGCGGCGCCGTGGCGGCCATCCTGTGGACGGCCACGGCGTTGATCGGGTGGGTCAAGCTGCGCCAAGGCCGGTACGCCGAGCACCGGCGCTGGATGATCTACAGCTTCGCGATCCTGTGGGGCACGCCCGTCTGGGGGTTCTTCATCGGAATGGGCTGGATCTGGTGGTCCCCGTGGGTCGAGCAGATCGACTTCAACTACATCCTGGAGGGGATCAGCTGGGGCGGCTGGATAATCAACCTGTTCATCGTCCAGTGGTGGATCGAGAAGACCTCCGGGCAAAAGCTCAAGCTGCCCCGCGGGGAAATGGCCGGGATGGGGCGCCGCGCGTAGGGGGCGCGGGAAGAACGGGTACCGAGAAAAAGACCGTCCGCTCGCACACCCGCGATCGGACGGTCATCCAGGACTCCACGGTGACCACGCCGACCGCTTCACGTGAAAGCCCGACGAGGGCAAACGAGAAGAAGCGGGCTCCCGGCGTGGTCACTAGGGTTGGAATGGATATGCGGGCTCAGTGCCGGCATGTTCTGAAATCGAAATTCCGGCTCCGGCGACGAGAAATCCAGAAAGGACGGTGCGATGACCGAGTCATCGTCTCCCCCCGAGATCAGGGTCACCCGCACGTTCAACGCTCCCCGCGAGAAGGTGTACGAGGCCTGGACCGAGCCCGAGCGCTACCGCCAGTGGTGGGGCACCCCCGACTCCATGGAGGTGAAGATGGACGTCCGCCCGGGCGGACGGTGGAGTGCCCCCATCGAGTACGAGGGCGACGAGATGCCGTTCCACGGGTACTACTTCGAGGTGGAGAAGTACGAGCGGCTGGTGTTCTCCCTCTCCAACGACCCTGACTTCGAGGCGAAGCAGGCGGCGGACGCGAGCCAGGAGTCGCTCAGCGTCGAGTTCACCGCCGTGGGCGACAAGACCGAGATGACGTTCATCCAGAAGTCGTACCTCCCCGAGGACCAGGTCGAGGAGGTCAAGGCCGGATGGAACGGCTGGTTCGACGCGCTTGAGGAGTATCTCGCGAAGGCTTAACGAAGGCTCCGGCTGTCGAGCGGGCGAGGCGGTCTCGCCCGTGCCCGCTCGACGCTCGCCGAACGTGCGGCGTCGTCTCCACCGAGACGACGCCGTTTTGGTTTTGCCATCCGCTGCCAGGCCCGGTCCGGTCTGGTCCGGCCAGGCCAGGTCTGGCCAGGTCTGGTGTCCGGTCCGGTGCCGGGTGACGGGCCGGACGTGGAACGGCGGCGCAGCACTGTCGCCCAGCCCGGCCGCCTTGACGCCCGGCCCCTCGACGCCCTGCCGCCCCGACGTCCCGCCGTCTTGACGATCCACCGCTTCGACGTCCCGCCGTCTTGACGATCCGTCGTCTCGACGACCCGTCGGCCGAGAGCCGCGATGTCACCCCGGCCCACGCGCGCACCGTGTCGTCGTCGCACACGTGACGCTCGTGACCGAGCACGGCCCGCGGCGCGGCCCCCAGGGTGAAGATGCCGTCGACGGGCTCGCCGCGACCGGGCGGGCAGAAGGCGGTTCTGACACCCTCGCCGACGCCGAGGAACGCCAAGGAACATCGTTCCACCTCTGTCCGCGTCCAGGTCGTCGCGCGGCTCCGGGACGACATCCCGGCCCTCGGTGGCCAGGGCGGGGGACCGGCTGCCCTCGGAGCGGGAGCCGGTCGCGCGACACGAGGTGTCGCGGGACGCACTGTGGGCCGGTCCGGTCGTCGCGCTGTTCGAGATACGGCGACCGCGTTTCCTCGGCGGCCTCGTCGTCGTACCGGAGCACGGCCGGGTGCCGTCGCCGGAGTCCCGCGCCGACCGCACCGGCCTCGCCGCCCCGCCACTCCACGCGCCCCTGTGAGGCTTTGCCGCTATTCCACCACCGGCCCGCGGTGGCAGGTCGCGACGGAGAAGCCCCGTGCCCGGTGAGGGGATCCCCTCACCGGGCACGGGGCCGGTCGTCCGAGCGCGCGATGGGCTCACTGGCTCGGCGCGGGCGCGCTCGCCTCCTTACCCGCCTCGGCGGTCTTCCCCGCCTCGGCGGGAGCGTCGTCGGCCTGCCCCGCCTCGGGGACCTCCCCGGCGTCGGTCGGGCCGATGTGCCGGAGCATGGTCAGGACGAAGACGATGACGACCACCAGCAGGGCCGCGCTGACGATCGCGGTGACGTGCATGCCCTCGATGAACGCCGTACGGGCCGGGTTCAGGAGCGCGGCCGCGAACTGGGGCAGCTGCTCGGCGACGGTGACCGCGCCGACGAGGGTCTCCTTCGCGGTCTCCGCGGCGGCCGCGGGGAGCCCCGGGGGGATGAAGCCGGCTACCTGAGCGCTGTAAGCGGCGGTGCCCACCGTACCCAGCACCGCGATGCCGAGCGCGCCCGCGACCTCTCCGGTGGTCTCCGCCATGGAGGCCGCCGACCCCGCCCTCTCCATCGGGGCCGAGCTGATGACCAGGCCGTAGCCGACCGCCATGAGCGGGCTCATCCCGAACCCGACCAGGGCGTGGGCGGCGATCATCGGGGGGATGCCGCCGGTGACCCTGGCCATCAGCACGAGGCCGACCAGCGAGATCACCAGCCCGCCCGCGATGAGATAGGCCGGGCGGATCCGCCGTGCGATGACGGGGGCCAGCATCGTGCCGCCGATCATCACCAGCGCGTTGGGCAGCACCCACAGGCCGGTCATCAGCGGGGTCAGCCCCTCGATGGTCTGCAGGTACTGCACCACGAACAGCCCGATCGCGGACACCGCCATGAAGCCGAGCAGCATGCTGCACAGCGACACGCTGAAGGCCCGGGTGCCGAAGAGGCGCATGTCCAGCAGCGGATCGGCGAGCCGCCGTTGGCGGAGCACGAAGGCCACCCCGACGGCCAGGCCGACGACGAGGAGCAGCATCGGCACCGGCTCCAGGCCGACCTTCGGCAGCTCCTTGATCGCGTAGATGGACGCCAGGATGGCGACGAGCGACAGGGCGACGCTGGCCAGGTCCGGGCGACCGGCGTCCGGGTTGCGGTACTCCGGCAGCAGCCTCGGCGCGACGGCGACCAGCAGCAGCATGATCGGCACGTTCACCAGGAACACCGAACCCCACCAGAAGGTGGTGAGCAGTGCCCCTCCGAAGAGCGGTCCGACGGCGGCACCGGCCATGAAGCAGCTCATCCAGATCCCGATGGCCGTGCCCATCTGCTTGGGATCCTTGAACATGTTGCTGATCAGCGCGAGGGTCGACGGCATCAGCGTGGCGCCGGCCATCCCCATCACCGCCCGCGCGACGATGAGCATCTCCGGTGAGGTGGAGTAGGCCGCGAACACCGACGCGACACCGAACGCCGCGGCGCCGATCATGAGCAGGCGGCGGCGGCCGATTCGGTCGCCCAGGTTGCCCATCGTGATCAGGAAGCCCGCGATGAGGAACCCGTAGACGTCCAGGATCCACAACTGCTGGGTGCTGGACGGCGCGAGCTCCGCGGTCAGCTGTGGCAGGGCCAGGTAGAGCACGGTGAGGTCGATCGACAGCAAGAAGGTGGGCAGGGCCAGTACCGTGAGCCCCAGCCACTCCCGTCGTCCGGCTCGGACCCCCGAACCGGCTTCGGTACCCGCGTCCATGGAAACTCCTTTCCGACTTGGGATATGCAGGTCACGAGCGCGGCACAATGAATGGGCCGAGACCGCGTAAACCCTTCCTACCAGCAGGACGTTCGGCGCTCCTTCTTCTCGATTGCGCATCGATCGCGCGGCGGGATCGGCCCGACGCGGTGTTTACTCGCTTTGTGACACGGAGTTAATTCGAGTCTGACTCGGCCTTCTCCGTTACCTGGAAGCACCCGGAACCACCCGGAACGTGAATTCTCGTCACCGCGTCCTTTCCATGAATAAGCGAGCACCGGGGGAGAGGGCAACATGCCTTCGCACGGGCGAAGATGCGCACGCAGGCGGTGGGTGCGACCGTCGGTAGGGGCGCGACCGGCGGGGTGAGGCGCCCCCTCCCGCACGGGCGACCCGCTCCCCCCACGGACGACCCGCGCGCCGGGCGCGGTGACGGTTCCACCCGAGCCCCACGTGAATGGCGCGCGTGCTCCCCGGCGAGGTCCACGCGGGACGTACGGGCCGGGGCGCGGGTGGCGTCGGCGCCGTGGCGGAGGACGCGCATCACCACCGGACACACGCGGACACACGGAGGAACGAGACATGAGTGGTCAAGCGGCACCGACGTCCGAGGAAACCAACAGGTTCTACGAACTGACCAACCAGGTCCTCCTCGACATCTGGGGCGAGGATTTCCACCACGGGTACTGGCCCTCCGAGGAGGACCAGAGCACGATCCCCGAGGCGACCGACCGCCTCACGCGGCTGCTCATCGACAAGACGGACTTCGAGCACGCCACCACGATGCTGGACATCGGCTGCGGCATCGGCACACCGGCCTTCCGCGTCGCCGGGGTGGCGGACGTGAGGATCGTCGGCGTCTCGAACAACCAGGAGCAGCTCGACGAGGCGAACCGCAAGGCCGCCGAGAAGGGCCTGGCGGAGCGCGTGAGGTTCGAGTACGCCGACGCGATCGACCTGCCCTATCCCCGCGACGCGTTCGACGTCGTCTGGGTCTTCGAGGCGATCATGCACATGGACCGGGCACGGCTCCTCCGCGAAGCCCTCCGCGTGCTGCGCCCGGGAGGCCAGCTGATCGTCACCGACCACCTGCGGACCGGGCCGATGAGCGAGGCCGACGACGAGCTGGTGCGCCATCACATGGAGGCCATGCACGCCGGTCCGGTGCTCGACGCGGACGAGTACCGCGCGCTGGTGCGGGAGTCGGGCCTTGAGCTCACGGAGCTCCTGGACGTCAGCGAGCACACGCAGCAGACCGCCCGCCGGGTGATCGCGACCGTGGACAGGCGGTTCGACGAGCTGGTGGCGCGGTACGGCGAGGAGGTCATCCCGGTCCTGAAGGTTTTCAACAGCCCGGTGGCCTACGTACGGGAACTGGGATATCTCGTCGCCGTCGCCCGTAAGCCCGTCTCCGGGTAGGCGTGCCGCCGGAGACGCGACAACGACAACACCGTCCATCCCTGGGGGATGGACGGTGTTTCTCTGCTCCCACCCGGTTCGGCGGCCTACGCCGCGGCCGGTTCGACCACCACCGGCACCCCGTTGAACACCGCGTTGCCCGACGCCGGATCCACGACCGTGTCATCGGTGAGGGCGTTGGCGTTCACCCCCGGGTGTCCCGCGGCGACCCCCTGGGTCGTCCCGGCGTGTCCCCACCCGTGGGGGAGGCTGACCACGCCCGGCATGATGGACTCGGTCGGCTCGACGTCGGCCACGACCTCCCCGGCCGCCGACCGGACGAGCGCCCGGTCGCCGAGACCGAGCCTGGCCACGTCGGCGGGGTTGACGTGGAGCGTGCACCGGTTGCTGCCGCCGGTCAGCGTGGGGACGTTGTGCAGCCAGCTGTTGTTGGAGCGGAGCTGGCGCCTGCCGATCAGCACCATGTCGGCGGCCGGTTCGCCGAGCCGCTCGCGCAGCCGTACGACCTCGTCGGCCAGCGGCAGGGGGGCGAGCCGCACGCGGCCGGACTCGGTGCACAGGAGCTCGTCCAGCCGGGGCTTGAGCGCGCCCAGGTCGATGCCGTGCGGCCGTGCCCGCAACTCGGCCAGGGACAGCCCGTACGGGGCCAGCCTGAGCATGGCGTCCAGGATCCGCTCCTCGGGGCACTCGCCGTCG
The DNA here is from genome assembly GCF_039537505.1 of Streptosporangium oxazolinicum. NCBI lineage: Bacteria > Bacillati > Actinomycetota > Actinomycetes > Streptosporangiales > Streptosporangiaceae > Streptosporangium > Streptosporangium oxazolinicum. The sequence continues at coordinate 165,088 of NZ_BAABAQ010000008.1, forward strand.
AGCGAGGCCCGCAACTCCGTCGCGTCCTGGCCCTCGTACGGGGATCCGGGGGTCGTGACGGCGGCGGTGAGCATCCCGCCGAGCATCGCCTCGCTCAGCGCCTCCGGATCGGCGTCCGGGCCCTGTCCCGACACGATCTGGACCAGCCTCGCCATGATCTCCCCCTCGGAGGGACGTCCCGGCTCGAGCGGCAGGATCGCGGGGGAGAACCTCGCGTAGTTGCGCACGGTCACCGTGAGCAGCAGGAAGTCGTAGTGCGGCATCTGCAGCATGCGGGGCGGCGGGAGGATGACGTCCGCGTGCCGGGTGGTCTCGTTGAGATAGGGGTCCACGCAGACCATGAACTCCAGGTCCCGCAGCGCGCGCTCCAGCCGGGTCCCGTTGGGCGCCGACAGCACCGGGTTGCCGGCCACCGTCACGAGGGCCCTGACCTGCCCGTCTCCCGGGGTTTCGATCTCCTCGGCCAGGACGGCGAGGGGGAGTTCGCCGAGCGCCTCGGGCAGTCCCCGCACCCGGCTGCGCCACCGTCCCATCGCGAAGGGCTCACCCGTCCGCCACGGTTCGGCCGTGGCGGGCCTGGTGAACATCACCCCGCCGGGCCGGTCGAAGTTGCCGGTCAGGATGTTGATCGCGTCGACCAGCCACTGGATCACGGTCCCGAACTCGGTGGTGCAGGTCCCCACCCGGGTGTAGACCGCGGCCGAGGGCGCCGATGCCAGCTCGCGCGCCAGCCGTACGATCACGTCGCCGGCGACGCCGCACACCGGGGCGACGACGTGCGGCGGGAAGTCTATGGCGAGCCGGCGCAGCTCGTCCAGGCCCTCCACGTCGAGGTCGACGGTGACGAGGTCCTCGGCGAAGAGCGCGTGCACGATGCCGAACAGCAGGTGGGCGTCCGTGCCCGGCCTGACGAACAGGTGCTCGTCGGCGACGGCGGCGGTGCGGGTGCGGCGCGGGTCGACCACGACCAGCCTGCCGCCGCGCTCGCGCAGCGCCCGGAGCCGTCCGGGGAAGTCGGGGGCCGCGCAGAGCGAACCGTGCGACTCCACCGGGTTGGCGCCGAGGACGAGCAGGTAGTCCGTACGGTCGAGGTCGGGAACGGCGATCGACATGGCGTCGCCGAGCATCAGGCCGCAGGCCACGTGCTTGGGAAGCTGGTCGATGGAGCTGGCGCTGAAGACGTTCGGGGTGCCGAGGGCCTGCGCGAGCGGGCCGCGGAAGAGGATGCCGGCCATGGTGTGGAAGGTCGGGTTGCCGAAGTAGGCGGCCGTCGCCTGGCGGCCGTGGGACTCGATGACCCGGGTGAGCCCCCGGTCGACCGTCGCGAACGCCTCCTCCCAGGTGACCTCGTGCCACTCGCCGTCCTTGCGCACCATCGGGGCCCTGAGCCGGTCCGGGTCCTCGTCCAGCTGCCCCAGGCTCGCCCCCTTGGGGCAGATGTACCCCTTGCCGAAGGGGTCCTCGGTGTCGCCCCGCACGGACGCGACCTTCCCGGTGCCGTCGAGGGTGAGGCGCAGGCCGCAGACGGCATCGCAAATGGGGCACGTCCGGTACGCGGTTCTCGTGGGTTCCGCGCTCCCTGTTTTCCACGTAGCCGTTTCGGTCATCCTCGCCCCGTTTCCCTGCCGCCATTTGGATTCGCGTCGAGCTTAAATGCGGAGTGTCCTCGTGACTTCCGCGTTCATGCGCAATCGAGCGCGGCTCGATAAGCGCGAAAAGCGCCGGGGCGACGGCTCGCGGCCCACCCGGCTTCGTGTTCTCGCAGTTCAAGGGGGTGAGGGACGGCCATCCGCCCATCCCGGTTTCGCGAGCGGAGTATCCCCCGATTGCCTCCGGAATTCTTATCGCATATTGCCGGGTTTCTCGTCCGCCGCGACGGATATCGCAACTCCGGAGATGTCGGGCCACGGCCTTCCCTGTGAGGCTACCCATCATGACCAATCAGGGTTGAGGGGGCCAACGATGACTCTTGCCACGGATGCCCGAGCCCAGGGTTTTCCCGATCCGCCCGAGCCGGATCTGCGGCCCGCCGATGTCGTCAAAAGGGCCGAGTCCATCGCCCGGGAACTGGTGGGACGCCAGGCGGAAACCGAGGAACGCACGTTCTACGCCGCGGACATTCACGACCGGTTCGTGAAGTCCGGCTTTTATCGAATTCTGGTGCCGCGCCGTTACGGCGGTTACGAGTTCGGCATCGAGACCTTCATGCGGGTCACGCTGGCGCTGACGCGCGGGTGCCCGTCGACGGGCTGGATGTACTGCCTGGGGCACGCGCACGCCCACGCCGTGGCCACCCTGTTCGGCAGGCGGGCCCAGGACGAGCTGCTGTCGCAGGGGGACTTCATCTGCCCGGCCACGGTCGTGCCGTCCGGTACCGCGGAGCGCGTGGACGGGGGCTGGGCGCTCAACGGGACCTGGGGTTACTGCTCCGGCTCCCCCTACGCCGGTCATTTCATGGGCCACACCCTCGTCGAGGGCGAGCCCATGCTGTTCGTGGCCCCCCGCAGCGAGTGGGAGCGCCTGGACGACTGGGGGGCGCAGCTCGGCCTCAAGGGCAGCGGGTCGCACAGCATCGCCGTGTCCGGCTTCGTGCCCGACCACCTCACCCTCGGCAAGCACCTCAGCCAGCTCACCGTCACCGACGGCACACCCGGTCTGGAACTGCACGGCAACCCCGAGTACGGCGGGGGACCGCTCAGCTTCATGGTCCTGGAGGACGCGGTGCTCGCCCTGGGGATGGCCCAGGGGGCGCTGGACGCCTACGAGGAGCTGATGCGCACCCGCACGACCGGCTTCCCGCCGATCGTCCCCCGGACGGAGGACCCCGACTTCCAGCGCTGGTACGGCGAGGCGACGGCGCTGATCGCGACCGCCGAGGCGGCCTTCTGGAACGCCGTCGACCAGTGGCGGGACACGTGCGCGCGGGGGCCGGAGGCGTTCACCACCGAGCGCGAGATGCGCATCGCCCTGATCTGCCGCGAGGTCGTCGAGCTCTGCTGGAGGGCGGTCGAGGGACACCTGTTCCCCACCGCCGGATCGAGCTCCGTGCGCCGTGGCGAGCGCATCGAGCGCGTGTGGCGCGACCTGTCGACGCTGCACAGTCACGCGGGTGTCGCGGTCTTCCTCACCGCCATCGCGAAACGCGAGTACGCCAGGGCGCGGTTCGGCGTCGAATAACGAAACTGTGGAGGTAGCCGAAAAATGGGTGACACGACTGGGACCCGCGCGGTTGTGCTGGGCGGAAGCCTGGCGGGACTGTTCGCGGCGCGGGTGCTCTCCGACGCGTACGACGAGGTGCTGGTCGTCGACCGCGACGAGCTGCTCGGCGTGGACGGCATGCGGCGGGGCTGCCCGCAGGCCCGACACATCAACGGCCTGCTCGCCCGCGGCCAGCTGGCCATGGAGGAGCTGTACCCCGGCATCACGGAGGAGATCTTCGCGGACGGCGTGCCGACCGGGGACCTCGCCGGCGACGTGCGGTGGTACTTCAACGGCAAACGGCTCAGGCAGCAGCACGCCGGGCTGGTCTGCGTGGCGGCGAGCCGCCCGATGCTGGAGAAGCACATCCGCGAGCGGACGAGCGCCATCCCCAACATCTCCTTCGCCGAGCGCCACGACATCCTCGGCCTGGAGACGACGCCCGACCGCAGCCGCGTCAACGGCGTGCGCGTGCAGCCGCACGGCCGTGACGAGTCCGAGGTGATAACGGCCGACCTGGTGGTCGACGCCACCGGCAGGGGGTCGCGGACCCCGATCTGGCTGGAGGACCTCGGCTACCCGCGGGTCAGGGAGGAGCGCAAGAAGATCGGCCTCTGCTACGTGACCCAGCACTACCGGCTGACCAAGGACCCCTACCACGGCGACCTGTCGATCAACCCGGTCGCGTCGCCCGCCCTGCCCAGAGGCGCGATCTTCACCAAGACGGACGGCGGACGCGTCGAGCTGACCACGTACGGCCTGCTCGGCGACCACCCGCCCACCGACCAGGAGGGCTTCTACCGGTGGATCGAGTCGCTGGCGGTCCCGGACATCCATGACGCCCTGCAGCACGCCGAGCCGCTCGACGAGCCGGTGGCGTTCCAGTTCCCGACCACGTTGCGGCGCCACTACCAGGAGATGACGCGCTTCCCCGACGGGCTCCTCGTCACCGGCGACGCCGTCTGCTGCTTCAACCCGGTCTACGCCCAGGGGATGACGGTCGCCGCGCTGGGCGCCCTGACGATGCGCGACCACCTGCACACCGGCTCCGCCCCGCAGCCGCGCCAGTTCTTCCAGGACCTCGCCCGGGACGTCATCGACGCGCCCTGGGAGATGACGAACATCGTCGACCTCAGCTTCCCCGGGGTGGCGGGCGAGCGGACCCCGCAGGTGCGGGTCGCCCAGGCGTTCCTGAAGCTGGTGCAGATCGCGGCCACCCGGGACGGCAAGGTGACCGCCGCGTACATGCGGACGGCCGGGCTCGTGGAGCGGCCGGAGTCCCTGCAGCGGCCCGGCATGATCCTCCGGGTGCTGTGGAACGCGCTCCCGCGCCTCAAGGGTTCCAACGGCCGCGCCGCCGCGTCCGGATCGGCGAAGCGGGGCAAGGTCGCGGTCCGGTGAGAGCCCGACGAGCCCTCGACGAGAGCTCGATGAGTTTTCGATGAGCCCCGGCGGGAGCTCGATGAGCCCCGACGAGAGGCCGATGAGCCCCCGACGAGCCCCCGATGAGTCCCCGCCCGGAGCCGCGCCGGTTCGCCACATCCGAAGGAAGGTCAGGCAAGTGAGCACCGAGACCACGACCGAGCGCGTCACGCTCTCGTTCAACCAGGAATTCCTCTGCATGTTCGACAGGGGCGACGAGGAGGGGCCGTTCGGCCCGGAGTACATCATCGTCTGCGGCTGGCGGGTCCACGGCGCCGTCGACCCCGAGAAGCTGCGGGGCGCGCTGGACGACCTGGTCGAGCGGCACGAGTCGCTGCGCACGCTGGTCGTCCGCGACGGCGAGACCCGCTACCAGAAGGTCCTCCCGCCGGGATCGCCGCACCTTGAGGTACGCGACCTGCCGCCCACCGAGCCCGCCGAGCGCGAGCGGCGCGCGGAGGAACTCCTCATCGAGATGGAGTCCGGGGCGTACGGGGTCTCCGAGCCGCCCCTGATCCGGGCGGTGCTCGCGCGGTTCGACGCGGAGGACGCGGTCCTCGTGCTCATCGCCCACCACTCGGCGGTCGACGAGTGGTCGACGCAGCTGATGATCCGCGATCTGGCCGCGTTCTACGCCGAGCGGAGCGGGCACGGGCCGAGGGAGCTGCCGGAGACCGTGCAGTACCCGGAGTACGCCGTCTGGGAGCGGGCGAACTCCGAGACCGAGGCGACGGCGAAGGCCCGCCTGTACTGGCGGGAGAAGCTGCGCGGGGCGCGGATCTTCCCGATGCGCACCGACCACCTCCGCTCCGAGGGCCTCCCGAAGGGGACCTCGGCCCACCGCTTCCTGATCGACAAGGACCTGACGACGCGGGCCCTGGCGATCGCCAGGTCGATGCGGAGTTCGCCGTTCATCTTCATGCTCGCGGTCTACAAGGTCCTGCTGAGGGAGATGTTCGGCAGCACCGACATCACGGTCCCGACCCTGACCCTGGGCCGGGGCAAGGCGCGGTTCCACGAGACCGTGGGGTCGTTCTTCAACTACGTCCCCCTCAGGACCGACCTGGAGGGCTGCGAGAACTTCCGCGACGTGCTCGCGCGGACCCGGAAGACCTGCGTCGAGGCGTACTCCAACGACATCCCGTTCGCCCAGATCGTGGCGGAGGCGCCGGACATCACCGAGACCTTCGTCGGCGACGACCGGGCGGTGTTCGCCTTCCAGGTCCACCAGTTCCCGTTCGTGATGGAGCGGGAGCGCATCGGCGACCTGGAGTACTCCGACCTGCGCAGGCGGGTGCTGTCCCAGGAGGTCAGCACCGACATCCCCGACGGCGCGCTGTGGACGCTGGGCGTCGACCCCTCCGGCGAGATCATCGGGAACCTGGGGTTCAACAACAACCTGTTCGACGAGAGCACGGTCGTCGAGATCGCGCAGAAGTACTGCCGGCTGTTGCGCGAGCTGGTCGACGACCCGGATTCGTCCCTGAAGAAGATCTGACCCGAGGAGACATCCGTGAATGAACGCTGCCCGTTCGTACTCGACGTGACGGGGCGGGAGGTCCACGACCAGGAGGCCCGCGTGCGTGAGCGCGGACCCGCGACGATGGTCGAACTGCCCGGCGGTGTCGCCGCCTGGTGGGTGAACGGCTACCAGGTCTCCCGGGCGCTGCTGACCGACCCCCGGATCACCAAGAGCGCCCGAGCCCACTGGCCCGCCTTCAGGAACGGGGAGATCCCCCCCGACTGGGAGCTGATCAGCTGGGTGGCGATGGACAACATCTCCACCGTGCACGGCAAGGACCACATGCGTCTGCGCAGGCTCGTCGGCAAGGCCTTCACGCCCCGCCGCGTCGAGGCCATGCGGCCGCGCGTCGTGGAGATCACGAAGGACCTCATCGAGGACATCGCCACCGCCGCGCCCGGCGAGGTGGTGGACCTGAAGAGCAGGTTCGCCAAGCCGCTGCCCGCCCGGCTGGTGGCGCACCTGATCGGCCTGCCGGAGGAGGCGCTCCCGGGGGTCATCGAGGTCATCGACATGATGGCGGACACCACGGTCAGCCCCGCGCAGGCGCAGGCGATCCTCGCCGGCTGGCGGGGCGCGATGGAGGAGTTCGTCGCGTCCAAGCGGCAGAACCCCGGCGAGGACATCACGAGCTACCTGATCACGGCGAGTGACGACGAGGACGGCTCACGGCTGAGCGAGTCGGAGCTCACCGACACCGTCTTCGCGATCCTCGGGGCGGGGTCGGAGACGACGATCAACTTCCTGGACAACGCCATCACCGCGCTGCTGACCCACCCGGAACAGCGGGCGATGGTCGTCGGCGGCGAGGCGTCCTGGGACGACGTCATCGAGGAGACGCTGAGGGTGCAGGCGCCGCTGGCCAGCCTGCCCCTCCGCTTCGCCGCCGAGGACGTCGAGCTGGACGGCGTCACCATCCGCCAGGGGGACCCGGTTCTGATCAACTACCACGCCCTGGGACGCGATCCCGCGCTCCACGGCGACCCCGAGCGGTTCGACGTCACCCGCGCCGACAAGGAGAACATCTCGTTCGGGTACGGCCCGCACTTCTGCCTCGGTGCCGGTGTCGCGCGGCTGATCGGCCAGGTCAGCCTGTCGATGCTGTTCGACCGCTTCCCCGAGATGGCGCTGACCGTGGAGCCGGACGAGCTGGAGCCGATGCCGACGTTCATCATGAACGGGCACCGGAGCCTGCCGGTCCGCCTCACCGCCCCGGTGGCGGCCGCGGCCTGACCGCCCGACCCGCGAGGAGGGACCCGCCGTGCCCGGCACGGCGGGTCCCTCCTTTCTCGCGTCACCTCTCGTGTCATCGAGGTTCGTGCGTTCGTGAAGCGGGCCGGTCTGATCCGGTTCCGGGGGTCCGGCCGTCCTGGCGGATCGCGGCACCGTTCACGTTCCGGAGGGAACGGGCGAGGACACCGGCCGACCACGACGTGTGGCCCCGCCGAAGACGGGGCCACACGTCGTGTGCCGGGGTTCCCGGCTTTCCGGGAAGGGTTCAGTGGTTCAGCGGTTCGCCTTCACGGCTTTCTCGAGGTCCGCCGCCGTGTAGTCGCGCCCGGCCATGGCCGCCGCGAAGTACTCCACGAAGTGGCTGGTGTGCGGACGCGGGCCGCCTCGGAGGGCGTAGGCGTTGTAGCCGTCGAGCAGCCGCTGGGCCTCGGCGTCGGCCTCCGCGAACCGGGTGCGCGGATCCGCTCCCAGCGCGAGCACGTCCCCCATGGCACGTGTCATGACGTCCTGGTTTCCCGCGAAGTCCCCGAACAGGGCGCCCACCGACGGCGGCACGCCGTTCGCCCGCCGCTGTTCGGCCGGTACGCCGCTCGGGTACCGGCTGACGTGGTTGACGGCCACCCGGTGGTAGGGGTGCAGGTCGAACCAGCCCTCGCGTTCCAGCAGTTCCAGCGACGCGTGGGTGATCGGGACGAAGCTGTTGGCCTTGTGCCGCTCGGCGGCCATCCGAGGGCTGTGCAGGAACATCAGGAACGCCAGCGCGGCGTCCCGGGTGGCCTCGTCGAGGCCGTTCGCCAGCCAGATGGAGGTGCCGGCGACGGCGTTGCCCGCGTAGGGGACCTTGTCGTTGTAGGGGAAGATGCCCACCTCGATGCCGAACCCGTTCGCCTTCGCCCCCCGGACCATGTAGTTCACGTCGTTGGAGGACGAGATCCGCACCGCGACCCGCTGCTCGGTGAACGCCCGCAGGGTCCCCGCCCAGTCCGGGATGGAGCCCGTGTAGAGGTAGTGGCCCCTGCCGTGGAGGCGTCGCCACCATTCGGCCCAGGCCAGCATCTCGCCGGACGCCAGGTTGCTGCGCTCGGCCCGTCCGGCCCGGCCGTTCTCCTGACCGACCAGGTGCCCGCCCTGCACGGCCACCGCCTGCTGGAAGAACGTGCCGTGGTTCGACCAGGTGATCGCGTGGTCGGGGCCGCCCGGCAGGGCGGCGATCGCCTCGCACACCGAGTCCACCTCGTCCCAGGTCGTCGGGAGCTCGGTGACGCCCGCGGCCCGGAGCAGGTCGGTGTTCGCGTACAGGAGGCTCGTCGTGCCCACCGACGGCATGGACGTGAGGTCGCCGTCGAGGCTGTAGTACTCCCGGAAGACCGGGAGCACGTCGTCGATCACGACGGGCTCGCCGAGGATCTCCGACCGGCCGCCGATCGCCTTCTCCACCGAGGTGAACAGCGGGGAGCCGTCACGGGCCCGTTCGTCCCTGGCCACCTGCCCCATGTAGAAGTAGTACTCCGCGAGCGCGGGCGCGCGTCCCTCCGCCGCGGCCTTGGAGACCTCCAGCGGGAACGTCCAGAAATCCTTCCCCTGGACCCTCACCGTGCATCCCGGATGCGCCGCCTCGAACTCCGCCGCCTGCTGGTGCCACCGATCCATCCACCCGGGGAAGGTGAGATCGGGCACCCAGACATCGACGACGACCTCTTTCTTCATACTCTTGCTCCTCCAGTCGTTTTGACAGCGCGACAGCGCGACGGCGGGGCGGGCCACGGGGCGCGTTCTCCGCGCACCGGATCTCCTGCCGCCCGGGTGGCCGCGATCACGTTTCCCGCCGGTCCGCGGTGGTCGCGGCCGCGTTCCCGCCGGTCCGCGATGGTCGTGGCCGCGTTCCCGTCGGCCTGCGGCGGTCGCGACCCCGTTCCGGCCGGTCCGCCGGTGGTCGCGCTCGCGTTCCCTTCGGCCCGCAGTGGACGTCAGCGTTCCGCGGCCAGTTTCTCCAGGTCGGGGACGATGTCGGCGGGGCTCGGCTTGGACAGCCACTCGCGGTGCAGGGCGGCCGCGCCCTCGCGGTAGGAGGGCCCGTCCAGCACCTCGGCGATCTGCGCCCGCATCTCCTCGACCGACTGCGTCTGGTGGTCCAGGCGCAGCCCGGCTCCACGGTCGACGACGAACTTCGAGGAGATCCACGAGTCGGGGGCCCGCTCCGTGACCTTCTCCTCCGCGTTGTCGGCCTGGGCGCGGGCCGCCGTGGTCTTGTTCTCCGCGTTGTCGAGGTCCAGGCGATGGCGGTCGCCGGTGTCGGTGATGAGCTGCGGTATGTTCGCCGCTATCGACGCCCAGAGGCTGCCGCTGGAGCCGTGGCTGATCACCGCGGAACACGTGGGGAGCAGCTGGGACAGCGGCAGGTAGTCGACCGTGCGGACGTTGCCGGGGATCCGGTCGATCCCGACGAGCTGGTCGCTGTTCAGGGTGGCGACGACCTCCACGTCCAGGCCGGACACGGCCTCGAAGATCTTGGGGGTACGCCACTCGCCCTGGTCGAACGCGCGGGTCGAGACCCCCACGGTGAACGCCAGCCGAGGCCGTTCGGGCCGGCCGTGGAGCCACGAGGGCTTGGCCATGCCGCCGTTGTAGGGGATCCAGCGGACGGGGATGTCCGAGGGGCCGGTGGTCAGCCGCAGCTCCGGCGTGAGCGGGTCGATCGTCCGCTGGCCGTTCAGCAGCTCGTCGTCGACGTCGAAGCCGTAACGGTTGGCCAGCCGCGCCACCGTCGACGGGTAGGGGTTCTCCAGCGACGCCGCGCCCGCCCGGCGCTGCCGCTCGGCGAACCTCTCGGCGCTCCACATCCCGTAGTCCGGTCCTATCACCACGCGGGCGTGCGCCGCGCCACAGGCCCGCGCCGCCACCGCGCCCGCCGGGAACCAGGACTCCCAGAGCACCAGGTCCGGCTTCCAGGCGCGGGCGAAGTCGACAAGCTCCTCGATGTCCTTGCGGGGCTTGCGCGGGATGTAGAACCGCGTCGCGAAGACGAAGAACTGGTAGAAGACCTCCCAGTGGTCGCGGTCCGCGGCGTTGTGGAAGCCCAGCTCCTCCGCGAGGCGGTCCATCTCGTCCAGGTCGGGGGCCTCCATCGCCGCCCAGGTGTCCACGTCCACCTCCTCGGCCCTGCCGGTGGTCACGGCGGTCAGCCCGGCCGAGGTGATCAGGTCCTCGACGCCGCCGGGGCACGCGACGCACACCTCGTGGCCCGCGTTCTGCAGCGCCTGGGCGTACGGCACGAGCGGATAGATATGCGTCGGTTGCGGGAAGCCGGTAATCAGGACACGCATTAACGATCTCCTTTGACGGCGTTTTTCCCGAAAATGGCATCGGGCGGGGAATCGGCCCCGCGACCATCGTCATCCGCCCGTCACACGGGTGCATCTCCAAGGGTGCGGATTTGGCGGGGAAACATCCGGGCCGCTGCGATCGCAAAAGCCGGCAGGGAAAAGCCGGGGAGGTCGTCGGATGTGGCTTTGTCCGACGTTCCGCGTCATTCAGCGGACGGGGAACCCGAAATCGGTGTCCGGGCCGGAAACGCTGTCCAGGCAGAGAAGCAGGGTTCTGGCCTCGATGCCGAGATAGTAGCTGTGCCGTTGTAGCGCGTGGAGTTGTTCGACGGAGATCCAGGCGAAGTCCGGAGGGGCCGACAGCGGGAAGTCGTCGGTGGCCTCGACGATGAGATAGCGCGTCCGGGCGTGGCGGAAGCGCCCGCCCTCCTCGGACTGCACGACGTCGTAGCGGACGCTGTGGCGCGGCGCCGACAGCAGGTGGTCGAGGAACTCCGGGCGGTGCTCCGCCGGGGTGGTGGGATGGTCGGTCATCATGAACCGCACGGTGGGGCCGAGTTCGATGGTGTCGCGGTAGCCGGGCAGGGCCTCGGCGCGGACCAGGGCGTGCAGCCGCCCGTTCATCCGCCGGACGACCAGCCCGGCCAGGGTGAGGCCGTGCGGCGCGAGCAGCGGCTGTTTCCAGCTGGTGACCTCGCGGGTCTGCGCGCGGACGCTGACGCCGACGATGCTGAAGGCGCCGCCGTCGTCGCGGGCGATCCTCTCGTCGTCGCGGCGCCACCCCACCAGGCGGTTCAGCGGAACCAGCCGGGCGGACAGGTGCTGGCGGCTCTTGTGGCCGGTGAACCAGCTGAGGATCTCCGTCATGGTGTGGACGCCGACGGGCTCCGAGACGGTGCCGGGCAGGCATCCCACGACCGTCCTGGTGTCCATGTTGACGACGTTGGGCCGGTGGAGCAGCCGGTGGATCTGCCCGAGCGTCAGCCAGCAGAAGTCGTGGTGGACGGGTACGTCGCCGGTGACCTCGATGACGATGTTGCGGTTGCGTTTGTGGTGGAACCAGGCGCCCTGCTCCGACTGCAGGGTGTCGACCAGGACCCTGCCCCGGCCCGGCTGGGTGAAGTACTCCACGTAGCGGGCGGCCCTGCCGCGGTGCACCTGGGTGTAGTTGCTGGAGGTGGCCTGGACCGTGGGCGACAGCTGCACCATGTCGATGTTGCCGGGCTCCATCTTGGCCTGCAGCAGGAAGTGCAGGACGCCGTTGAACTCCTTGGCGATGATGCCGAGGATGGCGATGTCCCGCTGGACCAGGATGGGCTGCCACCACTCGGCGGGGTGACCGCGTTCGGCGGTGACGTGGAGCCCTTCCACGGTGAAGAACCGGCCACTTTCGTGGTGCAGGTTCCCGGTGTCGGGGGCGAAGCGCCATCCCGGTGACCGGGTCAGTTCCTCCAGCGTGATGTCCGCGCTCTCGAACGGCTGCCGCCTCTTTCCCCGGAGCCAGTCGTCGATCTCGGGACTCATCGGAGACGAGGTCATCCGCGCCGAGGCGGCGATACGGGAGGCGAGGTCGACGGGCATGACCATGTCCAGCTGATTCAATCGCGCAGGCACCGCAGGGCTCCCCTTTTGAGGTCGGATGACTGCGTGCATCGTGCTACGACCGGATGGGCGACGCACCTTCGGGAATGCGGCACGAAATCGTCCGGATGGCAATGGCATAACAGGAGATGCGCCTCGAACGCGTCGATTGGCACGCTGTTCATGCGCCGCCCCGTTACATCCGGAAAGTGGGTGACCCATGAAATTCTTGCCTGATCAGGGAAATGCCTCCGCCGCGGTCATTGGAATGGGTTATGTGGGATCGACCGTGGCGGCGGTCCTCGCCGGCGAGGGCGTGGACGTCGTGGGAATCGACGTCGATCCGGAGCTGGTCACCCGGATGGAGCGGCGCCGTCACCGGCTCGCCGAGCCGGGACTGCCCGAGTTGCTGTACGGCGGCCTGGACTCGGGCCGGCTGCGGGTCACCACCGACTACGACCCGGTCTCCGACGCGGACGTGGTGATCATCGCCGTGGGGACGCCGGTCAAGGACACCGAGCTCGTGGACGTGTACCTGCGGGCCGCGTGCACGGAACTGGGCAAACGCCTGCGCGCGGGCCAGCTCGTCATCCTCAAGAGCACGGTGCCCCCGGGCGTGGCGAGGAAGGTCGTCGCCCCGCTGCTGGAGAGCGGCGGGCTGACGGTGGGCGAGGACTTCGGGCTGGCCTTCTGCCCCGAGAGGCTGTCGGAAGGGCAGGCGCTGCGCGAGCTGAGGGCGTTCCCGATCGTCGTCGGCGGCTGGTGCCCCGACAGCGCGGCCGCCGCCTCGGCGTTCTGGCGGCGGACGATCGGCGCCGAGATCATCGACTGCACGTCGCTGGAGAGCGCCGAGGTGGTGAAGCTGGCGAGCAACTGGTGGATCGACCACAACATCGCGATGGCGAACGACCTGGCCAAGCTGTGCGACGTGCTGGACGTCGACGTGCTGGAGGTGATCGCCGCGGCGAACACGATCCCCAAGGGCACCGGGAACGTCAACATCCTGCTGCCGAGTGTGGGCGTCGGCGGGTCGTGCCTGACCAAGGACCCGTGGATGGTGTGGCGGGCGGCCCGCGACCGTGACCTCGAACTGGACACGATTCCCGTCGCGCGGGAGGTCAACGACTCCATGCCCGCGTACACCGCCGCCCTGATCGTCGAGGAGCTGGCCAGGCTCGGCAGGCGGCCGGAGCGGGCGAGGGTCGCGGTGCTCGGCGTGGGGTTCAAGAACAACACCGGCGACCTCCGCGCGACGCCGGTCCTGCCGGTCGTGGCCGGGCTGCGACGGGACGGGGCCGAGGTCGTCCTCCACGATCCGCTCGCCGACCCCGGCGAGGTCGAGAAGACCTTCGGGCTGGCGCCGGTGGAGACGGCGCGGGAGGCGCTGGCCGGTGCCGACTGCGTCGCCGTGCTGGCGCGGCACGACGAGTTCGCCGAGATCGACCTCGTCGCGTTCCGGGAGGTCGTGGCGCCCTCGTGCGTCATCGTCGACGGCCGCGCCTACTACTCGCGCGAGACCATCGACCGGTTCCGGCGGCACGGTTACGCCTACCGGGGGATTGGCAGGTAGCGGTCGCCGTGCCACAGTGCGGTGCGGCCTCCCGCGCCGGGTCCGGGATCTCGCGCGAGGCGGTCCGAGGCATCGACGACGGTCGGCGAGAGGAACGGTGGTCCCCCGATGATCCAGCCCGAGGAGCCCCTGCCCGGCACCATCCGGACGGTCTCCTCCCGCGAGGTGTACCGCAACCCGTGGCTGTCGCTGCGCGAGGACGTCGTGGAGCGCCCGGACGGCACCCGGGGCATCTACTCGGTGGTCGACCGGCCAGACTACGCCGTGGTGATCGCCGCCGACCGCGACGGGTTCCACCTGGTCGAGCAGTACCGGTACCCGACCCGCGGCCGGTACTGGGAGTTCCCGCAGGGCTGCTTCCCCCAGGGCCGCACCGGCACCGCGGAGGAGCTGGGCCGCGCCGAACTGGCCGAGGAGACCGGGCTGAGCGCGGCGTCGTGGACCGCGCTCGGCACGCTGTACGGCTGGCACGGCGCCAGCGGGCAGTCGTTCACCGTGTTCCTCGCCACCGGCCTGATCACGGGCGTTCCCCGGCGCGAGCACGAGGAGCAGGACATGCGCCAGCGCTGGGTCCCGCGCGCGGAGTTCGAGCGGATGATCCGGGCGGGCGAGGTCCGCGACGACTCCACCGTCGCCGCCTACCTCCTGCTGCTGATGCACGAGCGGGCGACCGGGTAACGCTTCGACCGCACGGCCGCATTCTGCGAGATGCGCGGCCCACGCGCCGATGCGACGGTTGGGGCGGCGTCCTGCCGTGCCCGGAGATGCTGAGCCAACGCCAAGGAGTTCCCATGGAACACGTGATCAACGTCGTGCAGCCGTCACTGGGCGAGCGCGAGCTCGCGGCGGTGCGGGAGGTGTTCGAGAGCAACTGGGTCGGCCGAGGCGCCCGCACCAGCGAGTTCGAGGCGGCCTTCGCCCGGCACCTCGGTGTCGGCCGCGAACACGTCACGGCGACGAACTCGTGTTCCTCGGCCACGTTCATCGCGATCGAACTGCTCGGGATCGGTCCCGGAGACGAGGTCGTGCTGCCGACGGTGAGTTTCGTGGCCGTCGGCAACGCGATCGCCGCGCGCGGCGCGCGGCCGGTCTTCTGCGACGTCGACGAGGCCACGCTCAACCCGAGCGTGGCCGACATCGAGGCGGTGCTGACCGAGCGCACCAGGGCCGTGGTGATCCTGCACTACGGCGGCTACCCCGGCGCGGTCGCCGAGATCGCCGAGCTGTGCCGTGAGCGCGGCATCCGCCTGATCGAGGACGCCGCCCTCGCCGTCGCGTCCACGGTGAACGGGCGCGCCTGCGGCACCTTCGGCGACATGGGCCTGTGGAGTTTCGACCACGCCAAGGTCGTGGTCACCGTGGACGGCGGCATGCTGTACGTACGCGACCCGGAGCTCGCCGCCCGCGCACCCAAGATCGCCTACCTCGGGCTGGAGCAGCGCGCCCCCGGCCGGTCCGGGTCGGCGTCCTTCCACAGCGGCTACGACCAGGCACTGCGCTCGAAGACCCGCTGGTGGGACTACGACGTCTCGTCGTTCTCCGGCCGTTCCACCACCAACGACGTGCTCTCCGCCATCGGCATCGTCCAGCTGAGCAGGCTCGGCGAGTCCATCGCCCGCCGCCACGAGGTCGCGCGGGCCTACGACGCGGGCCTCGCCGACGTGGCCGGGCTGCATGTGCCGCCGCCGCTGCCCGCCGGTCACACGTCCTCGTACTTCATGTACTGGCTGCGGTTCGAGAACGGCATCCGCGACCAGGTCGCGCGCGACCTCTACGAGCGCGGCATCTACACGACCTTCAGGTACCCCCCGCTGCACCAGGTCGAGGCGTACGGCTCGGACGCCGTGCTGCCCCGGGCCGAGGCCGCCGCGGCGAACACGCTGCTCCTGCCGATCCACCAGTCGCTCTCCGACGCCGACGTCGACCGGGTCATCACCGAGGTACGCGACCGCACCGCCGCGCGGCTCGGCGAGACCCGGGCGGCCTGACCCGGGGCCGCGCGACACACCGGAAAGGACCCGCGCGGGAGGCCGCGCGGGTCCTTTCCGGGTGCCGGGGCCCGGCCGCTAGATCCGGTGGGCGGTCTCGTCGATGTGGGCGACCAGTTCGGCGGTGCGGACGACCGTCGCCGACCACTCCCGGTGGCCCGGGTCGTGGCCGTGGGCGCGGGCGGCGTCGACCGCGGCCACGAAGGCGCCCACGGACGCGCTGAACTGGTGCTCGGCGGGCAGGGTGAGCTCCTCGACCCGGTCCTGCGACACGACGCGCAGGGTCGGCGCGTACCAGGAGGGCGGCAGGAAGGCCCGCTCGACGGTGAGCTGACCGGTGCCGCCCCAGAGCCGGTAGCGGGAGCCGAAGCCGTGCTCGAAACCGAAGTCACCGGTGGCGATCACGCCGTCCGGCGAGCAGGCGACGAAGCTGCCCGAGACGTCCACGCCGGAGACCGGGTCACGCCGCAGCACGGCGCCCACCACGGTCAGGTCGTCGCCGAGGAAGAACTGCGTCGCCCGCAGCGGGTAGACGCCGAGATCGAGCAGGGCGCCGCCGCCCAGCTCGGACCGGTACCTGACGTCGTCCTCCGGCAGGGGAGGAAAGCAGTAGGAGCTCGTGAAGTGCCGCAGCGGGCCGATGCGGCCCTCGGCCACCAGGGACCGCACGCGCCGGTGCTGGCCGTGGTGCAGGAAGCCGAAGTTCTCCCGCAGCACCAGGCCGCGGGCGGCGGCGGTCCGGGCCAGCTCGACGGTGTCCCGGACCGTGGTGGTGAGGGGCTTCTCCCCCAGGACGTGCTTGCCGCACTCCAGCGCCGCCAGCGCCATCTCGTGGTGCAGCGCGTTGGGGAGCGCGATGTAGACGGCGTCGATGTCGTCACGGGAGAGCAGGTTCTCGTACCCCACCACGGGGTCGCAGCCGAACCTCCCGGCGAAGGCCGCCGCCCTGTCGCGGTCCCGGCTGGCGACGGCGGCCAGGTGCGCGGCGGGGGTGTCCCGGATGGCGGGGAGCATGGTGCGCGCGCCGAACGACGAACAGCCGATCACGCCGATGCGCAGGGCGCTCACCGGGCCGCCGCCGGGGAGCCGCCGGATCCGCCGGGCGGGCTGACGGGGAAACCGGGCGGGCTGACGGAGAAGCCAGGCGGGCCGACGGAGAAGCCAGGCGGGCTGACGGGGAAACCGGGCGGGCTGGTGGGGAAGGTGTGCGCGGGCACCGCCGCTCCTGTTCTCTGGGGGGTGAGCCTTCTCTGGGGGTGAGCCGGGTCAGGCCGCCGAGACGGACGGCAGCGGGAAGACCATCTTCCCGCCCCCCGCCAGGAACTCCCCCTCCCGCTCGACGAACCCGTTGCGGTGCACCCACGGGAGCACCAGCAACTGGTCGGGGCGGCGCGCCTTGGCATCCTCCTCGGAGACGATGGGGATGCCGGTCCCCGGCGTGAAGCAGCCGTGCTTGCCCGGACTGACCTCGCCGATGCACGGCAGGTCCCCGGAGTCGATCCCGCAGTACTGCAGGACCACGTTGCCCTTGGTCGACGCCCCGTACCCCAGGGTCAGCTTCCCTGCCGCCCGCGAGTCGTCGAGGAACGCGCGCAGCTCGTCGCGGTGCTCGCGGACGCGGCGGGCGAAGGTCTCGTACGGGGCCATGGTGTCCAGTTCGAGATCGGTCTCCCGGCGGCGCATCCGGTCGATCGAGGCGGCGTCGACCTTGTGCCGGGCCGGGTCCTTGACCAGGGTGAGGCACAGGCTGCCGCCGTTGGCGTCGGTGTGCTCGGCGGACGTCAGGGTGAGACCGACGCGTTCGGCCATCCACTCGATCTGGCCCAGCGCGTAGTACTCCAGGTGCTCCTGGCACACCGCGTCGTAGGCGAGCGTCCCGAGCATGGAGGCCAGGTCGCTCATCTCGACCATCCACACGCCGTCGTCGGTGAGGATGTCGCGCACGTCGGCCATGAACCCGACCGGGTCGGGCAGGTCGTAGAACATCGCGATCGAGGTGACGATCTTGGCCTTGCGGTCGCCGTACCGCTCGGCGAAGACCGCCTTCGAGAAGAAGTCCGGGATCAGCTCGATGTGGCCGGGGTAGTACTCGCGCCACTTCTCGCCGGTGGGGTCGATGCCCACCAGGGTGGGGCCGTCGGCCGGATACCCCCGCAGCAGGGTGGAGTCGTTGCTGCCGATGTCGAGGACCAGGTCGGAGCTGCCGAGGTCGACCATGCCGGTGAGCCTCGCGACCTTGCCGTGCAAGTGGTTGATCATGTAAGGCCGGATGCCCGAGCGGTACCCGTAGTTGTCGCCGTACATGAGGGAGAGGTCGGCGGTGTGCCGCAGCTGCACCAGCCCGCAGCCGTCCGGGGAGCACTTGACGAGCTCCAGCGGGGCGGTCGGCACGACCTGGTCGAGGCTGGCGGGGAAAACGCCGGTCAGCGCCTGGGTGCCCAGGTCGAGTACCGGCAGCAGGGTGCGGTTGCCGCAGATGCGGCACTCGGTGCACTCGGTGATCTTCATACGCCTTCCCCTCGGTTGTCGTTCGGGTCGGGCGTGAGGCGCGGAGCCCCGCGTCCCGGGAATCCGGCGGCGTACGCCCGCCGGCCACCGCCCGCGTCGGTGGACACCTCCCCGGCCGGCGTGACACGCCGTCAGAACCCCGCGGAAGGCGGATCCACACGCGCCACCCAGTGTGCCGCCGGGCCTCGCCGCGAACGTCTTCCAAATTGCCCACCTGCCCCCGTGGCCGTCCGGAGACGATCGGCCAAGGCCGTCCCCATTCCGGAAACGCGCACGACGGAAGAACCCCGCGATTCCCTCCGGAGCTATCCTCGGAGGAACTTTCGCCAGACAGATCACCGGTTAGATCATCGGAGATGGAAGTCCAGGTCGAATGGTGGATGGTCTGACGTTCCACGGACCGGCGCGCATTCCGGCCGCCGACATTCGAACGGAGCCGTCCCATGCGCCGAATTCGCATTTCCAAATCCAAGCCGAAGAGCGCGAGCATACCTCCTGACCTGCGCACTCCGTCGGGCCGCCGACTGCCCTACTAGAAGGCCCCCGTACCCCGCCTCCCATTCCGGTCCCGCGGACCGTCCCGAAAAGATCGCCGATATCGCCACCGCGCCGACGGTGCGGTGAAACCCCGGCGACCGCGTGATTTCCCGCCGAACTCAGCAATATCGAAGATGCGTCGCGCGAACCGTCACAGGACCCTGATCCAGGGAGGTTCGCGATGACCACACAGACAACGACATCACGTGGCTGGCTGACGACACTCAACACCCGGCACCACAGGACGGCACTCAACGTCTACCTGGCGCTGGTGGTGGCGCACTGGGCCGAGCACATCCTCCAGGCGATCCAGATCTACGCACTGGGCTGGCCGCTGAAGGAGGCGCGCGGGGCCCTCGGCGTGCCCTTCCCCTGGCTCGTCACCTCCGAGTGGATGCACTACGGCTACGCGCTGCTGATGCTGGTCGGCCTGATCCTGCTGAGGCCCGGGTTCGTCGGCAGGTCCCGGGTGTGGTGGAACATCTCGTTGGGTATCCAGGTCTGGCACCACCTGGAGCATCTGCTGCTGCTCATCCAGGCGCTCGCCGGCGCCAACCTGCTCGGCAGGCCGGTCCCGACGAGCATCATCCAGCTTGTCGTGCCGCGAGTGGAGCTGCACCTGTTCTACAACGCCCTCGTCTTCGCGCCCATGGTCGTGGCGATGGTCCTGCACCGGCGGGCCCGTCAGGACGAGCGCGCCCGCATGCGCTGCACCTGCGCGCTGTCCCCCGCCTGATGACCGCGGGCAGGGGGCGCTCGCCCGCCTTCACCGTCGTGCTCACCCTCTTCGCCGGTCTCCTCGTCTACCTGGCCGTTCCCAACATGGGTACGGTCATCCGCGCCGCGCGAGCCGACGGGACGCCCGGCGTGTTCGTCCCGCGCGAGCTGTTCTGCGTGCAACACCCGGGACACGAGTCCTGCGTCTGGACGGGCGAGTTCCGCTCGGCCGACGGCATGACCCGCCGGGACGAGGTCGAGATGTACGGCAGCGATCGCGTCTCACACCGGGAGGGCGAACCGGCACCGGCCGTGGACGTCGGCGCCGCCAGCCGCGTCTACGGCCCGGGAGGGTCGAACGAGTGGGTCTTCACCGCGCTGCTGTTCGCGGCGGCGCTGGCGATCGTCTGGTTCCTGTACGGCGGGCCGCTGCGCCGGGCGCTCGGTCAGCGGTCCCGCCCGGCGATGCGCGCCAGGAGGTCGGCGAGCGGTCCCGGCACCGACACCATGGGCCAGTAACCGGCGTCCAGGGTGTGGAAGTCCCAGGTCGGAACCGCTCGCATCGCCGCGACGTCGGCCGCGACGCAGCCGTTGACGTGGTCCCTGGAACAGATGACGTAGCTGGCCCGCTGCCGGGCCAGCGGCCCCTCCAGCACGACGGGCTCCGTGACGGTGCGGCCGGGGTGGCCGACGAGGCGTTCGGCCAGCCGGCGCGCCTGGGTCCGGGTGAGGTCCTGTCCGTCGCCCACCACCGTGTGGTCGGGAGCGGGCCAGCGGCCCCCGTTGGCGTCGATGAGCCGGAGTTCGAGCGCGCGCTGGCGTTCGGGGAAGGCATGCAGCATGGAGCGCCCGTGGTGGGGCAGGAACGCCTCGACGAACACCGTGTGCGCGACGCGGTCACGCGCCCGATCGGCCACGAGACCGGCCACCAGGCCGGAGTAGCTGTGCCCGACGATGACCATCTCGTGGAGGTCCTCGGCCCGCAGGAGGGCGAGAACGTCGTTCACATGGGTCTCCAGGCCGACACCGGAGACGTCGGTCAGGTCGGTGCACAGCCCGCGCAGCGTGACGGCCCGAGCCGGGAAGCCGCGCCGGCGCAGGCGCCGCACCACCGGCTCCCAGATCCACGCGCCCGACCAGGCGCCGGGGAGGAGAAGGAGCCCTCTCTTCACGACGACTACCCTCGCACGGCCGGCGACGGGACGGCGCCGGGAACGGCCGCCACGCGGGACTCCACGACCCTGAGGGCCGGACCGGTGGAGATCACCGCCAGCGCGGCCACGTAGCCGCGGCCGGGCTCCAGGGACCGGAGCCGCACGTGGCCGGGAGGGATGTCGAGCGGCCAGCCGAGCAGCTCGGGATCGTCCGAGGGACCGCTCACCTCCACCCCGCCCGGCGGGACGCGCAGCCCGTGCCCGGTCGCCTTGAGAGCCGCCTCCTTGCGGACCCAGACCGTGGCGAAGGCCTCGTACCTCTCCTTCGGCGGCAGCGCCTCCACCGCGGACCGCTCGTCCTCGGTGAGGGCGGACCAGGCCGGGCCGTCCACCGGCGAGGAGGGCACGGCCTCCACGTCCACGCCGAGCGGCCCCTCGGCGGTGAGGGCCACCACGACCCGGTCGCCCGAGTGCGACACCGAGACGTGCAGCGGAGGGCCGTCTGTTTTGATCCGGGGTTTGCCGTGGTACCGGGTGCAGTCGGGGCAGGACCTGTCCACCACGACGTCCCCGGGACCGATCCCGAGCCGGGCGGCGACCACGGTACGCAGCAGCCAGGACCCGGTGAGGAAGCGGCGGCGGTCGGGCTCGCGGCGGAACAGCGCCGCCCGCTCCAGCTCGCGCTCGCCGAGCACCGGGACCAGGCTCTCGACCGGCCGGTCCCCCGGGGCGGCCCACCACACGTGGCACTCGCCGCTTGACATCATCATTGGAACTCCCTTGGCGGTGTCGAAGGCGGTGTCGAATGGCGATGGTGCCGGATCCGGTTTCCGCGCGAGCCGGGTGCGGCGGGGACTCGCACCGGTGCCGTCGGCGGGACCGGGACACGCGGAAACCCCGCAGGAGGTGCCTGCGGGGTTTCCGAGGGCTGCCAGGGCCCCGTACGGGACAACGGGGTCAGGTGGCGGTGCTGGATCCGGGAGTGCCGGTTTCCTCGGGGACGCCGGGGGAGATGTACAGCTCCGAGGTGCCCATCGTTTCCTCCTCGGGTTCTGCCGGTTGTCTCCAGTTAATGATCGGCGGCCGTTCCGTGTCACCTCCTGCAGTGCTTCACCGGATGACCCGCCCGGCGCCGCACCGGCCGTGCCCCGGTGGCGGCGTGCCACGCGAGGGCCGGACCGCTGTCAACGCGCGACCGACGCCCAACGCGATCGGTGCTCATCACGCGATCACTGTCCGGTACGTGATCGGCTGTCCGGTGTGTGATCCGCCGCTCAGCGCGCGGTCCGGGCGAACTGTCCGGGTCGCCGACCGGCCCCCGCCGGTCCCCGGTACGCCTGGGCGATGTCCAGCCAGCGGTCCGCCTCCTCGCCGACGGCCGTCACCGCCACGTCGGCGCGGTGCCGCCGCCGGGTCACCAGGAGGCAGAAGTCCTCCGCCGGCCCGCGGACCTGCTGGGGGGAGTCCTCCGGCCCGTAGGCCCACAGCTCGCCGGAGGGGCCGGTGATCTCGAAGCGGAACTCGGCCGGCGGCGGGGTCAGCCCGCGCGAGAGATAGCCGAAGTCGCGGGTGAGGACGGCGAACACGACCAGGTGCCTGAGCCGGTCGGTGCGCTCCGGCGTCACGCCCAGCGCGTCGGCGATGTCCTGCCCGTGCGCGAACTGCTCCATGATCCCGGCACACGCCAGCACGATCGGCGGCAGCGGGTTGACCAGCCACGGCACTGTCTGGCCCGCGGGCACGGCCGCCAGACCGGCGATCGCCGCCTTGCGCTCGGCCCGCCACTTGGCCAGCAGCTCGTCGGGGGTGTCGTTCGCGTAGGGCTTGAGCGCGGCGTTCACCGCGCCGTCGAAGTTCTGCTGCGCCCCCGCCGTCATCGCCTGGAACCCCTCGGGGTCGGTGGCGGACGTGGCGGCCAGGCGGAAGATGAAGATCAGGTGGGCGATCTGGTCGGCGATCGTCCAGCCGGTCGCGGGCGTGGGCAGGCGCCACCGCTCGGCGTCCAGGTCCGCCACCATCCGGTCCAGCTGGTCGCCGTCCGCGGCCAGGTCGTCGAGCACAACCTCAATCTCGCTCACGTGCGCGTCCTTTCACTTGGAGATCGGTTCTGTCTGCGATGGCTCGGGCGGACCACGTGCCCACCCGGCGGGCGGCCGTCAGGCTCGCCCAGGCGGTGACCTCGACGAGCGCCCGCTCGTCGGGTGTCGTGCGAAGGAACTCCTCGACCGCCTCCCGGTCCACCTGGTAGGAGGCCAGCGCCACCAGCAGGGCGAGGCGGGCGGCCGGGCGGTCCGCCTCGGGCAGCCCGGCGACGGCCCGCGCCGCCCAGTCGCGGCCGAGACCCGGCGGTTCGCCCTCCCAGGCGGCCACCCGGTCGGCGACCAGCGCGCGGACCCGTCCCGGCAGCGAGCGCCGCCCGCACTCCTCGACCGCGGCGGCGGCCCTGGCGAACGCCCCGGCCAGGTGGGGCACACCGGCAGCCCAGGACAGGTCGGCGGGCAGCGGCGCGACGGGCAGCAGGCCGAGCGAGGCCCCGGGGACGGCGGCCCGCCGCGCGGCCGGCCGCATGAGCGCGCCGAACAGCCGCATCGCGGGCCCGCGCGCGCCCCGGGGCAGCTCCGGCGGCAACGGCGAGTCTCCGAGGAACACGTTGACCATGCGGTTCAGGTACTGGAAGGTCACCGCGACCGCGACGAGCTCCGCGGCCCCGGACCCGCCGTCCCCGGCCGGTGGCTCGTCCCACGCCGTCGCGGCGGTCCCGCTCGCCCGCGCCCAGGCGGCCAGCGGCGCGAGCCGAGGATCCCGCGCCGCGCCCAGGCCGCGCAGCGTCGCGCCGTGCACGTCCACGCAGTACGGGCACGTGTTGCCCGCCGACACCTCGGCCGCCACCGTCTCCTTGGCCGCCCGCCCGGCGGTTCCCGGCACGAGCAGCGACTCGCGCAGGATGCTCCAGCTCGCCGCGAGGGCGGACGGCGCGGGCGAGTGCAGGATCACGGGCGGGGCGAGCATGCCGAAGTCCCGCGCGGCCTGCGCGTACACCTCGGCCACCAGCCCGTGCGCGGCGGCGGGCCGCACCGGGGAGACGTGGCGGACCTGGGCGAGCACCCCGGGCGCGGTGATCCGGCTGAGCATCCCGCTCACGGCGCGTTCCCCTAGTCCCGCAGCAGGGTGGGCACGAGGGGAGCGGTGGCCCGGCGACCGGCGGTGGAGCCGTCCGGCGCGGGTGCCCCGTACGTGACCCGGACGCCCCGCTCCCGGGCGGCCCGCACGATCCCGGGTACGGCCCGCTCGGCCAGCGCGGAGATGGTCATGGCCGGGTTGACGGTGAGCGCGCCCGGCACGGCCGAGCCGTCCGTGACGAAGATCCCCGGATGGCCGCGCAGCTCGTGCAGGTCGTCGAGGGCCGAGGTGTACGGGTCGTCGCCGATGCGGCAGGAGGCGAGCGGGTGCACCGTGTACGCGCCGACGAGGTCGTTCGTCCAGGGCGTCACGGTGGCGAGCCCGTCGCGTTCGAGGATGTCCTTGCACTCGGCGTCCGCCAGCGCCCAGGCCCCCAGCGTGTTGGCGGTCGGCTTGTAGCTGAGCCTGCCGACGCCGAGCATCTGCTGCGAGATCCGGTCGGCGTTGCCGCGCGCGGGCGGCGGGCCGAACACGCCCTCGTTGTCGTCCTCGATCATCTGGAAGATGATCAGCCAGGACCGCCAGTGCCGCAGCATCTCCTTCTTGTCGAGGCCGAACCACGTCGGGTCGGTCCCCCCGGCCAGCGCGAGGATGGTGCCCAGGCCGGGCGGGAAGTAGAGCTGCTCCAGTGAGTAGCGGGTGTACTCGGGCAGCGACCCGTCGAGCCGGTCCCAGTTGGCCACGGTCGGGCCCTTGCCGATCTGGTTGGCGGCGTAGGCCAGGCCGTCGCCCCGGTCCAGGCCGAGCACCTCGCGTACCCGGTCCTCGTTGAGCACCGCGGTGTTGAGCCGCTCGCCGTTGCCGGAGAAGTAGCGGCCCACCGCGTGCGGCATCGGCCCGAGCGCGGCCTCGCTGCGCTGCAGGATGACCGGGGTGGCGGCGCTCCCGGCGGCGAGCACGACCACCTTGGCGTCGATCGTCCCCTCGCCCGTCGTCAGCCGGTAGTCCTCGTCGTGCACGGTCTTGTAGTGCACGCGGTAGCCGCCGTCGTCGGTCCTAGTGATGCTCTGCACCTCGTGCAGCGGCCTGATCTCCGCGCCGTGCGCCACGGCCGCGGGCAGGTAGTTGAACAGCAGCGACTCCTTGGCGTCGAAGCGGCACCCGGCCATCATCCAGTTGCAGTTGACGCAGGCGCTGGTGTCCACCGCGGCGGGCACGGGGTTGGCGGTACGGCCCGCGTGGTGGCAGGCCGCCGCCCACAGGCCACCGGCGTAGGACACGTCCTCCCAGCCCTGCTGGGTGATGGGGATGGACTCGGCCACCCGGTCGTACCAGGGGTCGAGCGTGTCGCGGGTGATCGAGGACGGCCACATGCGCCGGTGGATGCTGCCGCGTCGCTCGAAGACGAAGCGGGGCGCGCGCGGCATGGCGGCGAAGTAGACGACGCTGCCGCCGCCCACGCAGTTGCCGCCCAGCACGCTCATCCCGTCGCCCACCACGAAGTCGAAGATGCGCGTGTAGGAGGAGCCCAGCTTGAAGTCGTGCTCGTACTCGTCGGTGGTGAGGTGCGGGCCGCGTTCGAGCACGACGACCCGCGCGCCACCGGCGGCCAGGTGGTAGGCGGGGATCGCGCCGCCGAAGCCGCTGCCGATCACCACGACGTCGGTGCGTTCGACGCTGTTCATGCGGGGCTCCCTGAGGGTGTGGTGTCGGGGCGCGGCCGGGCGAGCGGGCGGCCGTAGGACCAGGCGGAGAAGCGCAACAGACCGTCGGCGTCGGGGCGGGCCAGGCCCATCGCGGTCAGGCCGGGGTGCCCGGCGGCGACGGCGTCGGCGGTGTGCAGGTGCGCGGCGGAGTCGTAGGCCATGTAGCAGAACAGCGCCAGCAGCACCCACAGCGCCTTCTCCGGGTGGCCGGGCGCGGTCAGCACGCGGACCAGGGCGGTGCGCTCCTCGAACGGCAGGCCGACGAACGCCGGTACCTTCTCGTCGACGAGCAGCCCGCACCGGTCGGCGTGGACGTGGGCGTGGCCGTTCAGCGAGCGGGCGTAGTCGTCCAGGCCGTCGGTGAGGCCGGTGGCGTCCCATTCGAGGAGGTCGACGGCGCCGGCCGCGACCGCGCCACCGGTCGGGCTCATGTCCGCCACGGCCAGGTCTTGGGGGGAGCGTCTGTTCCCGGGCACGATGGTGTCCGCGAACGCCTCCAGGGTCACCCTGCTTGTCTCGTCCAGCATGTGTCTTCCCTCGTTGCCGTGTCCTCGCAGGGCCCCTCGCGGGTCTCCTGCGTTTCGAGCGCGGACCGCAGGATGCTCAGCGCCCTTACGGTCTGGCTCCGCACCGTGGACGACTCGTTGCCCATGACGCGGGCGGTGTCCTCGACGCTGCGGTCCTCCCAGAACCGGAGGAAGATCGTGGCCCGCTGCCGAGGCCCGAGAGTGGCCAGCGCGTCCATCAGCACCATGCGCTCGTTCACCAGCGCGCAGGGGTCCAGCGCCGAGGTGGGGTCGGGCGGCGCTCCGATGAGCACCTCGCGGGACCAGCGCATCGCCCTGCGGTCGCTGATGAGCAGGCGCCGCATGATCTGGCGCGCGTACGCCTGGATGTGGTCGCGACGGTCGAGACCGTCCCAGTGCCGGTGCAGTGCCAGAAGGGCGCGCTGGACGAGATCGTCGGCCTCGTACCAGTCCCCGGAAAGCCGGAACGCGATACGACGCAGCATTGGCCTGGCCTCTCGCGCGAAATGCGCGAATTCCTGTTCAGGCGCGTCAGATATAATCCACCCCCGGGGTTCCGAAAATTTCTCTCCACCTTCCCGGTGCGCGCAGCACTGAATGCCCCGGTACGCACAGAATTGAATGGCAGGGGTCGTTGTAACAACCCCTAGTGACCGCGTGTGCGCCCTTATTTGACTGGGTCGGTCAAGAAAGGCAAGAATTCGGTGGTGCTGTGACGCCGGAGTTTATTGGGGCGAATGAGATCGGATGGCCGGGAGGGGTTCGGGAGGGGGGGCGTTCACCGGCGGGTGAGCGGGCGTCGCCGGTGCGCGGTTTCCTCGGCCGGGTGAACGCACCGGCCGAGGGGTTCCGGGCCGCCGTCCGGGGCCGGGATCGTCCCCGGTGGGGAGCTCCGGGGCACAGGGTCCGACCTGCGCCTTCGCCGACGCGCGGACCCGCCGGACATCTGCCGGGGACGTGCGCCGGTCCGCTCCCGGGATTCCGCGCCGTGCCGTGGTACGCCCCCTATTCCGGACCCCCGAACCCCAGTTAACGTGCCTGGCGGCTGTCCGGAACGCTCCCGCCTGCATACGGTCGCGGCATGAGCATGACTGGGGCTCTGCTGGCCACCAGCGATCTCCATGTCGGGTTCGCCGAGGACAGGGCGATGGTGGTGGGCCCGCGCCCTCGCACGGCGGCCGACGCCGTCCGGCGGTCCGGCACGTTCGAACGAGTACCGGTACCCCTCGAACCGGTACCCCTCACGCTGACACCCCTAAAGTCGACACCCCTGAAGCCGGCACCCCTCGGGTCGGCACACCCTGGGGCGGCGCCGCTCAAACCGGCACATCTCATGGCGGAACCGCCCAGGTCGACACCCCTCAGGTCGGCCTCCCTCCCGTCGGCATTTCTCCTGCCGGAACCATCCGGGCCCGTATCTCCCAAGGGGCGTTTCGCCACCGTGGTCCGGGCGCCGGAAACCCGTGGGGCCTGGACCGTTCCCGGTGATCCCGAGTCGCGCGGCGACGAGCCGGCATGACGGGGTGCGGTCCGAGGAGGTGTCCTCGGCCACCCGCGCGAGCGGCGCTCGCACCCCCGGCCGGGCGGGCCGTCAGGGTGGCCCCCGCCGCCGTACCGGGAATGGGCCCGATAATTCCGCACTCTCGGATAAATGTGAAGATTTTCAAATTCTGTGGCATTTCGTGCAGCACCGGGCGCCCCTGAAGGCGTGTAGCAGATGGCAACGAAAGGCATTTTACCCAGGGTGTCCGAGGAAAGGTCGCAAACTCGAAGAGGCAATTATCACTCGGGTTTGCCCGACCGGGTCCTCCGGATTCCGGGAGGCCAAATGTATGACGTCATCGAACGAGCGGTCACGCGGGTCATCGAGAGCATGCACGAGAACCACGGCGAGCAACTCACCATCGACGACATGGCGCGCACCGCGATGTTCAGCAAGTTCCACTTCTCGCGCGTCTTCCAGCGGGTGACCGGACTGTCCCCCGGCCGGTTCCTGTCGGCCGTGCGGGTACGCGAGGCCAAGCGGCTGCTCGCGTCCACCTCGCTGAGCATCACGCACATCAGCCACCAGGTCGGCTACTCCAGCGTCGGCACGTTCAGCTCGCGCTTCACCCAGAGCGTGGGCCTGTCGCCCAGCAGGTACCGCCAGGTCATGAGCATCACCGCGCAGGACCTCACGGACGGGGGGAATCCGGTGCCCACGTGGCCGACGGTGACCCTGCACGGCACCGTCACCTCCCCGCTGCCGGACCGGCCGATCTTCGCCGGTATCTTCCCCCGTCCCATCCTCGAAGGCCGCCCGGCCAGCTTCACCCTGATCAGGCGGCCCGGCCCGTACGTGATGAGGAACGTGCCCGAGGGGCACTGGTACCTGATCGCGCAGTCCGTGGCCGAGTCTCGCGAGGACGCCATCCACTACCCGCCCGGCGGCGACGCGGCGCTGTGCATCGCCCGGCAGGGGCCGATCGCGATCGGCCCCGAGGGGGGCTCGCAGCGCGCCGACATCCGGCTCAAGCCGATGAGCCTCCTCGACCCGCCGGTGCTGCTCGCACTCCGCGACCCGCTCTCCTCCTGGAGCGCCGGGGCGGACGCAGGCGCCGACGAGCGATGAGCGGGGAGCCCCCGCACCGGTGAGGGATGAGCCTCGGCACCGGGAGGGATGAGCCCCGGCACCGGTGAGCGGCGGATCCCGCCGCTCACCGGCAGGGTGCCGACCGGCTCACCGCTCACCGGCAGGGTGCCCTCCGGCTCACCGCTCACCGGCGCGGTGTCAGGCCGGGCTCACGGTCGTCGGCGGTCATCGGCGCGATGTCAGGCTCACCGTCATCGGCAACCCGCCGCGTACCCGCAGCGACAACATGGGCTCCGGCACCGCCCGGCGCCCCGGCAGGCCGGTGAGCCGCAGGTCGCGGGTGACCATGGCCAGCACGAACGTCGCCTCCATCATCCCCAGGTGGTTGCCCACGCAGAAGCGCGGGCCCGCCCCGAACGGGATGTAGGCGTACCTCGGCCGGTCGGCCGACGCCTCGGGGGCGAACCGCTCCGGCCGGAACCGATCCGGCTCCCGCCAGTAGGCCGGGTGCCGGTGCAGGGTGTACGGGCTGATCAGCACGTCCGCCCCCGCGGGCACCCGGTAACCGCCCACCTCGTCCTCGCGTTCGGCCACCCGCGTCAGCGCCCACACCGGAGGGTAGAGGCGCATGACCTCCTCCAGCACCATCGTCGTGTAGGTGAGCCGGTGCAGGTCCTGGTAGACCGGCGGCCGGTCGCCCAGCACCGAGATGGCCTCCGCCCGCACCCGCTCACGTACCTCCGGGTGCCGGTCGAGGAGGTGGAAGGCCCACGACAGGGTGCTGGCGGTGGTCTCGTGCCCCGCCAGCAACACGGTGATCAGCTCCCCGCGCAACCGGTCACGAGCCTCACCGTCAGCTGAGTGGCCGGTACGACCGCCGTCCGCGAGACCGGTGCTGGCGATCAGGCGGGACAGCAGGTCGTTGCCGTCGGTCGGATCGCGGCGGCGCCCCGCCACGAGGCGGTCGACGATCCGGTGCAGTTCCCCCCGGGCGCGGCGAAAGCGCAGGTGCAGCGGCAGCGGCAGCCACAGCGGCACCATGGCCAGCGTGACCATCTCGAACATCGCCTGGTCCTGGACGCCCTCGAAGGCGTGCCCGAGCGAGGAGTGCTCTTCGAGGTCCGCGTCCAGCAGGGTGCGGCCCAGCACGCCGAGCGCCAGGCCGGTCATCTCCTTGGACACGTCCACCGGCCCGCCGCCCGCGTGGGCCCGCAGCCGCTCCACCAGCCGCCCCGCCTCATCGGCGATGACCGAGTCCAGCAGGGCGAGGCGCTTGTTCTGGAACAGCGGCTGGATGGTCGTGCGCTGCTGCCGCCACACCTCGCCGTGGCTGGTCAGCAGTCCGTCGCCGATCACCCGCCGTGCCTCGGTCAGCCCGATGCCCTTGCGGTAGTCGCCGCTGTGGTCGGCCAGGACGTGCTTGGCGTGGTCGGGGTGGTTGAACAGGTAGATCGCCTTGGGGCCGATGGTCATCCGCACGGCGTCGCCGTACCGGGCGGTGGCCCGGGTCAGCAGTGTCAGCCGGTCGGCCACCAGCCGGCGGTAGAGGGCGGGGGCGGCCCAGGGGGGCGGGCCGGGCGGCACGGCGCCCCGCCCGGTCCGCCGGGGGCGGTCGCCGACCGCGCTCACGCCGGCACCTCGCGCAGCTCGAAGGAGATCTTCGCGAACCGGCCCCGGTAGAACAGCAGCGCGCCGCAGTCGTTCAGCCGGCTCAGCGACACGACCTGGCCGACGAATATCGTGTGATCTCCTCCTTCGTAGATCCGCCAGACGTCGCACTCGAAGCAGGCCGCGGCACCGGCGACGAGCGGCACGCCGGTGGCACCGCCCGGCACCACCTCGATGTCGGCGAACTGGGCCGGGCCGATCGCGCGGTAGCGGTCGGCGAAGTGACGCGCCGTGGCCTCCTGGTGCGCGCCCAGCACGGACACCCCGAACGACTTCGCCGCGCTGAGACACTGGTGCATCACCGCCCCCTTGCTGACGCAGACCAGGATCAGCGGCGGGTCGAGGGACACCGACGTGAAGGAGTTGGCCGTCATCGCGTGGGGAACGGCGCCGCCCGTCGTGATCACGGTGACGCCGGTGGCGAAGGTCCCGAACGCGCGACGCAACGCCTTGGAGTCGTCGACTCCCAGCGACGGGGTTGATGGTGGGACTTGCACGCTGGCCTCCTGGATCCGCGTCTAGGACACGTACGGTTCGAGCGCCCTGACCAGGGACTCGGGAACCCTCGCGGGCACGGTCTTGGTGTTCGGCCCGCGCATGCAGGCCACCCGCTGCCTGCCCCGGGCGATGAGGTTCTCGGTCCCGTCGGGGTTGACCCGCACGTAGTCGAAGCCGAACTCCAGCTGGGTCTGCGCCAGCTCCAGCAGGCGCATCCTGATGGACAGTTCGTCGAAGGCCGTGATCTCCGCGAAGAGTTCGCAGTCCACCCTGAGGGTGAACAGCTTGAGGCCCTCCTGCAGCTCGGTGAGCACGTCGCGGGCCCGCTCCTTGAGGAACATCTCCCGGCATCGTCCCTGCCAGCGCAGGTAGTTGACGTAGTAGATGTTCCCCATGATCGAGGTTTCCTCGAAGCCCACCGTGTGGAGATACTCGTAGTACGTGCTCATGGGCTATGCCCTTCCTTCGGTGAGGATGGCGACGACCACGGGGCCCTGGACGTCGCGCACGGTGGTGGCCAGGGTGGCCACCGGCAGCCCGGCCGCGGACAGGACCACCCAGCCGTCCGTCGCGGCCCGCAGAAGCGTCGGCGGCTCCTCCGCGACGACCCCGGCACGCCGGGCGCAGGCCACGGCCGCCTGGATCCTGGCGGTGGAGGTGGACGGGTTCTCCGCCGCCTGCGCGGCGATCGCCTCGGTGAGCGCGTCCTGCGGTCCGGGCGGCCGGGCCGTGACCGGCACGATCGCGCAGCCCACGGCGCCGTCGGCGGCGACGCAGAGCGTCAGCCCCGGCACCCCGGCGCTCATGTGCCGGGCCGCGTGTTCGGTGCCCAGGCGGCGCAGGGCCGTCTCCTCCCGGCCGTCTCCCGGCTCGACGGCGACCGCGACCCGGGCGCCCGTCAGGTCCTCCAGCGTCCGCTCCAGGTACGGGCCGAGCAGCGGCGGCCACCACGGCCCGTGCCCGCCGATCTTGCGTACCGCCTGAAGGCGCAGCCCGTCCCAGCGTTCGACGACCTCGCCGTCCGCGGTGCGCACCGCGATGTCGTAGATGTAGGCGTCGCCGTCCCTGCCGCGTTCGGTGGCGCGGTAGCGCACCTCGCCCGCGCCGGCCAGCGCGGGGCCGCCGGGGTGGACGCGTTCGACACCGGTCGGCAGCAGTGTGGCGTCCGGTACGCACACCTGGTTGCCGTGCATCAGCGCGTCGCGCATGCCGGGGTCGCCCAGCAGCAGTTCCCCGGGCAGGAAGCCGGCGAACCAGTCGCCCTCCTCCACCACCCCGAGGTCGGCGTCCACGTCGCGGGCGGCCGCCCGGTGGTAGCGGCGCAGCCGGTGGAAGCGCCTGCCCTGGAAGAGCATCTCGCCGTACATCTGGGTGGCCGGGTCGAGCGTCACCGGCGGCACGTCGCCGTCACCCTGCTCGGGCGGACCGGCGGGCACGGGCTCGCCGGACAGGTTCAGCACGGCCGTGAAGTGGTCGACGTCGAAGCCGGTCTCCTGACTGCGGATGGCCACCGCCAGCGTGTCGTCGCCGGTGACGGTCGCCGCGATCCGCAGCCTGGTGCTCCCGTCGGGCGGCACGATGATCGGCCGCACGAACTCGGCCCGCTCGATGACCGGCGTCTCGTCGCGGCCGGTGGCGGCTCGGGCCACCTGGGCCATCGCCTCCATGCCGAACACGGCGGGGAAGAGCAGGTTGCCGTCCAGCAGGTGATCGGCCAGGTACAGGTCGGTCCCGGCGTGCACCTCGACCTCGCTGACCAGCTCCACGCCGTGGTAGCGGACCAGCGGCCTGCCGACGAAACGCAGCAGCGGCAGCTCCGGCAGGTCGCGGCGCACGGTGTGGATGCCCTCGGTACGCCCGCTGACGACCACGACGCCCGGGGTGTCGGGGTCACGCACCAGACGGCGCATGATCTCCACCCCCTCGGCCGCGGGGATCGGCGCGATGCCCTGTTCGGCCAGCCGGTCCACGACCGACAGCCGCTCGCCCATGCCGACCTCGGACCAGACCGACCACTCCACGCAGAGGCTCCGGCAGCCGGGGTGCCGCTCGCCGACCTCGCGGGTCAGGTCGGCGAGCCACTCGTTGGCGGTGGCGTAGTGCGCCTCGCCGTGCAGCCCGGCCCGGCCGATGATGCTGCCGAACGTCACCAGCAGCCGCAGCCGCCCCGGCTCCACGGCCGCCAGCACGTTCCGCAGGCCGTCGATCTTCGGTGCGAACGTACGGCGGAAGGCGGCCGGGTCGAGCCCGGCGATGCCCTCGGGCTCGTTGCGTCCGGCACCGTGCAACACCGCGGTCACCGGCCCCAGCGCCCGCTCGGCCTCCGACACCGCCCGCCGTACCTGGTCGGCGTCGGTGACGTCGGCCCTGGCGTAGTGGACGGTGAGTCCCAGGTCGGCCATCCGCCGCAGGTTGGCGGCGAGCTCCGGGTCGTCGGCCGGGTCGGAGCGGCCGAGGACGGCCAGCTTGGCCGCGCCCGCCGTCACCATGGCGCACTCGGCCGTGATGCCCTTGCCGCCCCCGGTGACCAGCAGGACGTCGGAGCCGGACAGCGGCTCCTCCTCCCGGGCGGGCCGCACCGGCAGCGCCCGCAGCGTGGGCACCCGCCGCACGCCGCGCGCGTCGTAGTGGACCTCGGTGAAGTCGGCGGTGGCCGCCGCCTCCGCCGCCACCCATCCGGCCGCCTCGGGGACGTCGGGCACGTGCGCGACGGTGGTGCGCAGCCCGGACTCCAGGTGGAGCGTCTTGGCCAGCCCGGCCGCGCCCCGCCCGTGCTGGACCAGCACGAACCGGGTGCCCGGCCCCTGCGCGAGGGCGGCCTTGGCGCCGAGCAGCGCCCGCTCCAGGTCGTCCGCCGGGCATTCCGGGGGCAGGCAGACCAGGACACCGGGTCCGATCCGTTCGCGTTCGAGTGCCTCGCGGAGCGGTTCGGCGAGGCCGGACCCGGCGGGCGCGTACACCTCCCACCGCCCGGCCCGTTCCTGGTCCGCGCGCCGGGGCCGGGGCAGCTCGTCCAGGTCCACGGCGAACGCGCGCACCCAGGGCGCGGCTCCCGCCACACCGCGTGCCGCCTGGCCGCGCGGTTCGGCGGCGAGCCGGTCCAGCGCCTCGCCCAGCTCGCGCAGGTTCGCCGTGGCCACGTTGGCCGGCGCCTGCCCGGCCGGTACGCCGAGTCGCTGGATGGCCTGGTCGATGATGTGCATCACGGTGACCGAGCTGAGGTGCAGTTCGTCCAGCGGCTTGCTGTCCTCGGTCACCATGTCCAGCGGCAGCTCGGCGCGTTCCGCGGCCAGGCGGCGCAGCAGTTCGACGGTGGACTCGCCCGGCTGCCCGGCCTGCCCCTCGGGGGCGACGGGCTGCTCGGGGGTCGCGGGCCGTTCGGCGGGGACCACCGCGGCCCTGTCCTTGATCCGCACCTGCGGGGCCTGTTCGGCCGGGCTGGTGAAGAAGGAGAACTCCGCGCCGATCTCCAGCGGCCGGATCAGCCGGCCGTGGAACAGCTCCTCGTGCGTGATCGGCACGCCCGCGACGTGGGCGGCGCCGGCCACGCCCAGGAGGCTCACCAGCGACTCGTCGTCGGTGTCCAGCGAGACGGCGGGCACGTCGGTCAGCTCCGCCGCCAGCCTGCCGAGTACCCGCCCGGGGCCCACCTCGACGAGCAGGTCCACGTCCTTGGCGACCGTCTCCATGGCCTGGGTGAACAGCACGGGGGCGGTGATCTGCCGGTGCAGCAGCGCGGCGACGTCGGTGCCGGGCGTGAGCGCCGTCCCCGTGACGGTGGAGACCACGCGCCGCCCGACCGGGCCGAACCGCTCCTCCCGCAGGTGACCGGCGAGGGCGGTGGCCGCGGGGGCGACCAGCGGGGAGTGGAAGGCGTGCGAGACGTTCAGCCGGGTCCAGCCCAGCCCGGCCCGGGTGGCCGCGCGCCCGAGTTCCTCGACGGCCTCGACGGGCCCGGCCACGACGGTCTGGTTCGGCGCGTTGTACCCGGCGATCACCACGGGCAGGTCGCCGACCAGCTCCAGCACGGTGTCGGGCGCGGCGCGGACTCCGGCCATGGTGCCCGAGGCGCTGTGCTCCTCCATGGCCAGGCCCCGCTTGGCGGCCACCCGCAGCAGCGCGGCCTCGTCCAGCGCGCCCGCCCAGTGCAGGGCCGAGATCTCGCCCAGGCTGTGCCCGACCGCGACGTCCGCCTCGACACCGAGCAGCGACAGCGCCCGCAGCCCCGCCAGGGACCCGGTGACGATGCGCGGCTGGGCGACCGAGGTGGCCACCATGTCCCCGGTGGCCGGCAGGTTCGCCGTGGCGTAGACCTCGGCGACGTCGGCGAGGCGCCGGCGCAGCGCGCCGCCGCCGGTCCCGCGCCCCGACCCCTGGCCGGGGAAGAGGTAGCCGATCCTGGGCTGGGTGGCGGCGTGCCCCAGGAACACCCTGCCGTCGTTGCCGGGGAGCCGGACCTCCTCCGACTCCAGCGCCGTCAGCAGGCGGGTGAGCCGGAGCTCGGCGTCGTCCGGCGAGGACACGACGGCCGCCGCTCGGTACGGCAGCCCGCGCAGCCGCCCGCGCAACGTGGCGGCCAGGTCGGCGAGCTGCCCGTACGAGAGCTTTGGCACGAAGCCGGTCAGCTCGGCCACCAGCTCCCGCACCTCGCCCCACGAGGCGCCGTCGATCAGCAGCAGCTCGGCGTCCTGGTACGACGCCGCGAGCAGCCTGGTCCGGCTGGACATCCGCCGCCGGGGCCCGGCGCCCTCGACCACGACGTGGGTGTTGATGCCGCCGAAGCCCATCGCGGTCACGCCCGCCCGCAGTTCGGCCCCCTCGGGCCACGGCTCGGCCACCCGCAGCGCCCGCAGCGCCGCGGGCTCCTCCGTGAGCACCTGGTGCGGCTCGACGCAGCCGATCGTGGGCGGCAGCACCTGCTCGTGCACGGCCATCGCCGCCTTGATGAGACCGGCCACGCCGGCCGCCGCCTTGGTGTGGCCGATCATGCCCTTGACCGAGGTGACGGCGGCGGGCGGCGCGGCGGGGTCGGCCTCCGCCCTGGCCCGCGACAGGGCGGTCAGCTCGGTCGCGTCGCCGAGTGCCGTGCCGGTGCCGTGGCCCTCGAAGAGCGCCACGGTGTCGATGCCGAACCCGGCCCGCTCGTACGCGCGGCGCAGGGCGAGCCGGTAGCCGCCGATCTCCGGGCGGGTGATGCTGCCCCTGCCGTCGGAGGAGACGCCCCACCCGGGGATGGTGGCGTAGATCCGGCGACCGGCGGCCAGCGCGTCGGACTCGCGCATCAGCACCACGATGCCGCAGCCCTCGCCGGGCCAGAAGCCGTTGGAGTGCCGGTCGTACAGCCGGAAGTCGCTCTTGGCCAGCGCCCCGGTCTTGGCGAAGCCGATCACCTCGAACGGGTCGATGGACAGGTCCACCCCACCGGCGATCGCCACGTCCAGGTCGTGGTCGGCGAGCGCCTTGCCGGCCGTCACCACCGACAGCAGCGACGAGGAGCAGGCCCCGTCCACGATGTAGCCGCCGCCGTTGAGGTCGAAGTGGTTGCAGATGCGCCCGGCGATCGTGTTGGCCAGCCCGCCGGCGAGGGTGTCCTCGTCCACCGGGGGGAAGGCGCTCTTGTAGGAGTCCTCGTAACCGGCGAGGAACTCCGCCACCCGGTCCTCGTCCCAGCCCTCCTCCCCGAGCGCCGCCGCGAGGGTGCGCCGCACGTACGGCCAGCGCAGCCGCAGCGTGTTCGCCCGGGTGAACTCGCCGGTGAGGGTGTTGCCCACGACGACGCCGGTGCGCTCGCGCGGCAGCCCGTCCCCGTCGGGGAACCCGGCGTCGGTGAGGGCGAGCCCGGCGACGTCCAGGGCGAGCCAGTGGGTCAGGTCGGTGGACCGGTAGGTGCTGCCCGGGATCCTGTGGGCGAGCCGGTCGAAGGCGTAGCCCTCGATGACCGCGGCGGTCCGCGTGTAGAAGCGGTCGGGAGTGGCCGGGTCGGGGTCCCAGTAGTCCTCCAGCCGCATGCGCTCGTCGGGCAGGCGGCGGAAGGCCCGGCGGCCCGCGACGGCGTTCTCCCACAGCTCGCGCGGTGAGGTGGCCTCCGGGTACCGGCAGGCCATACCGACAATCGCTATCTTCGTCATGCCTTCGCGACCTCTTGCTGGGCGGACTTGAGGGCCTCGTCGGCCGCGGCGCTGACCTTGGCGGCGTCGATCTCGCGCGCTTTGGCCACGAAGTGCAGCGACCAGAGGAAGCCACCGCGGATCAGGCAGACGATCGCGGTGGCGAAGAAGATGCCGTAGGGGATGTTCATCCCCATGAGCAGGCCGTACACCACGGCCACGCCGCCGCCGAAGGCGATCTGCGACAGCGGTTTGGACGGGGTCGTGCCCGGGTCGGTGATCATGTAGTTGGTGAACAGGATGAACGCCACCCCGGTCATGATGGCGAGGCCGCCGAGGATCGAGATGTCGTCGATGAAGATCCCGCGGAACACCGCCTGAAGGGCGAAGACCCCCACCCACCCGGCGATGAGCCACATCCGGCCGGTCAGCATGCCGTTGATCATGCTGCCGCCGAGGATGATGACGGCCGGGATGATCCAGTCGATCGGGTTGGTGACGTGCTCGGTGAAGTGGTACGGCGGCGCGATGCTGGCCCACGGGAACAGCAGCAGGATCACCGTGATCCCGAAGTTGGACGGGTTCATGAAGTGCCGCAGCCGGCCGCGTACGGGCGCCCTGAGCACCCACTTGGCGCCCACGGACACGATGACGCCGAACATCATGACCAGGACCTGGTCGTTGACGTAGATCAGCATGTTCAGGGCGAGGGAGGTGATGTGGGCGGGGAAGAGGAACTCGATCACCCCGCGCGGGCCGTTCCCCAGGAACCGGGGCGCGCGGCCCTCCGCGCGGGCCCCGATCAGCTCCAGGACGATCTCCGTGGTGTAGCCGGTGGCCAGCGCCACGAACGGCCAGGACCACGGCTGCTCGAACCCGAACAGGGTGTATCCGAGGAGGTTGAACACGGTGATCGAGATGGCGAACCTGCGCAGCGCCGTGATCACCTTTGGATCGTGACGTGGCGGAGTAGGTGCTTTGGGAGCCATGTCGTCACTTCTCCTTCGCTTGGGAGCCGAGCTGGAGGGTGTGCCAGCCGGGGGTGAGCTGGAGATCCTGCCGTCGCTGCTGTCCGGTCCGGTCGCGCCAGCTCACCTGCACCCGCAGGGGACCGGTCACGTTCTGGCCGAGACCGATGTGGACGGCGTGCGCGCGCTTGCCCGAGTGGCCGCTGCCGCCGTCCACCCGGCCGATGTAGCTGCGTCCGGCGGGGGTGGTCACCGTCACCTGCGCGCCGATCACCGGCGACCCGGCGGCGAGCGGTGATCCGGTGGTGGTGGAAGCGGTGGCGGGGGAGGCGGCGGGTGTGTCGTGCACGAGCCGCAGCCCCAGGAAGGAGCCGGGCGACGTGCTGGTGTTCAAGTAGAAGATCGGCGCGTCGAACTGGCGGGCCACCGCGAAGTCGATCAGGCCGTCGCCGTTGGCGTCACCGGTCGCGATGCCGCGCGTGGGGATGGGCGCGTCCAGGCCGAGCTGCTCCGACAGGTTGGCGTAGCGTCCGTCGGGCCCCTTGGAGAAGAAGGCGAGCGGCTGGCTGCCCGCGATGTCGCCACCCTCGGTGACGTTGGGCCAGGACTTGGGGTTGCTGGTCACGCCGTCGTTGGAGGCCGCCAGCTCCTGCAGCGTCGGCCAGCGGTTGACGTCGCCCTTGACGAACCCGATCGCCTGGACGATCTCCAGCTCGCCGTTGTTGTCGAAGTCCTCGATCTTGGGGTCCCAGCCCCACCCGGACCAGGCGGTGCGCAACTCGGCGCTCATGTCCTTCCAGGGCGCCTCGCCGTCGCGCAGCTTGGCCCGCAGTTCGGCGCGGTCCTTCGCGGTGGACAGGAAGTGGAAGTTGCTCTCCTGGATGCCGTACGGCGTGGTGATGTTGCTGACGAAGAAGTCGTAGATGCCGTCGTGGTTGAAGTCGCCCGCGTCCGACCCCATGCCCTTGAAGGAGTCGTCGCCGAGAATCTTGGACTTCGGGACGTCGGCGCTGCGGACCCCGCCGACGCGCGAGAACGCGATCTTCCCGGGCGACGAGGTGTTGTAGAGCAGGTGGTCGGCCCCGAAGTCGTTGTTCAGCATCAGCTCGGGCAGCGCGTCCCCGTCGAGGTCCACCGAGGTCGCGCCGAGCTCCCAGCCCGTGGAGATCTCGCCGGGCAGCACGTTGTCGACCCTGGTGAACGCGCCCCCGCCGGTCCCCCGGAAGAAGTAGTTCCGGCCGCCGTTGACCGCCTTCGACAGCGAGTCGTTCATCTCCACGCCGCCGTCGACGCGGTGGTCGAGGATCGGGCTGCCGTCGGGGAAGTAGTTGCCGACGAAGATGTCCTGCTTGCCGTCACCGTCGAAGTCGGCGACGGTCGCCACGTTGCTGTTCCACCGCTCGCCCTCGTAGGAGGAGCCGCCGGAGTTGGGCACGAGCTCGGTCGCCTCGAACGCGGCGGCGTCCAGCTTGGCCGCGTCCGGGCGCTGCAGGTGCAGGGTGGGCGTACGGCCCCACCAGTAGACGAGCAGGTCGACGCGGCCGTCGTCGTCGTAGTCGCCGGGCACCGCCCCCATGGGTGCCATGGCCTCCTTCACTGGCAGCGCGCCGTAGGTCAGCGCGAACGGCTGGTACCGCGCCGGCCCGCCCGGCACCGGGGTGACGACCACCTGGTCGGTGCGGGGGTCGACGACGACCAGGTCGTCGTCCCTGCCGTTGCCGTCCAGGTCGTTCATCGCGATCGCGGCGCCCACCGAGGAGATCCACGCGTCGATGTGCTTGAAGGCCTGGTTCACCTTGCGTACGGTCTGCTGCGGGCTCCCGCCCGGCAGCGCGATGCTCATCGGCGTGAAGCCGTACGAGCGAGCCAGCTCCGTCCTTTTCGCCTCGGAGGCGAACGTCGGGCTGCTCACCACGAACATGGCGATCACCAGCGCGAGGGCGACGACTCCCGCCATCTGCCTGCGCAGCCATGCGGCTACCGTGGTCACGAGGCAACACCTCCATGGAAGACGAACGTGTCGGCGATCCGGCGCCGCCACACCTCGTAGGCGGGCGACGGGCCGGGTTCCGTCCCGGTGGGACGGGTCTCGCGGCTGATCTCGGCCGCGCGCTCCGCCGTGGTGTCGCAGAGCACCTGGGCGGCAGACTCGGTGTGCGGGAAGAGCAGTCCGGCGCGGATCCTGGCCTCGGCCGCGAAAGCGCTGCCCTGGGCGAGCTGGGGACGGTGGGCACCGGCGCGGTCGCACAGCTCCCGCAACTCGGACTCGTCGGCGCCACCCGCGTAGGTGGCGGCCAGGCCGACGCCGCCGTAGAGGTCGGCGCGGCGCGCCTCGGGGAACCGCTCGACCAGCTGGACGACCCGGTCCACGTCGGTGCCGCCGACGAACCACAGGGCCCGGCCGACGCCCTGGTCGATGGCGCGGGCGGCGTAGGCGTCCTGGCCCGCGGGCCAGGAGAAGCGGTCCTCGCGGGCCTGCCGGTGCACGTACCGCTCGGTGTGGAAGTACGCCTGGTGGAAGCCGTACCCGTCGTGGACCAGCCACAGCAGCAGCGGGTCGAGCGACTCGCTCCTCGGCCACAGGAAGCGGGGCAGCCGGGCCATCGCCCAGCCGACTCCCACGTAGACCATGTAGTTGTGACGGCCGCCGCGTCCCCCCAGGAAGGTCTTCACCCGGCGCAGGCCGCTGAAGGTCATGCCGTCCAGGACGGCGAAGCCCATGCCCGCGCCCTCGTAGGCGAAGCCGCGGAACCTCGCGGGGACCTCCTCCAGCCGCGTCTCCGCCTCGGCCGGAGTGCGCGACTCCACGGCGTGGGCGTAACCGGTGAGGAAGTACTCGCCGACCGTCTCCAGCAGCTGGGCGGACGCCGCGTCCTTCTCCTGGAAGCCGCGCTTCTTGAGTTTCGTCTCCCCTATGTCCGGCACGAGAATTCTGCGCCTCAATAACCGCAACGCGCTAGACAAATCAGCCTCCGCCGCTGATAGCCAATAATTCTTGTCCTATTTACGCATGTCACGCTGTGACCGAACAACTTCGGCTTTGCTCAGCTGGGAGGCCCTTTTCGGGCAGGCCAAAGCGAAATGCGGGTGCTTTTGGGGTGTGGCGGGTGGGACTAATTCACCTGGGGGCATGGCGAGTGGTGGGACCAATTCGCCGAGGGGATGACGGGTGGTTAGGGCTAATTCGCCAGGGGTGTGACGGGGGTGGGGCTAATTCGCCGGTGGTGGGGCTGATTTCCGCTACTTCACCTCTACCGCGAAATGGGCGCGCACCCGCCCCCGCCAGATCTCGTACGCCGGAACCGGCCCGGAGGCGCCGGGCTCGACCGCGGTGCCGTCGGCAAGCGCCACCGCGCCCGCCACGGACAACCCGGTGAGCGCCGTCCCCGCGGCCTCGGAGTGCGCCGGGACGAACCCCGAGTAGTGCCGCGCCTTCGTGGCGAAGACCGAGCCCTGGGCCAGCTCGGCGCGGTACTCCCCGGCCTCCTCGCGCAGCGCGGCGGCCGCGCCGCCCTCACCGCCCCCGGCGAACGTCGCGGCGAGCCCGACGCCGCTCCACAGGTCCGCCTGCCGGTGCGTGGCGAACGCCCGCACCGCCGCCGACACGTCGGCCACCCGCCCGCCGTGGATGAACCACAGCGCCCGCCCGATCCCCTGGTCGACCGCGCGCGAGAAGTAGCCCATGTCCCCCTGCCACGAGTAGGCCACGGGCACCCGCTGCTCGCCGACCCAGCGCGGGGTGTGGAAGTAGGCCAGGTCGAAGCCGTACCCGTCCACCGCGAGCCAGCTCATCGTGGGATGGTAGGGCGTGCCGTCCAGGTCGGGCAGCACCTTCTTCCACAGCGGCCTGGGCAGGCGGGCCATGGCGAAGCCGATGCCGATGTAGGCGAGGAAGATGTGCGGCTGGCCGGGCCCCAGGAGCAGCTCGCGGGTGCGGTGCCCGCGCCCGCCTGCCATCGCGTCGAGCACGGTGAAGGCCATCGTCGCGCCCTCGTAGGCGAAGCCCCGCAGCTCGGTGTCCACCAGGGCCAGCCTGCGCTCGACCTCCCACTGGTCGCGGGCGTCGATCCCCCACTCGAAGCCGCACACCACGGCCTGCGGGATCGCCTCCAGCCGCTCGGTCAGCGCGGACGGGACCACCGTGAAACCGCGCCCGGCGAACGTCACGTCGGCCAGGGACGGCGCCAGCACGAGCCGGCGAAGGGAACCGAGAGCTGTGGACATCCGAACTCCGCTCAAGACCAGACCGATGACGAGGAGCAGACCGATGACGGGAACCGGACCGATGATGGGAACCGGACCGATGACGAGGACCGGACCGATGACAGGAACCGGACCGCCCGGACGCCCGCCCGCCGGTCGTCGCGATCGCACGGAAGCGGTCCACGGACGTGACCGGGCGATCCCATCCGCCAACCGGTGTGCCGACCGGGCGATCCCGTCTGCCGGTCGTCGTGATCGCACAGAAGCGGCCCGAGGACATGAGCGGACGGATCACACCAAGCCAACTCAGTCCAAGACGACTCAGAACGAGACGACTTAGACCAGGTCAACTCAGGCCGGGCCAACTCAGACCGGGCCGACGGCGCGTGCCTCTCCGCCCGGGTCACCCGCTGGGCGATCGCCGCGGCGATCGTCCCCGGTTCCTCTGCGGTCGCGTGCCCCCGGACCACGACGAGTTCCATGCTCCGACCCTCGCCCGCGCTCGCGGGCACACGCAACTCCGTGGATGCCCGATCACGACTCCGCCTGGTCGTCGAACTCCAGCACCAGCGGCAGGTCGGCGCGCCGGCTGATGTTCAGCTTCCGGTACGTGCGGGTCAGGTGCTGCTCGACCGTGCTGATCGTGATGTAGAGCTTGGCCGCGATCTCGCGGTTGGCGTAGCCCGCCGCCGCCAGCGCCGCCACCCGCCGCTCGGCGCCGCTCAGCACGCCGAGCAGCTCGCCGGACAGCGGCGCGGGCATGGCCTCGGCGGTCGTGGCCCGGCTCAGCACGCCCGCCATGGGTTCGGCCCTGCACTCCCAGGCCGCCGCCTGCGCCCGGCCCGCGACCGTCCTGGCCCGCCGGTACTCGCCCACCGCGTCGTAGGCCTCGACGAGGTCGAACAGCGCCCTGGCCAGCTCGTACTTGTCCCCGGCGAGCTGCAGGAACTCGGTGGCCTGGCGCAGCAGCGCCGGGCGGCGCGCCGGGTCGGAGATGGCCGCCTTCAGCCGCATGCCGATGCCCCGCCCCCGGTACGCGTCCGGGCCGCAGGCGTCCAGGTGGGCCATGATGAGCTGCCTGGCCTCCTTGATCCGGCCCATCCGCAGGCACGCCTCCCCGGCGTCGGCCTGCCACGGGATCAGCGCCGGGTTGTCCAGGCCCCAGGCGGCCATCAGCTCGCCGCAGCGCAGGAAGTCGTGCATCGCCAGCGCGAACGACTCCTCGGCCATGTGGTGGCGGCCTCGTGCGTAGAGATAGTGCAGGCCGTACCGGGTCTGGAACATCGCCTCGTCCACCGGCCGGTCCAGCGGCTCGCGTACGGCCTCGTACCGTCCCATCGCGGTCAGCGCGATGATCAGACTGGCCAGCGGGCCGCCGATGGCCACGCCCCAGCTGCTCATCGGGATCGTGTCAAGGGCGACGCGAGCGTGCTGCTCGGCGGCGGGCATGTCGCCCTGCCGGATCGCGATCTCCGCGCGGATGGCCGCCAGCCGGGCCAGCCTGCTGGGCGCCCGCCGGGTCGACGCCTCGGCGCTGAACACGTCGCACAGCGGGGCCGCCCGCTCGCACCGCCCCGCGTACGTGAGGGCCAGCAGGGAGTTCTCCACCACGTCCAGGGACATCTCGTCGAGCCTGGCGTTCTCCAGGATGCGTTCGACGGCGTCGAGGCTCGGCTCGCGCGGCCCCCGCGTGAGCACCTCCGCCAGCGCGAGCGTGGCCTCCAGCCGCCTGCTGACCGCGACCGACACCATGGAGGCCAGGATGTGCTCCCTGGGCCGGTTCCCGGCGTGGGCCATCAGCGGCGGGTGGGTGACACGGAGCCAGAGCTGGGCCACGACCAGCTCGGCGATCGTCTCGTGGTCGGAGGCCTCCCGGTTGAGCCGCTCCAGCACGTCGCGGGCGTCCTCGAAGCGGCCGTGCCACAGCAGCGCCCGTGCCAGCACGACCGCGTCGGTGCCGCGCAGGCTGCCCCGCCGCATGGCCTCGGTGAGCTGGTCCAGGTGCCCGGTGGAGGCGGCGGGGTTGATCCGCCACTCCGCCCGCACGAGCATCGTCATGATCTTCGTACGGCGCTGCTCGTCCGCGCACTCCCGCCAGGCCATCTTGAGATAGGCCACCGCCGACTCCACCTCGCCCCTGCGCAGCGCGGTCCGCGCGGCCTCCTCCAGCGTGGGCACCACCCAGGGCGCCTCCACCTTGGTGGCCTGCAGCAGCCAGTCGGCCACCACGCGGGGCGACATGCCCCTGGTGTAGGCCAGCTCGGCCGCGCGGCGGTACAGCTCCCTGCGCTCCGGCAGGTCCATCCCGGCCAGGACGGCCGACCGCACGG
This sequence comes from Streptosporangium oxazolinicum, assembly GCF_039537505.1. Lineage (NCBI taxonomy): Bacteria > Bacillati > Actinomycetota > Actinomycetes > Streptosporangiales > Streptosporangiaceae > Streptosporangium > Streptosporangium oxazolinicum. Next base: position 209,540 of record NZ_BAABAQ010000008.1, read on the forward strand.
CCTCGTGCCGGTACGCGCCCGCGTTCAGCAGCCCCGCCGCGCCGATCGTGATCAGCTCCCTGCTGACGTCCACGGCCGGGAGCTCCAGCATCTCCTCAAGCCCGTCGGGCCCGCCGAGGACGGCGAGGCCGTGCGCCACCCGCATCGTCCGCGGGTAGCCGCGCCGGAGGCTCTCCTGGACCGCCCGTACGAACCGGTCGCCGACGACGACCTCGCGGGGCGGCTCCTCCGCGGTACGCAGGAACTGCCGGTAGTCCGCGGCCAGCTCACCGGCGAGCAGCGGATTGCCGCCGCTGATCGCGTACCAGTCCTCGGCGAAACGCTCGGCGGCCCCGAGCCCCACCCGCGCGGCCACCAGCGCCGCCACGCCCTTGCGCGACAGCGGCGCGAGCCGCAGGCGGCGGCAGTGCGGCAGGCGCAGCAGGTCCGTCTCGAAGTGGTCGTCGGTGTCGTACCGGTCGTCGTGCGCGAACACGGCCACGACGCGGGCGTTGCGGACCCGCCGCGCCAGGTAGGACAGGCACAGCAGCGAGGTCCGGTCGGCGTGGTGCACGTCGTCGACCACGATCACCAGCGGATAGCGTTCGGACAGCCGCAGCAGCACCGTGACGAGCGCGTGCACGACCTGCGCGTCGATCGGCTCGGCACCGGCGCTCGCGGCCGTCGCGGCCCGTACGCCCTCCTCCAGCGTGTCGCGCTCCTCCTGCGCCAGCGGGGCGTCCTGGATGAGCTGGCGCAGCACGCCGAGTTGCAGATGCCGCTCCGCCCGCGATCCGGTGGCGGTCACCGACAGCGCGCCCAGCTCGATGGCCTGCTCGGAAAGGGTGCGCAGCAGAGCGCTCTTCCCCGTCCCGACCGGTCCGCCGACCAGCGCGACCCTTCCCCGGCCGAGGATGGCGTTGGCGACGAGCGACTCGAGACAGGAGGTCTCCTTCTGCCGTTCGATGAGGGCCATGGTCGTTCTCCCGATCGGTGACCGTATGGCACTCACGCTAGGCCGGGGCGGTATTCGCCACCTATCGTCGCGCTGTCGGTCCCATGCTCCCGCCCATGGCCGGGCGATGTCCCGCCTCCCGAGGGGAGCGCGGTAGCGGAACCGCGCGTCGCGGCCCTGGTCACGGCCGAGCCGACGGCCGCCAGCGCCGCCTCGGCGACATCGTCCCCCACCCCGACCCCCCAGACCGTGCCGCCGCCGTTGTCGCCGCCACGGTCGCTGTCGCCGCCGTTCAGCTCGCACTCCGCGTAGACGACCACCCGGCCGCCGGGCGCCTCCGCCGCTTCTGCTGCTTCCGTCGCCTCGTCGATGCGACGCACCACCCGGATGCGTACGTCGCCGCGCTGGAAGGCCGCGCGCAGCGCGGCGACCGCCCGCGTCCAGCCCGGCCCCTCGCCGTGGCCGTCGATGTGGAGCGTGACGACCACCGCGCCCGGTACGTCGAAGGGCGGCGCGGCGCGGCGGAGGTACTCCTCCTCGAACACCTCCCTGATCCGCTCCGGCGCGATCTCCCCCCGGCCGCCCTCGGTCAGCGCCTGGACGACCCGGGCGAACTCGATCTGCAGCCCCCTGGGCAGGTCGAACCCGTACCGGCTGCTCAGCAGGTACGCCGGGCCCGCCTTGCCCGACTGGCTGGTGACCCGCACCACCGCCTCGTAGGTCCGCCCGATGTCGTGCGGGTCCACCGGCAGGTACGGCACCTCCCACGGCAGCAGCGCGTGGTCGGTCCCGGTGCGGGCCGCCTCCCGGCCCATGGCGTCGAACGCCTTCTTGATCGCGTCCTGGTGGCCCCCGGAGAACGCGGTGAAGACCAGGTCGCCCCCGTACGGATGCCGTGGCGGGACCGGCAGCCCGGTGCACTCCTCGACGACGCGGCGGACCCGGTCGAGGTCGGTGAAGTCGATGCCGGGGTCGATGCCCTGGGCGGCCAGGTTCAGCCCCAGCGTGACCAGGCAAACGTTGCCCGCCCGTTCCCCGTTGCCGAACAGGCAGCCCTCGACCCGCTCGGCGCCCGCCAGCACCGCCAGCTCCGCCGCCGCCACCCCGGTGCCGCGGTCGTTGTGCGGGTGCACCGACAGGCACAGGTGCTCCCGGCGGGACAGGTTGCGGTGCATCCACTCGATCTGGTCGGCGAAGACGTTGGGCGTCGAGCGCTCGACCGTGGTGGGGAAGTTCAGGATGATCGGCCGGTCGGGCCCCGGCTGCCAGACGTCCATGACGGCCTCGCAGAGCTCCAGGGAGAAGTCGGGCTCGGTGTCCTGGAAGTGCTCGGGGGAGTACTGGAAGCGGAGGTCGCAGCCGTCCAGCAGCCTGCCGGCGTGCTCGACGACCAGGCGGGCGCCGCGGACGGCCAGGTCCCTGCACTCGTCGCGGTCCATCCCGAACACCAGCCTGCGCATGACGGGCGAGGTCGCGCTGTAGAGGTGCAGCAGGGCCCGGGGCGCGCCGCGCAGGCTCGCCACCGTCCGCTCGATCAGCTCGTCGCGGGCCTGCGTCAGCACCGAGACGCACACGTCGTCGGGGATGCGCTCCCGTTCGATGAGGAACCGGACGAAGTCGTGGTCGTCCTGGCTGGCGGCGGGGAAGCCGATCTCGATCTCCTTGTAGCCCATGGCGACCAGCAGCTCGAAGAGCACCAGCTTGCGATCGAGGTCCATCGGCCGGGGCATGGCCTGGTTGCCGTCGCGCAGGTCCGTGGACAACCAGCGCGGTGGCGCGCCGACAGCGGCGTTCGGCCATCGGCGGTCGTCGAGCGGCACCAGAGGAAAGGCCGGATAGCGGCTGATCTTCATGGCGGACCTCACTTGTCTGCACTCGTCTGCGCGCGGGACCTCTGGCTGAGCGGGTCTGGCCAGGCACGCCGGACCCCTGGCTGAGCGGGCCGGGTGCGGCGCGCGGGACCCCTGTCGGGGCGGGCCGGACCTGGCACGCCGGACCTCCGGCTGAGCGGGCCTGGCCAGGCATGCCGGATCTTGCGCCTGACCTCTGGTTGAGCGGGCCGGACCTGGCACGCCGGGCCCCTGTCGGGCGAGCCGGATCCGCCGCGCGGGCCTCTAGCTGAGCGAACCGAAATAGGCGGAGAACGAGTGCGGCGAGAGGAGCACGAGGATGTTGCCCACGGCGGTCTCGTCGAGCACGCGGAACGTGACAACTATTTCGGGGTAGGCGGCCCTCAGCCCGAGGCCGACGAAATAGGGGTCGGTGCCGAATACGATCCGGTACATCCCGCGGTCGAGCTTGCGGTCGCACCACTGGTTCACCGCTCCGTCGTGGTCGGTCTGCGCCTCGGCGTCGAGCGTCCATCGTCCGTCGTCGGTGTGTTCGAGGCGTACGTGGAGGCTGGCGGCCCCCCGGCCGTAAACGGTGTCCTGCGCCTGTACCGCGATACCCATCTCACCTCACCTGACACGATTGTCTGCAGGGGCATGGCCACCCGGGTGACCACGACCCTCGCTCGTGCCACCCGGGCTTGTACGCCAGCCTCCCGCCCTTTCCTATCTATGGGCCTTCGGCCCGCTATCGGCCTGCTACCGATGCCTGATAGGAACCCGACAGCCGCTATTCCTGCGCTTTCCGAGCGTCGGCGCGGTCCGGGCGCGCGGCGTTTGACGTGCACTGATGGTGGACGAAAAGAATCGCGATACTAGGTCAATTGCGCACCGTGTGAGCATCCTTGGCGAGCGGGAAAAACAAAGCCGCCGACGCCCACACGGAGGTAGATCGAATGAACGTCAGCCTCATCCGTAAGACGGCTCACATCCGTATCTCCATCACCATCGCGCTCGGCACGATCCTGGGCGTGTGCGTCGCCGCCACTCTTCCTTCCGCCGCCCACGCGACCACTGTCGCGCAGGATGCGCGGCAGCCGGCTCTGTCCGCTATCCACGATTTCCCCTGGGGATATCACACGCCCCTCGCGCCCCTGGCACCCCTCGCGCATCACGCGTACCACGCGTACCACGCGGACTTTCCCTGGAGCTGACTCCGGTGAACTAACGGCTCACAGGTCACACGACACCGGGCCGATCGGAATCTGGTCAGTGATCCACTGGCGATGTAGTCTCCATATGAACCGCGACAGAACGTCATCAAACTAGACAGAACGCCGCAGGGGGTCAGCGCAAGTCCAGGCCTTCACCATGGCATTCACGCCCCGAACGCTGCCTATCAGAGCTGCCTATCAGAAGAGAGATTCTTGACCACGGGCAATGATTTCTTCGAGGAGATGCTTGTGGAGTTTCGTGTACTGGGCGCACTTGAGGTCACCGCGAGCGGACGACAACTCGATCTCGGAGGATCACGGCAGCAGATCGTCCTCGCCGTCCTGATCCTGAATGCCAATCACTCGGTCACACTGGACCGCCTCGTGGAGGCGATCTACGACGACGACCCGCCCGCCACGTCCCGGGCGCAGGTACAGATATGCATCTCCGCGCTACGACGCCTGTTCAGCGCGCACGGCCACCCCGAGATGATCGTCACGACCCGGCAGGGCTACGTGTTGCGCGTCACCGCCGACGCGATCGACGCGCGCCGTTTCGAGAGCCTGGTGAGCCGGGCGCGCAAGGCCAGGAACGGCCGCTGCTACCAGGAGGCCATCCAGCACTACCGCGACGCCCTCGCCCTGTGGCGCGGCCCCGCCCTCGAAGGCATCGAGAGCAGGCTCGTGCGATCCCTCGCGAGCTGGACCGCCGAACAGCGGATCACCGCGAACGAGGACTGCGTCCAGCTCGAACTCGACCTCGGCCGCCACCACGAGCTGGTCGGCGAACTGGTCAGGCTCGTACGGGAACACCCGCTGCGCGAAGGGCTCATCGGGCAGCTCATGCTGGCGCTGTACCGCTCGGGCCGGCAGGCGGAGGCGCTCCAGGCGTACCGCGACGCGCGGCAGCTCATCGTCGAGGAGCTGGGGATCGAGCCCAACGAGCGGCTGCAGCAGCTCGAAGCCGCGATCCTCACCTCCGAGGAACTCCTCGACCCGCACCCGCCGCCCGCGGAGGTGCCGGTCGAGACACGCGCGCGGGCGCCGTCGGTGCCGGGCATGCTCCCCGCCGACATCGCCGACTTCATCGGCCGCCAGGAGCAGATCGACGTCATCAGACGGCGGCTGACCGTACCGCTGGAGGGCGCGGGCCGCTTCGCCGTACCCATCGTCACCGTCGCCGGCCGGGCGGGCATCGGCAAGACCACCGTCGCCGTCCACGCCGCGCACAGCATCGCCTCCCACTTCCCCGACGGGCAGCTCTACGCCGACCTGCACGGCGGCGTCTCCCGTCCGGTGAACCCCATGCAGGTGCTCGACCGTTTCCTGCGGGCCTTCGGCGTACCGGGAACGGCGCTGCCGGAGACCCTGGCCGAGCGGGCGGAGATGTACCGCATGCTGCTCGCCGACCGCAGGGTGCTGATCGTCCTCGACGACGCGGCCTCCGAGAGCCAGGTGCTGCCGCTCCTGCCGGGCAGCCCGACCTCCGCCGTCATCGCCACCAGCCGAGGCCGCCTGGGCGGCCTGGCCGGCGCGACCACCGTCGACGTCGGTCTCTTCGACTCCGCCCAGTCGATCGAGATGCTCTCCCGCATCGCCGGCGCCGAACGCGTACGGTCCGAGCCGGAGTCCGCCGCCGCGCTCGCCGAGCTGTGCTGCTACCTCCCGCTGGCCCTGCGCATCGCGGGCGCGCGCCTGGCCGCGCGCCCCCACTGGACCGTGGAACAGCTGGTGGACCGGCTCGCCGACGAGGCCCGCAGGCTCGACGAGCTCAAACACGGAGGCATGGGCATCCGGGCCAGCCTCGCGCTCACGTACGAGGGCATCAGCGAGCAGGCCCGCTGCCTGTTCCGCCGTCTGGCGATCCTCCACTCGCACATCTTCTCCGCCTGGACCGGCACCGCCCTGCTGGACCAGCCGCTCGCCGACGCGCAGGACCTCCTCGACGACCTGGCCGACGCCCAGCTCGTCGAGGTCGTGGGCATCGGCAGGAACGTCGGCGTGCAGTACCGCTTCCACGACCTCATCCGCGTGTACGCCCGCGAGCGCCTGGCCGAGGAGGAACCGCCCGCCGAGCGCACCGCCGCGCTCGCCCGCGTACTGCGTTCGCTGCACTGCCTGACCCAGGCGGCGCGCAACCGCGAGTACGGCCCGCCCACCGGCCCCCACCCGCTGCCCGAGATCACGTCGCCGCTCCCGGCCGAACTGGTCGAACGGCTGGTCGCCGAGCCGATCGCCTGGTTCGAACGGGAACGCCCCGTCCTGCTGGCCGGTATCCGCCAGGCGGCGCAGGCGGGGTTCGCGGAGCTGTGCTGGCGGATGGCGATGAACGCGGAGGCGTTCTTCGAGCTCCGCGTCTACCTGGACGACTGGCGCGAGACCAACGAGATAGCTCTGGAGGCCGCACGCAACGGCGGCGACGAGCGCGGCCAGGCCGAGATGCTGTGCGTGCGGGGCGCGCTGGCCCAGACCGAGCAGCGCTTCGACGACGCGCGACGCGACTACCTGGCCGCCCTCCCCCTCTTCGAGAGGACCGGCGACGTGCTCCAGGTCGCCCGTTCCCGGCGCAACCTGGCCTTCCTCGAACGCATGAACGGCGAGCTCGAAGCCGCCGCCGGCCACCTGAAGCAGGCACTGGCCATCTTCGTCGAGATAGGCGACCAGATCTCGGCCGCGCACACGCTGGACAACCTCGCCGCGATCCGCGCCGAGTGCGGTGACATCGACGACGCCAAGATCATGCTGGCCGAGGCGCTGGTCCGCGGCAAGAGCGGCGGCAGCAGACGGGTGATCTCCCAGGTCCTGCACCGGATGGGACGCGTGCACCTGCAGGCGGAGGAGTTCGCCCTCGCCGCGGGCGCCTTCGAGGAGGCGCTGACCCTCGTCGAGGAGATGGGCGACGGCATCGGCGAGTCCTTCGCCCTGCACGGCCTGGGCATCGCCCAGCTGCGGCGCGGCAAACCGGCCGAGGCCGAGTCCCTGCTACGGCGTGCGCTCACCACGGCCGAGAGCTCGCAGCACCGGCTCGCCGAGGCCCACGCCCTGTCGGGACTGGGCGAACTGGCCATCGCGACGGAGCAGTCCGGCGACGCCGTCGGCCGCCTGCGCAAGGCCGTCACGCTGTTCCGGCAGGTGCGCGTCCCGCTCTCCGAGGCGCAGACGCTCATCATGCTGAGCGAGGTGCTGCAGGCACTCGGCGACGACTCGGCGGCGGACCGGGCGCTGGCGCGCGTGCACGAGCTCGCCGACGAGGTGGACGACTGGGCGGGACGGTCGCTGCGCAAGCACCTGGAGTCGATCGGCGGCTACGCCCGCCCGGCATCCGCCGTCCCCCTTTCCGGGGGTGCCGGATGACGTTTCCCGGGGGTGCCGGATGATAGGGCGGGCCACCCGCTCCGGCCCGGCGCCCCCGGACCGCGCGGGGACCGACCGGTACGTGCCGCCCGTGGCCGGGCGACACGCGGGTGGAGGTGAAGGACCCTGATCGGGCACCGCCGTGACGGACGACCGGTCTCGTCGCGGCGTGGGTGCGGTCAGCGGCGCCGTGCGCTACTTCGGCCTGTAGCGGCGCGGTACGCGAGCGCTACTTCGGCTCGTAGGAGCGCGGTGCACGAGCGTCACCTCGGCTCGTGGCGGCGCCGTGCGCGAGCGTTACTTCGGTTCGTAGACGAGCACGATGATGCCCGAGGCGAAGGTGGTGGACTTCACCAGCCCCAGGTGGGTCGTGTCGATCCCGTCGAAGATCCGCTGGCCGCTTCCGGCGATGACGGGGAACATCCAGAAGTGGTACTCGTCCACCAGCTTGTGCTCAAGGAGCAGCCGGTCGAGCTCGCCGGTCCCGTACTTCAGGATGTTCTGACCGGGCTGCTCCTTCAGCTTCGTGATCCCCTGGGCGACGTCACCCTCGATGATCGTGGCGTTCCAGGTGGCCTCCTTCAGGGTGGTGGAGGCGACGTACTTGGGAAGGGCGTTCATCCGGCCGGCGTCCTCGTCCCCGGCCTCCTCCATCTTCGGCCAGACCTGTGCGAACGCCTCGTAGGTCACGCGACCCAGCAGGAGGGCGTCGGACGCGGCGAAGAGGGACTCACCGTACGCGGCGTGCTCCTTGTCCCAGTACGGTGAGCCCCACTTCTCCGGCGACCCGATAACTCCGTCCAGCGTCACGAACGTCGACTCGATGAGCTTTCGCATTCATCCTGCCCTTCATCCCGGTAGGTCCATTGCGGCGAGTGTCCACTCGTCCCGTGCTCAGGGTAATAAACTTTCTGGACACTTCACGCGGCTTTTGACACCCTCTTCCCCTATCCGGCCAGAGAATGCGCCGAGCGTCCCGAACCCGCTTCGCGGCGCGGGCGCCGAGCCATGGACGAACGCCGGGCGGACGACCGGGCACCGAAGGTGCCGGCGATTCATCGACGCAGGTCACAGTGCTGACGGACGGTTATCCAGCGCGAATCCCGAAACCCCGAGCCCGGATCTCCCAGCGAACCGCCCCGCTTTCCCCCGGCTCACCGATGTTCTCGGAGACCCCCGACACGCGCCTTGACCCACCCGCCTGACTGACCGGCACCCACGGAGTCCTCAAGACGCCCCAAAAACGGTCAGTAAACAAAAAACATGGACACTCAGGGACACTCGTACTATTCCACGCAGTTATCACGTGCACGCGTCTTGTCAAGCAACGGACACGGCCAGGCCGAGCCGCACCGGGAAATCCGGGTGATTCAGACGGTCCTCGGCCACTTCCGGTTCACCGGCATTGCCGCGTCCGCAGTCCTCTCGGTTCCGATCGGTATCCGGGTCAACCACATCGGCACTGCCTCCCACGTGTGATCGCCGCCGGCCTCGTGGGCCGGTGGCGATCACGTGCGGGTCAGCCCGTGAAGGTCACCAGGCCGAACTGGTAGTTCGTGGTGCCGTTCTCGTCACCGGAGTGGCTCCGCCCGGTCATGACCTCGCCGGAGCGGGCCTGCACGTTGTGGCTGCTCTCCTTGACTCCGCCACTCCAGCGAAGCGAGGTGATCCGGACCTGGCGGCCCTGCCAGTAGAGGGCCGCCGTGCGGTAGCGGGTGAGGCCCCTCTCGTCACCCTGGTGCCAGCGGCCGACCAGCACCTGGTCGAGCGGGGCGATGAAGGTCGATCGGTTCTCGTTCACCCCGGTGGACCAGTCGCCCCAGTGCACCTGAACCTGAACGCCGTCGATCAGCACGCGGCTGCACCAATAGGTGGTCGGGTTGTTCTCGTCGCCGGTGTGGGCGCGCCCCGTCATCACCATGCCCTCGGGGCAGCTGAACTGGCCGCCGCTCTCCGGTACGGTCCGGCTGTAGATCTGCTCGACCACGACCGTGGCCGCGGAGGCCGGGGACGTCACGGCCAGCGTCGCCAGCCCGGCCACCACTGCGGCCGCCGCAGCGATCTTCTTCATGTCTTCGCTTCCCCTTCTCTGTTTTCGGGTACGGCGAGACGCGTGAGGATCTCCATCGAAAGCCCCGTCGCCTCGCGTTCGAAGTGCTGATCAGCCTTCGGCGTACAGGACCGCCGTCTGGTAGCGGGTCGTGCCGTTCTCGTCCCCCTGGTGCGAGCGCCCGATCATGACGTGGTTGGCAGGGGCGTGGAAGACGTGCTTGCTCTCCTTGAGACCTACCGACCAGCCCTGCGTGTAGACCGTCACCTGCTGCCCCCGCCACCACAGCGAGGCCGGCCGGTAGCGGGTCTGGCCGTTCTCGTCGCCCTCGTGCGCCCGACCCACGAGCACCCGGCCAGGTGGCGCGGTGTAGTTGGACTTGCTCTCCTTCTGGCTGGAGCTCCACGGTTCGAGCCCCACCATGGCCTGCTCCTCGTTGATGAAGACGAAGCCGCAGTGGTAGGTCGTCCACCCCCCTTCGTCCCCCCAGTGCTCCCGCCCGGTGAGGACCATGTTCGTCGGGCAGGTGAACTCCGACAAGAATTCGGGAACCGCCTCGGAGTAAGCGAGCTGGACCCTGATAGCCGCGGCCTGCGCCGGGACGCTCACGGTCGTGACCGCGAGCACCGCCGCCAATGCGACGGACAGAACTTTCCGCATCCTTTTACGGTTCCTTTCGTCCGGAAAAACGAGCGATACGCGGAACCAAGTCTGTGAGGACGGGAAAAGCCTGTCGTCAGCCTGACAGCGGAGTGCCCCTCATGCCCGTGGCTGACGCCGGACTCCACCGGAATGGGGACGGGCGTACGGAATTCCAAGGTCAGCGGGCGTGCGCGGTACCGATTTCCGCCCTTCGGGTCGGCGCCGCCGAAAAGCGTTCCGTTCGGCATGACGTCGATGAGATGGGCGTGGCCGAAACCGTCCCCGTACCTCTCCCGAACAATCCGGCGACCTCTTTGGACAATTCCGCCCTCCAGGAAAGGCCGTCCTCGATCACGACGACATGGTCGTCGGTCCGCCGGGTCTCGAAGCCGGTCTCCGAACCGAAGATCCAGCGCGCCGCGTCCAGGCCGGCGAGCAGGGCGTCGTGCACGGCGATCTGGAACAGCGGCTCGTGCTCGCAACCTGTTTTGGACCGCTGGGGTTCAGAGCCAGTTCCAGTCGACTTTCGCGGTGGCGCGTCGCATGGTCATGTATGCGGTGAAGGCGGCCCGGCCGGCGGCGGCCAGCGTCGCCTGGTTCGGCTCGGCGGGGTGCCGGCGTCGCACGACGCCGAACAGGAACGCCTCCCCGAACGGCAGGGGCCCCACGCAGGCGCCCTGGCCCGCTGTCCGCAGGGGTTCAGGCAGTTCCACGGCAGTACGGTCGGCCACGTGCACCGCCAGGTCGGCGGACGGCTCGCTGATCGCCGAGGTGAGCGCGGCGACGGGATCGGGATGCTCGGCCAGCAGGGCCAGTGCGTCACCCGGTCCCACAGCCCAGACGGCGGCGACCCGGTCGAAGTCCGCTGTGTGAGCGGCGAAGTGGGCCGCGGCGAGCTCGGCCTCTTTGCGTGCTCGGAACCTGCCGGAACGGGCGAGCGAGTAGATGTGGTTCTCGTAGGCTTGCGTGGTCAGGCCGACCTCGTCCAGCCAGTGGCGCATGTCCTCGGCGTTGTGCAGGCCGCGGCGGCGGCGGAAGCCGTCGGAGGCGCTCTGCAGCTCCGCCTGGGTGGGGTCGGGCTCGTGCCGGGTTTCCAGCAGGAGCACGCAGTAGTCGATCAGGTCATCAAGGAGGAGGCGGTGCCGTTCAGCGTAGGAGCGCATGGACAGCAGCGCGGTGGGGATCTGCAGCTCCTGGCCGTCGACGGTGAGCACGGTGCCCGCTGCCCAGTGGTGGGAGTGGTCGATCGCCCAGGGTACGCCGTCGTCGGCGGGTGCGGAGATCGCGATGGTGCCGCCGTCGGGGTGGTCGAGCAGCAGGTCGTAGTCGACTATGGGGGTGCCGGGCCGGACGTCCACGACGAGCTGCGCGCCGCTGCCGGGGTGATCGGCGATCCATCCTGTGGCCGTGCTGCGCGCGTCCCTTACAGAGTCGCGGTTGCGTGGCAGGCCGCGCAGCAGTTCGACGGCAGAGGCTAGAGTCTGGGGGTAGTCCTTCATGCGCGGGCTCGTTCGGTGGTGGGGTGCTCGTTGACGGCCAGCCAGTCGGCGATCGCCGCGGCGATGGGAAGGCCGGTCAGTTCCTCGACCCAGGCCCACTGACCGGCTGGGTTCAGTTCCAGGTACACGTACTCGCCGTCCGGGGTGAGGATCACGTCGATGCAGCCGAAGGCCAGGCCCAGCGAGCTGACAAGTTTGACGCAGCGCTCTGCCACCCGCGCCGGAAGCTCGTAGGCCGAGTAGCCTGTGAGGCTGCTTTGATGGCGGACGTCGTCGCGGGTCGTCCGCGAGTCCCCGGAAGTGATCGCGGCCGTGAACACCTGGTCACCGACGACGGTGACGCGCAGCTCGACGGCCTTGTCGATCCTGGGCTGAAGGATCATCGGCGAGTGCGCGAGCCGGTGACGGCTGGTGAGGTGCCGGCGGGTCACCGAGGTGGTGTAGAAGGCATGATCTTCACCGTTGACCTGATAGGGCACCAGTTCGACCTCCTTGGCGATGAACTGGCCGTCTGTCCGCTCCCATGCGACGGCCAGTTCCCCCGGGTCGTTGGTGACGGTCGTCTGTGGCACGGTGAAGCCGACCCGGACTGCCGCAGCGAGGTTGACCAGCTTGTTCTGGGTGAGGCGGAGCGCTTCGGCGCGTGCGGGGAACCAGCGGGCGTCCAGGGTGTGCTGCCAGCCGGTCATGAGGATCTGCCCGGTCCGGGTGACGAAGTCACGGTAGGCCGGGTCGGTCACGCTCGACGCGGCCTGCGGCTCGCCTGGGCGGCGCAGCCAGATGCTGCCGACGGTGGCCGAGTCGATCTCGGCGTCGGGTGTCACCAGGGTGTGCCGCCAGGAGGAGCCGGTCAGCCGGGAGGTGAAGCGGGCGGACGCGGGGTAGTCAGCTGGGTCCCACCGGTAGACCTCGAACCCGCGCTGGAGCAGTTTCGGAATGACGAGGTCGACGGAGGGGTCATTTCTGTTGGTGAGGATGAGGATCATCAAGGTCTCCAGATGACAGGGCGGCGCCCCGCGGTGGCCCCGCGGTAGCCCCGAGGTGCCCCGAGGCGGCCCCGCGGTGGCGCCGTGGTGGCGCCGCCCTCTCGATCAGCGCGTCAACCGGCGCGGTTTAGTACCACGGGTCCCAGCACTTCGGCGGGTTACTGGCGGTGCAGACCTTCATGCTGGGGGGCGTCATGGGCGGCCGGCCGCCGACGACCGTATCCAGCGTCTCCTCAGGCAGCTCAGCGCTTTCGGACAGGTCGTCGATACGAATCCTCATGGCGCCTCCTTTCTCTCGTTGTGTTTCCTGGTTCGTGGTGGGAGGCCCGAACGCCACATGGTCACGCCCCGCCTTCCCGGCCACGTCACGAAATCTTGAGGCAGCCGTCTTGCAGGGGACTGCCGGATGGCTTGGACCTTGCTGTGGTGGCCCCAAACAGTGAGTCGCGCGAACTCCGCCATACGGGGCGCATGGCCCGTGGCAGGCCTCTCCGCCAGAGGTGGTTGGCCGGCGGCCGCAGCCGATCACAAGCCCGTTGAAAGAGCGCGGCCTTAGCGTTCCCCCGGGACCTGCGCTCAAGTTCGGCCACCGGAGTAAGAAGGGCCATGTCGAAGATCTCGGAAGGCGACTCCGACGACGCCACCCGCTACGCGACCCTGTGAGCTACTGCGCCCCACGTCGGAGAAGGTCTCACCCTGTCCGTGAGTCCCCGTGATTTCCCCTTGTTCCCCGGCCTTACCGGCATGCGAATGGCACGGCCTGAGAACCGTGCGGACACACACGCCTCCCTTGCCGGGAAGATCCGGCCCCCAGTCACTACGAACCTGGCTCTTGCTCCTGGCGATCATCCTGGGGCCGGAGTGCCCCCGCCGGAGGCTCTTGCTTTTTTTCTCGCTGTTCGATGATGGCCAGGGCAAGCGCGCCAAGCATCAGGCCGATGCCGACCAGGGCGAAAACGATGGGCCGTCCAGGGGCGTATCTTCCGGCGCTGCCTGCGGCTTGGCACCCGCCGATGAGAAGCGCGAGTGAACCCAGTATCAGAAAAATTCGGGGGCCAAACATGGTGAGCGACTGTAAGCCATGAGGGCGGTAGGACACTAGACGGAAGCGGAGCGAAAGAAAAGACTATCGCCGAAATCGACGCGCCGACCGGTGAGGACAACGAGATTGAGCCGCTGCCCAGGGAAGAGGCTCAAGACCTCTTGGCCGTGGTCAAGGATCGCCGGAACGGTACGCGCTGGTCGGTGGCGCTGGCGCTGGGACTTCGGCAATCGGAGTCGCTGGGTCTGCGGTGGAAGTACGTGGATCTGGACAGGGGCGTGATCCGGGTGTTCTGGCAGATCAAGCGGCTTCGCTACCGGCACGGTTGTAAGGACCCGCACACCTGCGCTGTCCGCCTCCACCGCTACCCCTGCCCGAAGGACTGCCCCAAGGCCAAGCGCACCTCTGACCGTCGGCACGTCTGCCTCACCGCGTGTCACAAGAACTGCACCAAGCACGAGGGCGCGTGTCCGAAGTTCTGCGCCGCTGACTACGCCAAGCACGCTCTTGCCTGCCCGGACCGTGCCGAGGGCTGGACGTTCACCAAACCGAAGGGCAAGGGCAAACGGTCCCATCGCCCTACCTCCTCCCCTGATCGTTCTCCTCAAGCTCCACGAGGCACAGAGGCTCGAACGGGAAGCGGCGGGGGACAGGTGGCGGGAGTGGGATCCCGTCTGGTGCACGCCGGACGGAAACCCGATCGACGCCGGGGACGACTGGAAACAGCTGCTGCAACTCGCCGAGAGCGACAAGGACGCCCGCGTTCACGACGCGCACCACACCGCCGCGACGCTCCTGCTCGAACAGGGGGTGGACATCCGGGTGATTCAGACGGTCCTCGGACACTCCCAGCTCACCACGACCAAGCGGTACACCCACATCACGAGGACGCTCGCGACCGAGGCGGCGGCCCGGACGAGGCGGGCACTGCGGGACGGCTGACGGCAATGGCCTCGGCCATAACCGCAACTGGAAACGCGACCGGACAGACTCCCCGATCACGAAAAAGGGAGAGTCCGCCCAGGTCTTTGAGGTAGGGCGCCTGGGACTCGAACCCAGAACCTACGGATCAAAAGATCGGCTTCGCGCTGTTCCGAACAGTTCTATGCAGGTCAGCGGACGTGTTCGGTCCATCCTGAACGGCTCTGAACGCCCCTGTATCGCAACCCAAAGTGCAACTCCGGCGTCCCTTGGCCGTCCAACGGACAGGATGTCCCGGCTATCGTGCACGGAGCGGACGCGGAACCAAATCAAGGAGCGAACCGGTGAACAGGGAGCTGGCGACCAACCCGGCAGCGCTCCAAAGCGCCGTGAATGATGAGCTGGCAAGCACGGCAGGAGCATGGGCCGGCGGGGCTACCTCCGTGGAAGGGTTCCTCCGGCGGGTTGTCGTCGGTCTCGACCGGATGCCGTCGTTGAGCGTCTACCACGCCGAGTTTCGGCATTACAGCTCTGGATATGCGTCCTACATCGATGTCTTCATCACCAAGCGCGACGGTTCGATGCGTCGTTCCGTGGACGGCTGGACGTACGTCGAAGGATTGTCTCTGGCACTGTGTCGGCTTGCTCCATTGGCATCGCTCTTCGAGCCCAGCATCCGATCTTCGGGGCCTGACGGTACCGGTAGTTATGGTCTGCCTGAGCTGTCGCGGGTCGCGGATGCCAATCTTCCAGGATGGGAGGAGGAGTGTCGGCAGATTGGCCAGCTGCTTGATCAGCACGGCATCGTCTTACTCGGTTCGCAAGTCCTCAGCTTGCCGTTGGAGGCTGGACTTCAAGTAAAAACGATCATTGGCAATCCGCCGTACAGCGTGTTCGATGCCTGGTTCCACTGGATGGATTGATACATTGATTCCCCGCCATCAGTTTGAGAAATCTCTATCGCACCTGGTCGCTGGGCTGGGAAGATGCTGACCCGCGGGGAAATGGGTCGAGGGACCGTGATTCCCTGTGAGTCCCCCTTGATCACCCTCCTGACGGGCATGCGAGGGGCACGGGGAACGTCTGCACCTTCGTCGCCCTGGTGCTCGGTGGGTCGAGGATGAGGAACGAACCTCCGGACCGTCGATCGCCTCCAACCTTGATCGGAGACCAGCCGTCATCAGGCGATCGTCGGGCGCAACCATCCCAGACCTGACCTTGATCTTTTGCTCGTGCATTGTTGGCGAACTATCCCCGGCACCGATGAGGAGACATGGGGAGCAGGCTGGACTATGCCTCGGGCTCCGCTTCAGCTCGAAGATATCGGCCCCAGATCTGGGCCTTGCGGTAAGGCCCGCAACCGTCGCTGTCGTATTGAGGCGCATCGAAGGTGACCCAGTACGTCAACTCCCCAGGAGATGCGTGTGGATGCTGAACGGGCTCAGGCGCGCCCATGGCGTCGATCGTCCCCAGAAACTCGCTCTGCCACGGCCCGTCCATGACCGGGTCACGCAGTACCGTGACCCGATTTCCTGGGACCAGGGCACCCGTCGGCCATGACCGATTCAGTGAACGGCCGAGAAGGTGTTCGACGGCTTTCCGGTCTCGTGTGCTCGCCGAATCATCAAAAGCGGGGGTGGAGGTCACATGCTCATCCTCCCCGCACGACTCCTTCGACTCCAGTGGCTCAAGAAGTGGGTCTAGTGGCTCAAGAAGTGGGAACGCGAAAGGTCAACGCTGACGGTCGATTCTCGGGGGGCGGTGCGGTCCCGGTACGGCGGCCGATGGGCTGGTACGGCGGGCGGGTGGTGCGTGGGCGGCCCATGGTCCCGCCGCGCCGCCGCTTGATTACCCATAAGAACAATTCGGCAAGTTACTCGCTATGCTCGGTGGCCTTGCGCGCCTCGGTGATGAGTTCAATGAGATCAACGAGGATTTTGGGGCTCGCCGCGATGGTGGCTGCGGAGTTCATGGTGTGTGGGCTGCCGTCCAGGTCGACGACGGTGGCGCCGGCCTCGCGAGCGATGAGTACTCCCGCGGCGGTGTCCCACGGTTTGTTGCTCATCATGATGAGGGCGTCGACCTTGCCTTCCGCCACCCAGGCGAGATCGATCGAAGCTGCTCCGAACATCCGGATGCGTTGCACGCGGGTGACGAGTTCGTGGGTGAGTGCCAGGCGGAGACGGTTTTTCGTTTGCGCGTCGCTGCCTACGGCGTAATCACCCATGGCGATCACGGCGGCGTGAAGGTCGTCGGTTTCGCTCGCGTGGATCTTGTGTCCGGTAGCGTGGGCTCCGTGTCCTTCGGCTGCGCTGTAGCGGGAGCCGAGGAAGGGCAGGTCGATCACGCCGAGGGTTGGCATGTCCTTGTCGACCAGGCCGAGGGAGACACCGCACAACGGGAGGCCGTGCAGGAAGTTGGCGGTCCCGTCGACCGGGTCGAGTACCCACTTGAGGCCGCTTTCGACAGCGGCCGTGGCCCCCTCCTCCTCGCCCACGAACCCGATCTCGGGTGTCTCACGACTCAAGAAGTCACGGACCGCGTGCTCTACGGCGTAGTCCACTTCGGTGGCCATGTCGCGGTCGCCTTTGGCGGTGACGGCTCCGGGAAGGCGGGTCTTCACGATCTCGCTGGCGATGGTGACGGCCTGCTCGGCGATCGGCAGGAGTGCGCGGGTGTCGACGGTCATACGGGGCTGCTCCGCTCCCACATTGAGGTGAACACCTGGTCGAAGACGGGGAACAGCCCATCGGCGGCCGTGTTGTCATTGATCACGATGGTAGGTGAGTCGACTCCACGAGCGTGTGGGAGGTAGGGCTGGACCACGCATGTGGTCCCGTCCACGATGAGGATGTTGAAGCGGATCGTCTCGTCATAGACACGCAGCTCAAGCAGCTCGGCCGCTTCCGGAGTGAGCTTTTCCTTGAGGCGGTTCAGCATGCTGATGTTGAGGGCGGTCAGCGTGGTGAGTGTGCCGTCTGTGTAGCGTTCCTCGTCTTCGCGGGCGCGGATCGCCTTCCCCTGGGGGTCGAGGAACAGGCATCGAATCCTGGTCCCGCTTTCGAGGAGTTGCTTGAGCCGGTGGTCGGGGTAGTTCTGGCAGAGCACGTTGAGTGACAACCCGGCGGCATTGATCTCTTTGGCCGTGTCGAACAGAGCCGAAGGCGGATAGGCGGATGCGAAGGCCGACCGGCTACTGAACACGGCTGCCACGTCAGCCATCTGGGATGTAGGACAGCTCTCGGTGACGTGGCCACCGCTCTTTGTCGGCTCGGCTGTGACCAGCGGCGCGGGAATCCCGCCATCGCTCAGGGAGAACAGCTCTTCGACGGACCGGCCGGGAAACATCGCTTCCAGGACTCGGCAGTGATCGGAGTACGGCAGACCTTTGAGTTCTCCGGAAAGCCAGCGGTGAAGCTGAGCACGACTCGGCCACCTTCCTTGCAGTGTTGAATCAACCACTTTGGCGGCTTTATCGTACTCCTTGCAGAAAGTCTTACATGTCTGCCAATGGCGTTGCTGTAACAGTGTCTTCAGCACGATCTGTCGACCAGTCATGATCAACGCCTTGAGGAGGAAGGAACTCTTAACGCCAGGCTATCCGTGAATGCGAAGCGATAGGAGACATAGAAGAGACAAAACGAAACGCCATGATCGAAGACGACACATGAACGCTGTCGAGACGTGACGCGGCCTCGGGAAATCCTGGCGTCATGGCTGAGCAGTGCATTTCGTGCGGCGGACGAGGTTGGAAGTGCGTGAGCTCTCGACGTGGGCTGCTCGCCGGTTCCGGCGAGACCGCGTCCCCGTTCCGTGTTCGTGATCGGTGCTCGATGTGCTGGGGGCCGCGTTCCGTTTCCGGCGCGTTGCACGGGCAGCGGGCATGAGGGAGGTGGCCGGGCCTTCTGAGCCGCTGATTCCCACGGGTATGTCTCCGCTGGAGACGGCGGAAACTCTTCGGGCCCGGCTAGCTGATCGGGAGATCGCCTGTGATGTCCATGATGGGTACGGGCTGGCATTGGTGTCGGTCTGGGTGGGCCTGGTGGTCTGGTGCGACGGTGACCGGTTCTGGTGGCGTACCGGCTGGAGCGTCCAGCGTGGTCGCTTCGTCTACGCCTGGCATCCGGCCACCGAACCCGAACAGGCCGCGCATCGCGTCGCGCTTATGTACGCGGATCTTCGGGAGCGGCACATGCCGTCCTGGCTGGTCCCGGAGAGCGTGGAGGTTCATCATGGGCCGCGCTGAGTGTCAGGCGCCGCCGGATGCCGGACCTTCCGAGGTGTGCCGGGCCGATGAGTTGCGGGGCGGGGAGTATCTGGCTTTCACCTACGGGCCTGCGGGGGGTCCGCCGGGGTTCGGGATGGCTCCTGTCCGGGGTGGCGACCACGGGCGCGAAGGTCTGGCGCGGGGGTGGGTGTGGGGGAGGGTCGCCGAGGTTGGCGAGCAGTTGTGGCATGGTTCGCCGCTGATGGGGACACGCAAGGTCTGGGTGCTGTGTGAGTTCGGCGATCAGTCGTCGATCATCACGACCGTTCCTCACGGGGACATGATCGTAGTGCGCCGGTTGCCCACATAGAGCCGGTTGCCCACATAGACGGGTGCGGCGGCGTTCGGCGGTCGAGGTCCGGGAGGGAAACCTCGACACTGGCCAGTGCCGCCGCACCCCCTCGCAAGGAGCAAGGAGGGGTGCGGCATGCAAGCTGGGCACGGATGTCCATGCTGACGGTGAGTCGAGCGTCGTATGGGCTTCGCCGTCCCCGGAATCGTTCCGCGAGCTTCCGGAACGCTCGTGCTGACCTGGGGAAACGCCGGTGGTCCCATTCCGCGTATATTCCGGGACCACTGGCAGACGGCTGCGTCCAGCTGCATGGACGGTGTAAGATCAACAAGAGCAAAGGCCCAGGTCAGAGCCTAAGTTCCTGGTCGGGAGTGGTAGGGCGCCTGGGACTCGAACCCAGAACCTACGGATTAAAAGTCCGCAGCTCTAACCATTGAGCTAACGCCCCGCAGGTGACAGCGTACCGAGGATAGTGTCCACTAACGTCCGTCGCCAGGCCCATTCATGGTCATCTGTTTGCGGAACACCCGGTGGGGGGCGGGAGCGGCTCCTAGAGTGGCAGGCATGACGAGCTCGGGGCTTGAGCCCGCCCTCTCCTCCCATGTCTCCATGCGCCCAGGGTATGTCGTGGTCGACGTGGAGACCACAGGTTTCTCGCCGTCGAGGGGAGACCGGATCTGCGAGATCGCGCTCGTCTCGCTGGACGCCCGCGGCGAGACGGTGGACGAGTGGCACTCGCTGGTCAACCCCCGGCGCGGCACCGGGGCGGTCCACGTCCACGGCATCACCAACGCGATGGTCCAGGACGCGCCGGTGATCGAGGAAGTGCTGGACGAGATCTGGCGGCGGGTCGCCGGGCGGGTCCTGGTGGCCCACAACGCCTCCTTCGACCTGCGCTTCCTGCGGAGCCTTCCCGGCAGCGAGTGGGTGACCGAGACCCTGTGCACGCAGCGGCTGGCGCCCGCCTTCATCCCCGACGGCAGGTGGACCCTCGCCGCGTGCTGCGAGCGCGCCGGAATCCCGCTCCTCGGGGCCCACGCCGCGCTGGCCGACGCCCGCGCCGGAGCCGAGCTGCTCCGCTTCTACCTGCGTACGGGCGTCTCCTGGGAGGAGGAGCTGGGCAGGGCGGCCCAGGCCCCCGAGTGGCGTCCCTCCGGGCTTCCCCAGCGGCACCCCCGCCGGAGATGAACCCCGGAGCGGGTCAGCGGTAGGCGGGGATACCGGTCAGGGCCTCGCCGAGCACGAGCGTATGAATCTCCTCGGTCCCCTCGTAGGTCAGGACGCTCTCCAGGTTGTTCATGTGCCGGATCACCGGATATTCCAGCGTGATGCCGTTGCCGCCCAGGATGGAGCGTGCCTGGCGGGCGATGTCCAGGGCGGCCCGGACGTTGGCGAGCTTGCCGAAGCTGACCTGGCGCGGGGTGAGGGTTCCCGCGTCCTTGAGGCGGCCCAGGTGGAGGGCGGTGAGCTGCGACTGCCCCACGCCGACGTACATCCAGGCGAGTTTCTCCTGGGTCAGCTGGAAACCGCCGATCGGCCTGCCGAACTGGACGCGGGAGGCGGAGTAGTCGACGGCCGACTCCAGGCAGGCGCGGGCGGCGCCCACCACGCCCCACACGATGCCGAAACGGGCCTCGGACAGGCACGACAGCGGCCCCTTCAGGCCACGCACCTCCGGCAGTACGGCGGACGCGGGCAGGCGGACGTCGTCGAAGTACAGCGACGAGGTCACCGAGGCCCGCAGGGACATCTTCCGGTGGATCTCCGGGGCGCTGAAGCCCGGGGTGTCCGCGGGCACCACGAAGCCGCGGACGCCGTCCTCGGTCTGCGCCCAGACCACGGCGACGTCGGCGACGGAGCCGTTGGTGATCCACATCTTGGAGCCGTTGAGGATCCAGTCGCCCGAGGGGTCCTGTTTGGCGTGGGTGCGCATGCCCGAGGGGTCGGAGCCCTGGTCGGGCTCGGTCAGGCCGAAGCAGCCGATCGCCTCGCCCGCGGCCATCCGGGGGAGCCACTCCTCCTTCTGCTCCGCGGAGCCGTACTTCCAGATCGGGAACATCGCGAGCGAGCCCTGCACGGACACGAACGACCGCAGCCCGGAGTCCCCCGCCTCCAGCTCGCGGCAGGCCACGCCGTACGAGACGGCGTCGAGGCCCGCGCAGCCGTACCCCTCCAGGTGCATGCCCAGCACGCCGAGCGAGCCGAGGGCCGGGGCGAGCTCGCGGGCGGGGAAGACGGCCTCCTCGAACCAGTCGCCGACGCGGGGGAGGATCCGGTCCGCGACGAACTCCCGTACGGTGTCGCGGATGAGGCGCTGCTCCGCCC
This sequence comes from Streptosporangium oxazolinicum, assembly GCF_039537505.1. NCBI lineage: Bacteria > Bacillati > Actinomycetota > Actinomycetes > Streptosporangiales > Streptosporangiaceae > Streptosporangium > Streptosporangium oxazolinicum. The sequence continues at coordinate 230,895 of NZ_BAABAQ010000008.1, forward strand.
CGAGCGTGTCGTCGACGCGCAGGAGATCGTCCATGAGATTCCCTCTCTCTTCGCCCCTGTCAGGGTATTACCGGTGCGGGTGGGACGGAGGTCAGGGTCGCGTACGGTCGCGGGAGGGTACAGGTCAGGGTCGTGCCAGGGGGAATCCCGATGTGAGGAAGGCGCGCCCTCGGGCAGTCTGAGGACATGAACGAAAACGACTTCACCGGCGTCAAGAAGCTCCAGCGGACCAGGGACGGGCGCATCATCGCGGGTGTGGCCTCCGGCATCGGACGCTACATCGGGGTGGACCCCAACATCATCCGCGCGGCCCTCGCCGTCGCCACCTTCTTCGGTGGCCTCGGGGTGGCGGTCTACGCGATCGGCTGGGTGCTCCTGCCCGACGAGCACAAGGACAGGTCGGTCCTTCAGGACGTGATCGACAAGAACAAGGACAACCCGATCTGGGTGGACGCCCGAGCCAAGGCCGAGCAGGGCTGGGCCAAGGCGACCAACCGGCACAGCGCGTCGCACGGGCCGACGACCCCGACGACCCCGGAGTACCCCACCCACCAGGCTCCCTTCCCGCCCGCCGCCCCCCAGGCCCCGTACGGCACGGTGCCGAGGCAGGACGACGACACCCGCCCCCAGGCGTGAGTCAGGAGGTCGCCTCCGCGCGTACCCTCTCGATGATCTCCCTGCGGGATTTTCTCCACAGCACGGCCGGTACGGCCGCCACGACGAGCCCGGTGGCACCGGCCAGCGCCACCACCAGTTCGGGGCCGAGGTGGTCGGCCGCGGCCCCGCCGACCAGGATGCCGACGCCCTGGGAGGCCAGCAGGCCGGACTGGACCAGGCCGAAGGCCTGTCCTCGCTGTTCGGCGGGGACGCACTGCACGAACGCGGCGTTGGCCGCGAGCTGGTAGGCCCCGCCCAGGCCCGAGACGAACCACAACAGCAGCACCACAGGAAGCGGTGGCTGCGCGGCGCACAGGATCAGCGGCGCGCAGGTCAGCATCGCCATCCAGCCCATCGACCGCAACCGGTTCGATGGGCTGACGTAGCGGCTGTACAGGAACGCGCCGACGACCGTACCGGTGGGCATGGCGCCCATCAGCAGGCCGGTGACCAGCGAGAGCCGCTGGGGATCCCCGGTCAGCTCGGCGGCGTAGGGGGTCGCGATCCCCTCGGGCAGCACGTAGAAGCCACAGAGCCAGGCGAAGAGCACCAGCGTACGCAGCCGGGGGTCGCCGAAGACCAGCCTGGCGCCGGTGCGGGTCATCGTCCACATCGAGGGACGGCTCTCGTCGGCGGGGACGGGGGCGGGACGCCGCCGTACCCCCGAGACGATGATGAGCGCGGAGGCCAGGAAGGTCGCCGAGTCCAGCGCCAGCGCGCGGTACGGCCCCATTCCCATGATCAGGACGCCTCCGAGGGCGAAGCCGAGCATCTGCGCGCCCTGGTTGGTCATGTTCTGCAGGGCGGAGCCCGCCACGTAGCGGTCGCCCTGGAGCAGATCGGGCAGCAGGGCCGCCCGCGCAGCGGAGAACGGCGCGCTGAGCAGCACCACGCAGAAGACCAGCACGCACAGCATGGCGAACGAGACGCCGGGAATCGCCATGAGCGCGACCAGGGCGGCCCGGAGCAGGTCACAGGCGATCATGATGCGCCGGCGGGCGTAGCGGTCGGCGAGCCCCGCGAGGAGCGGCCCGCCGATGATCGGCGGCAGGTAGGTCAGGGCATAGACCGAGGCCGTCGCCAGGGGCGAGTCCGTCCGCTCGAAGACCAGGACGGAAAGCGCCACTCGTGAGAGCTGGTCGCCGAGGAGGGAAAGCCCCTGGCCGAGCCAGAGCGCGCGGAACTCCCCGATGGCGATGACCTCGCCGTAGGTCGCTTGGCGTTCCGCCGGACGGCGGTGCCGCCCGGGTAGTCGGCCGGACTTTGTCGCCGCCATAGGACTCCGCTGAGCTCGCAGGCACACTGACTGTGGGTGTTCACTGTGTAACCTACGGTGCCTGCTGTACGGCCTACGCGCAACCGAAAGCAATCAAGCGCATGCAAACTGTAATGATAAGCCGCGACATTCCGGAAAGAAGGTCTTTGACGTGCTCTGCGGGGCTACTTACCAGCCCAGCTCGTGCAACCGGTCATCATCGATACCGAAATGGTGGGCGATCTCATGGATAACCGTTATCTGCACCTCTTCGATGACCTGCTCCTCGGTCTCGCAGATCGAGCAGATCGGCTTGCGGTAGATCTCGATCCGGTCGGGTAGCACTCCTGCGTACCACTCGCCCCGCTCGGTGAGCGGAATACCCGTGTAGAGACCTAGAAGATCCGGTTCGGGGGGATCGTCGACGACGACGAGCACCACGTTGTCCATGACTTTCGTCAGCTCGGGGGGAATGGTGTCCAGAGCCTCGGCCACGAGTTCCTCGAACTTCTCCCGCGAGATCTCGATCACACCCGTCATTCTGCCCCGTGACCCCGGGTAGAGGTGGAGGCGCATGAAATTCGCTGATTGGACCCAGGGTGCCCGTCGTCTCGCCACCGGGCGCGTCGCCCTCGGCGTGACCGTCGCCGCCGTCGCCCTCGCCGGCGCGTGGCTCGGCATCATGCTCGGCGGGGCCGTACGATCCAACGTCGGCCCGGTGGAGCTCGGCATGTCGGCGGAGCCCTCGTGGGCCGGGGAGACCGTCGTCGACGCTCACCCTTTCGGCACACTTCTGTTCGACACCCACGACGCCCCCGTCAGCCTCAGGGTGACCCTGGAGAACATCAACCCCGACCGGGCCCGCGGATTCCTGGACGACCCGAGGTTCTCCGCCGACCGGCTCCCCGCCCTCCTCGAGGAGGAGCTGGGCACCGGCGTCAGGACGCTGGTCCTGCGCGCCGCGCTCTGCGGCCTGGTGGGCGCCCTGGTCACGTCCCTGATCGTCTTCCGCCGTCCGGGACCGGCCCTGGCGGGCCTGCTGGGCATCACCGTCGCGATCGCCGGTACGGGCGCCGCCATCGCCCTGACCTTCCGGCCCGACTCCGTGGTGGAACCCAAGTACACCGGCCTGCTGGCCGGCGCGCCGTCCCTCGTCGGCGACGCCGAGTCGATCGTGACCAGGTTCGAGTCCTACCGGATCCAGCTCGCCAAGCTCGTCAACAACGTCTCCCAGCTCTACGACGTCGTCTCCGCCCTGCCGGTCTACGACGCCGACCCCACCTCGATCCGGGTGCTGCACGTCTCCGACATCCACCTCAGCCCCATCGCCTGGAACCTCATCCGCTCGGTCACCGCCCAGTTCAAGATCGACGCGATCATCGACACCGGCGACCTGACCGACCACGGCACGGGCCCCGAGGACAGGTTCACCGAGGAGATCGGCACCTTCGGCGTCCCGTACGTCTTCGTCAGGGGCAACCACGACTCCATGACCACCCAGCGGGCCGTGGCCAGGCAGAAGAACGCGGTCGTCCTCGACGGCGAGGCCAAGACCGTCGCGGGGCTGCGCATCTACGGCATGGGCGACCCCCGGTTCACCCCGGACAAGTCCGTCTCCGTCGACTCCAACCTCGAATCGCTCGACGCCCTCGGCCGCGCACGCGCCGCCGAGCTGGCGCGGATGCCCAAGCAGGTCGACCTGGTCGCCGTCCACGACCCGACGATCGCGAAGGGGTTCTCGGGCGCGGTCCCGATGGTCCTCACGGGCCACTCCCACGAGCGATCCACCGAGCTGCTGCCCTCGGGCACCCGTCTCCTGGTCCAGGGATCCACCGGCGGAGCCGGTCTCCGGGCCCTCGAACACGACGAACCCACCCCCGTCGCCGCCTCCGTTCTGTACTTCGACGCCGACACGCACCGCCTGCGGGCCTGGGACGACATCACCCTGGGAGGGCTCGGTGAGCAGTCGGTTCAGATCCAGCGTCACGTGGAGACCGACCCTGGCCGTACAATTTCTCCTGTGCCGACGATCGACCCGTCTCCAACGGCGTCTGTCACCGTCACACCGACGCCGTAAGCCGCAAACCGCTTTGGCATCGGGGGCAAAAGTCCCCTATGCTTCAGAGGTCTCCAGCGGAAGACGGCAACGGAACGAGACGAGAGTCTTGAGCCCCCATCGTCTAGTGGCCTAGGACACCGCCCTTTCAAGGCGGCGACACGGGTTCGAATCCCGTTGGGGGCACGGCCGAGCCAAGGCTCGCCAGGGAAACGGCAGGTCGAAGACCTCCGGAAAACTGGTAGGCTAAGCGAGGCAAGAACGACCGGGACAAAAGCCCCGGAAGCAAGGTCCTGTAGAGCAGTTTGGAGTGCTCGCCACCCTGTCAAGGTGGAGGTCGCGGGTTCAAGTCCCGTCAGGACCGCTCTGGTAGGTGTTCGATCCACCACCGAGGTCAGGTAGCTCAGTTGGTACGAGCGTCCGCCTGAAAAGCGGAAGGTCGGCGGTTCGACCCCGCCCCTGACCACAGCAACTGAGCAGCACAAACGCCCCGAGCCAATCACGGCCCGGGGCTTTTTGATGTCCGGTGACAGCAACGTCATTCGATTACCGGTGAGCGTGAGACACGTGGATGATGTCCAGCTGAAATTCCTGCTGACTGACGCGGATGGGCAAATCTGTGGCTCCTGTCTTGATGCCGAACGCGTCTTCGTCGAGGCACCGGAGGACGATGAACGTGGGACCGTCGACATCCTGGGATGCCTTCCCTCCCAGCGACTGCGCGACTACCTCAACGAGTCCAAGCGCCACCGCCGGAGGAATCCGCTGGGGCCGGGTGCGCTCCGGATGCTCGATACGGCAGGGAATCCGCTCGCGGAGTTCTGGATGGGCGAGATCCTCGACTGGCGGCCCTCACCGCTTGGCCGTGAACGGGTGGACCTGGTCGCCCACTGCGAGGATTACGTCCCCTCTTCTCATACGCGGCATGTCTGGGAGCGTTGGCGTACGGCCAGGCCCGACCGGATCAACCAGTGGGCCGGTTACGTGGGGGCGGACAGAGAAGAGTGGCTGACCGTCGTCTTCCACAACAGTCGCTGGCGGTCATCACACCTTGATCGCCCAGCGAGGCGCACCTACGATCTCGACGGAACGCACGTCACCGACAAGGCGAGCTTCTACCTGGCGATCGGGGAAGCGGTCAACGGGCCCGGTGGTTACTTCGGTTGGAATCTCGACGCGCTGAGCGACTGTCTGGGTGGGCATTCCGGGGCAGAGGCACCTTTCACGCTGGTCTGGCACTGTTCGCATATTGCTCGGGAATCTCTCGCCTTCTCAATCGAGGGAGCGGGTGCCAACTCGACCTACTTCGATGTCATCCGTACCGTCTTCGAGGAGAAGGGGGTAGATGTCGTGCTGAGGTGATCCTCTGCAGCCCAGATGTTCATCACTCTACGGGCCGATCCGAGATTGCCGTCTAACGGCGTGATGTCCCGTCCTGATTTAAGGACAGGACATCAACGGTCGGTTGATTCAACCTAGGGTGTCTCCGAGCTTCCCAAAGGCGTTGCGCTTGTCGTCGAGGGAGACACGGGCGTAGATGGTCATGGTCACCTCGATATCGCCGTGGCCGACGATGTCTCGGACGACCTGGGGCGGCACGCCGAGGTTGAGCGCAGGTGTGGCGGAGATCGTGAAAGCGCATGTCCCCTAGGCCGGCGGCCTTGCGGATCGCTCCCCAGCTTCGCCGGAGGTTGTCCGGCTCCATGGGTGTCCCGCGCCGGGACGGGAAGACCAGGCCGTGTTCCTCCCAGTCGTCCCAGCGGTCGGAGCGTTCGGCGATTCGACGACCGGCAAGAACGATCAACGAATCTCTGTTAAGAATCAGATAGTCTGATTTCATGAAGGTGATGACTGCTACCGAGGCATCTCGAAGCTTCGCGGTCGTTCTGGACGAGGCGGAGCGGGGGGAGACGATCGTGGTTACCCGGGGGGGGAAGCGGATCGCGGTGATCGGTCCCGCGCCCACGGCGCCGGGACGTATGGTCAAGGCCTTCCTGGCCAGAGCCGCGGGAACGCTGGACGCCGATTTCGAGGCTGATGTCACGGCAGCCCGGGAAGCGGTCGACGACGAGATGAGGGACACGTGGCCCGACGCCTGATCCTGGACACCGGCGTGCTGATCGCGGCGGAGCGGGGCAGGGCCTCCGTGGACGCGGTGATCGGAGATGCCGACGACGTGGCGATCGCCGCGATCACCGTGGCCGAGCTGCTCGTCGGCGTGGAGCTGGCGGACGCGGCGCGCCGTCCCGGGCGACAGGCCTTCGTGGATGAAGTCTTGGCGTTGATTCCGGTTGAGGAGTACACGGTGGACGTTGCCAGGGTTCACGCTCGTCTCCTCGCGCATGTGCGCCGGTCGGGAAAGACACGGGGAGCGTACGATCTGCTGATCGCCGCGACGGCGGCCACCACCGCCAGAATCGTGATCACGATGGATTCGTCCGCCGCGTTCGACGACCTGCCGGGGGTTCGGGCGCAGGTCGTTCCCCGTTGAACGCCGACGACAACGGTGACGACAACGTCGACCACCGCGAGCACACGTCGGCAGCCGTCCACGGCCTTCTGACCTCGCGCCCGTCGAGAGGGGCAGAGTGATTGGTCCGTCTGAAAAGCGGAAGGTCGGCGGTTCGACCCCGCCCCTGACCACAACAACTGAGCAGCACAAACGCCCCGAGCCGATTATGGCCGGGGCGCTTTTCGTTGTGTGTGACGACAACGCGCTTTTCATCAAAAGGGTGAGTAATGGGCTGGCGGCTCCTGAACCGCGGTGCGCTATCGGATGGACTGCGAGGGTTCATCGAGATACGCGCCACGACGCACATTGTGCGCCGGGAGGCGCAGGGTGAGGGTTTCGGCGACCCGATCGGCCGAATCGACCGCATAAGAATGATCATCGATATCTGCCACACCCTTCCGGCCAACTTCAGACCGACTCCAGGCCGACTTCAGGCTGGGAAGTGATCGGGAGCGAGAGCGGCGAGCGGTTGAGAGCCTGCGGTTTCACTGACGGGAGCTTGAGCCTGATGATCATGGGGCTCAATAGGTGCACACAGAGTTGGATCATCTCGGGGGCTGCCCTCCTCCCAGAGAACGTAAGGGCGCGGCTCGCGCAACAGTGAACGCCCGGAACGGATAGTCCCGGGCGTTTCTGTACCCCTTCCCGAAGAGCGCACGTACTTTTTCTACACTCCAACTCGGTCGGCGAGTTCCCGCAGCTCAGGCGAGGGTGGGTCTTGCATGGTCAGCAAATCGGACACCAGCTGGTAGGTGATTCGGTGGTTCCTTATCTGCTCCGGTGTGATGGCCTCGGCTTCCAGTAGTGCGGACACGGCCTCTTCGACCTGACGACGTTGGGCGTGCGCGCGGGCAAGGTCTATCTGGAGCCGAGCGCGTCGCTCACTCGAAAGCGGCGAGGTGTCGACCGCCGTTCCGACCCGGAGTGCGTGACCGGCGTCTCCCAGTTCGACCGCCACCGCCACCTCGTGAAGCGCGACGTTGGCCGGACCGAACTCGGTGTTGTAGTCGTTGCGCCCCTCTCCCAGCCGCTCCGCGACCTCCCGAGCCCGCGCCAGGTGCTGGTACGCGGTGTCCGCCTCGTTCAGCCGAGAAGCGGCCACGGCCCGCTGCAGGGTAAGCCCACCCCACAGCGACATGGCCTCGGGCTTGCCCTCGTCGACCATGAACCACAGAGCCTCGGCGGCCGTACTAGCCGTCTCCTCCACCTGGTCGAAGTGACGCGCGCCCAGGAAGACGAAGCCGAGCCGGAAGGCGCCGGCCGCCATCATCAGTGGGTTGCCCGCCCGTTCCGCGGCGACGATCGCCCGATCGGCGGCGATCCACGCGGCCTCTGGTTCGCCGAGCTTGGCGAGCGCGGCCGAGCACGCCTGGTAGGTCACCGCGAGCAGTTCGAACAGCTCCGCCCGCCGCTCCTCGGGAGCCGATCGGGCAGCGGTCTCCAGCGCGGGTATCAAACCCCGCAGCAGATCGGCCAGCTCTACGTACCGGCTCTCGTGCGTCAGCTCCCAGGCCCGATCAACCCGCGGCTTGATCTCCGCCGTGGCCGGGACGGGTGCCGAGTGCAGCATGGCCCGCAGTGAGTGAGCCCCCGACAGCACCAGGCGCAGACCGGCCGTTCCCGGGATCTCCTCGGCGGAGGCGGCGACCACCGGTGCCTCTGCGGCCAGTTCTGAGAGCGGTATGTCGAGGGCCTCGGCGACCTTCTCCAGGACCGACATGCGATCGACTTTGCGGACCCCGCGTTCCACCTGCGAGATCCACGCCACCGACCGATCGACCAGCCGCGCCAGCTCCGGCTGTGACAGGCCGCGCCGCTTACGTTCCTGGGCGATGCGCCGTCCCAGGGCTCTCTGGTATTCGGTGCTCACCCTGCCGTTCCCTTACCGGTCTGGAGGGTCAGCCAGTCGACCTCGGTCGAGGCCAGCAGTGCTTCCCGAGCGGCCAGGAACCGCCGGGTGTGCTCCTGCTCTTCGTGGGTGTCGAAGGCCGCGCGGTCCCGGTAGAGCTCGTAGAAGATCCGCTGGAGCGGCTGGCCGTCGACCCGGTGCGATGCGTACACCAGCGTTCCCGGCTCACCGTCGCGGATCTTCTCGATGGTCTCGCCGACCAGCTGATCGAACGCCTCGGCGGTTGCCTCGTCCTTACAGGTGAATCGGACCATCAGACCGAACATGGGTGCCCTCCTTCGTCGGAGCCTCTACGAGATCAGTACTTATTGTGCGGTGCAAGTACCCCAAGTGGCTTGCACTACCTGTTCTCTTCTGATGTGGGTGTCTCGCGACGAAGTGCTTTCGTGAGGTGGCATTTTGCAACAGCTCGGGCTTTTCGACCTGGACAATATTCTCGTCAACCTGGACTAGGATTTCAAATATGGGTTGAGAATTTTCCAAGAAGCACGATTTAGGCTGCGAAGCGGTTGACTGGATAATAGCTCTCAACCAAGCTGGCTATTCACGCAGTGAGGTCATCTTCACTAAAGTGTGTGACCATTTTGCCCTACCCGAATTGGTTAGTAAACTGTGGAGCCGCTGCCACCAGCACATGCCGTACCTCGTTCACTGTCGCCCCGAGATGATGGACAGCTATCTCGACTCCGCGCATCGGGCTGAAAAGTGGTGATCGTCACCAATGGGACCGTAGGCAACCACTTCGGAAGGTCCGGCAGGTAGGGTTTGCCGAAGCCGTTGACGCTTACGCGCTTTCCTGGGGCTTAGGCGTCCGTAAACCCGACATCGGTCTTGTAGCCCAGCACTGCGATTCTCCCCGATGGGGATGGGCGGTCGTTGACAACCTTGTTGCCGATATCGGCGGAGGACATGCAGGTGTTCTGCGCACGATCTGAGTCGACCGAAGCACGTGGGTCAGCCACGAGCACGGTCTTGACTTGTTGGAGCATCCGTGATCCGTCGCGCAAGGATGGCGCCTGGTGGGACGGTGATCGCCGCAGGCCGTACGCGTTCCGCGAGGAATATCCAGTACGGCGATGCGCCGCCACTATGGTGTTGCTGGGCAGGCATCTGAGACCGGCGAGAGTGGGGGTGCGTAGCGATGCATGACGCCTTCGCGGCACCCCTGGCGAAGGGATCCACCTTCAAACGGAGCTCGGCTATTACCGTAGCGCACATGTTTAACTACAGTATTTCGTTCCGTATGCCGTGCGGCATAGGGAAGACGGCGATGCTTGCTTACTTCTTTCTGTCTGCTAATGCTAGTGCGGCCCGGGTGGCTCCCCGGCGGAAAGACGAGTGTCGTCGCTGTGGTGAAAGCAACGACCTGGAGTCCCTCCTCGGCGAATTCCGACGAAGTGTTGTTCCGGCCGTCTGGCAATCGCGATCTCTGCTTCTTCTCAAGGGGCGCGACCCACTTCAAGGGACCGAATCTTCGGCAAGGAATCACGTATGGGGCGTCGGGCCTCTGATTCATGATAGCGCTGAGAGCAATCTCGTCCTCGCAGCTATCGGAGAGCTTCCTCAACTCGTCTCGTCGGTTCAATGCGTCAGCAAGGTGAAGCCCCTACTGTTATTTCAGATACTTCATTGCGATCATGAGGCGGCACTATTCCGCTTCTTGGGTAGAATCCTAAAGACTTTTCGCCTGTTGCTTGCGATCGTACTCGCGCTTCTATCTCACATGGCCGATGTGCCGACGTTCGGGCTCGTCATAATGGCCGTGTATATGAGGTATGGGCGCCGTCAAGACTCCGGAGATAACCGTTCATTGCTTCTTCGTCGACATCAAAACTCGGCGGGGAGAGTGGCGGCCGCCTGGTAATGCGCACTCCCCGCTTCCTGCGGAAGATGGGAATGCGTCTATATGGAGACCCTGCTTCGTTTCCTGGTGGAGATGGTTCCGGCAGTGGGGTGGATCGGCATATTCGTGGCGGCGGTAGTTGCCATGTTTGTGCTTTACGTGGGGATCGCGATGGTCGCTACTCTAGTGACACGCGATCAGAAGCGCATCAGGGTTCGGTATCAGGTCTTCCGCGAACTACTGTGCCTATTCCACCGGAGTCGCAGATGAGCGAGATCGGCTCTCGCCAGGCGTCGCCGGATTCCCGACAGCGAGGACGTCCACCGTCCTGCCCGCCTGAAGTTCTCAAACAGATCATCCTGCTGCGTCTGCGCGGGCTCAGTCTGTCGGCGATCAGTGCGGCACTCAACGCCGAGGGGACTCGAACTCCGGGAGGCTGCCCACGATGGCAAAAGTCCTACGTGGACCGATTGCTGCACACACGCCACGCTCAAAAGATGATCAATGAGCTTGTGGCCACGTCAGCAGATCGATCATGAAAGCCACAAAAGACATGATCGAGGGCGGCTCGGCAGAGGTGGGGGTGGTACCGCCCGCATGATCACACCGTGATGGGAGCAACATCATCGGGAGCGCTGCGTTAGACCGGAAACTACATCTTGTGTCGCATGCTCCGTGAAGGACTACATCTTGTGGGCACAGCTTGCCTTCATGGTACGGCCGTGCTCTACTTGGATCACTAAAAGATCAGGCCCCATGCTGGGGCCATGACAAGAGGTCAGGGCTGCCCAGCGATGGGGCCTAGATGCGTTGCTACCGCTCTAGGACCATACATCGGAACGCTCGTCTCCCCAAGACGGAGCTTCCAGGTTGTGTAGCCTCACCTCGGAGGGTGAGAAGAAATGGCAGGTCAGGCCAACTCTCGCGATGTTGTACAGCGAGATGACGGGACCTGGGCGGTTACAAAGCCTAATGCCGCGCGTGTGAGCGCAACGGCAGAGACTCAGGCGCATGCGATCCAGCGCGCAACCGAGATCCTTACCAGGGATGGTGGAGGAGAGCTGCGTATTCACGGTACGAACGGACAAGTGCGCGATCAGCGGACCATCGCACCGGGGAACGACCCTCACCCGCCCACGGGCTGAGCCACGACAGCCTGACGACTGGGGCCGCTTCTACATCGGGTGGAAGCGGCCCCCTTCGTATTCTTCCGGCAAGCGCGACACTGCAGCAGGGACGCGACAGCCCTTGCGAGAAGGATGATCGGATCACGATCGTCCGGCACACCTACCGCACCTCGGTCCCGCGCGGCGTGCTGCCCCTCTACCGAGACATCGCGCTCAAGGACGGAGGGAGGCCCTCTCCGGCAGGTGACGACGAAGGGGTGTACTGCTTCAGCAAGTCCGTCGAAGGAAGGGGCACTGAACTCTCGGTGGGTTTGTGGATTCGACAGCAGAGGGGTACGGCGACGACTGCGAAGTGCTCGTGAGCACTTCCGCAGTCGGTTGGAGCATGGAGTCTTTAACCTTCAGTGCCAGTTACGGGGTGCGGGGCTGACGACAACGGTGACGACAACGTCGGCCACCGCGAGCACACATCGGCAACCGTCCACCGCCTTCTGACCTCGTGTCCGTCGAGAGGAGCAGGGTGATCGCTCCGTCTGAAAAGCGGAAGGTCGGCGGTTCGACCCCGCCCCTGACCGCAGCAACTGAGCAGCACAAACGCCCCGAGCGATTATCGTTCGGGGCTTTTTTGGTCTTCGGTGACAGCAACGTCGATCGCTGGATCGAGGCATCTTCACTGCCGCGCGCAAGATTTGACGCGTAGATTCGCACGCAACGTGAGTCTTGCGTGTTCGCATGCAACATGGTTCGCGCTCGGGCTACGCTAAGTACCTGCAAGTCGGAAGCGGTACCGATTCCGACGGCAGAGAAGGGGCCCGACCTGATGAAAGCCAGGCCGGACCCCGGGCTACATGGGATGGTCCGTCCGCTAGCTCCTGAGAGCTAGTACAGCCGCCGCCAAGGGCATCACTCTCGATGCGACGTCTAGGACGGGCCACACCCACGCCCACGATTGCGGACGTCGGTGTCTTCCAGCCACACGTATCACCTCCCTCGCTCTCGGAGTCCTGAAACAGACACTCGATTGCAAGGCGTAGGGAAGTGACATGAATTGCTGTCCCACTTGATGCAGCCGTCTCAGCCTAGAGGAACGGACCATGCCGCATCCTGGTATGTGTCGAACTCCTGAAAGGCCGTGGTCGGTCAACATAATTGCCTCGGCCGAGGGCGGCCGAGGCGATCTGAGACCTTGCTTTAACCGAGGGCATCGCCGAATTTGCCGAGGGCATTGCGTTTATCGTCTAGGGAGACGTGGGCGTAGATGGTCATGGTCACCTCGATGTCGCTGTGGCCGACGATGTCGCGGACGACCTGGGGCGGTACGCCGAGGTTGAGCAGCAGGGTCACGCAGGTGTGGCGGAGATCGTGAAAGCGCATGTCCCCGAGGCTGGCGGCCTTGCGGATGGCTCCCCAGCTTCGCCGGAGGTTGTCCGGCTCCATCGGAGTTACCGCGCCGGGACGGGAAGACGAGGCCGTGTTCTTCCCAGTCGTCCCAGAGGTCGGAGCGTTCGGCGAACTGCTGCTTACGATGCGCTCGGAGCGCTTCGACGCAGATGGAGGGGAGCGGGACGGTTCGCTCGGAGTCGTTGGTCTTGGGCCGGACGAACTGGAGACGGCCCTCGACACGCTGAAGGGTCTGGATCACTTCGAGTTTCGCGCCGTCGAGGTCGATGTCCACCCAGCGGAGCCCGAGCAGCTCCCCGCGTCGCAGCCCGAGGCAGAGCGCCAGGACGTAGAGGGCCGACAGCCGGTGCTCGTGAGCGGCCTTGAGGACCAAGCGAGACTGAGGGACGGTCAGGCCGCGGTTGACCTTGTACTTGGGCACCGGGACCTTGACGAGCTTCGCCGCGTTACGCGGAATGATCTCCTCACGTACCGCAGACTCCAGGGCGTTGCGGAGTACGGCGTGCACGGACTGAACCATGCGGGTCGACGGCCGGGACTCGCAGGATCGAGGCAGCGGCTATGAGCACCATGAGGGCCGCGAGAACGATACGTCGGTTGCTGAGCACGGCCGTGATGACGTGGTCCAAGCCGTCGGGGTCGGCAAGTTCGTCCAGCGAGATGATCAGCTTTGGCGGGTGCCGTCGAGGGTCTCGCGGATGATGTCCGCGTGTCCGCCGTGGCGCGCAGTCTCTTCGATCATGTGGAACAGAACATAGCGCACATTGCACTCGATGATGTCTTTGCGCGCACAGGGACTGTCAAGATCCATCGAAGCCGCGATAGCGCGGGACTCCTCGATCTGCTCCCGGTAATACGAGACCCAGTGCTCCACCGTGTCGTTCTCGTCGACCATCATGTCGGCGTCGTGAGGATCGGTTTTGACGGCGGGCCAGTTCTCGGGAAGCTCGCGTCCGGCCATGATGACTTGGAACCAGCGGCGCTCCCAGGTCGCGGCGTGCTTAATCAGCCCTAGCAGCGACAACGAACTCGCGGTCGGTGCCTTTCGCGCCGCGGCGTCGTCGAGCCCTTCGATCGTCAGGAGCAACCCCTCGCGTTGGTAGTCGAGGAAGCCTTCCAGAGCCTCGCGCTCCGAGGTGTACGCAAATATCGCACCCTTGTCATCTGACATGCGTGGATGCTAACAGCGGCGAGGGCTGCGGAGGTGCCGCGCGGCCACTACTACGATCACGATGACCTTCCCATGCCTGCCTCACCTACGGGAAATCGTCATCCGCCGGTGTGCGGTGGTGCGGCGGGTAGTCGCACCGTGACGCGGAGCCCGCCAGCGGGGCGGGGGGTGAGTGTGAGGGTTCCGTCGTGTGCTTGGGCGATGCTTTTGACGATTGCCAGGCCGAGGCCGATACCTGCGTGGTCGGCGCGTATGCGTTCGGTGCCGCGCTGAAACGGCTCGACAAGCGTGGAAACCAATTGTGGGGCGAGCTTCTCGCCGGTGTTCTCGACAGTGAGCACCACAGTCTCGGGGTGAACGGTGGTCGTGACCCACACGGTGCCCTGTTCAGGCAGGTTGTGGACGATCGCGTTGTGCAGGAGGTTCGTAGTCATCTGCAGCAGGAGCGCGTGTGAACCGATGGTGGGGGTGATGCCGCCGGAGGTCTCGATGGTGAGGCCGCGTTTTTCCGCGAGGGGGAGGAGCGTTTCAGTGGCTTCTTCCGCTATCAGGGACAGGTCGACGTGTACTCGGGTGTAGGACCGTTGGTCGGCGCGGCTGAGCAGGAGCAATGCTTCAGTGAGGTCGATCGCTCGGGTGTTGACGGCGTGGAGGCGGTCGACAAGTTCGCCGGTGTCGCGGTTCAGGTCGTTGCGGGCCACGTCGAGAAGTGTTCGCGTGATCGCCAGTGGGGTGCGCAGTTCGTGGGAGGCGTTGGCTGCGAATCTCTGCTGTTCGGCGACGTGTGCTTCGAGCCGTACGAGCATGGTGTCGAAGGCGTCGGCGAGTTCGCGGAACTCATCTCGGCGGCCCTGTAACCGGATTCGGTGGGAGAGTGATCCGTTGGCGGCCCTGCGTGTGGCGTCTGTGATGCGAGTCAGAGGGGTGAGCATGCGGCCGGCGAGAATCCACCCTCCCGCGAGACCGAACACCAGCAGGAACGCGAAGACCGCGGCTGCCGTCGGAGCGAAAGCGTGCAGGGGGTCGGGCCGGTTGGCAACAAAACGACCGGGGGTGAAGAGCACACCGTCGGACACATAACGCCGAAGGAACACCCACACGGCCGCGAGTAGCAAGGCACCTGCAAGCGTGACGAACCCGGCATAGCTGAGGGCGAGTTTGAGACGAACGCTCAAACCAGGCGCCCTATCCACGGTTCCCTCCCTCACGTCCGGTGCCGGGTGCTGTGTCGACGCGGTAGCCGACGCCGGCCACGGTGGCGATGATCCCGGGTTCGCCGAGCCGTTTGCGCAGTGCCGAGACAGTGATGCGCACGGCATTGGTGAAGGGGTCGGCGTTCTCATCCCACGCCCGCTCCAAGAGTTCTTCGGCGCTGACGGCACCGCCCTCGGCAGCGACGAGGACTTCGAGCACGGCGAACTGTTTCCGGGTGAGCGCGACGTAGCGGCCGTCGCGGTAGACCTCGCGGCGGAACGGATCCAGACGCAGCCCTGCGATCTCTCGCACGGGTGGTCTGCTGTGGGCGCGCCTGCGGTCGAGTGCTCTGAGACGGAGCACGAGTTCTCGGAGTTCGAAGGGTTTTGTGAGGTAGTCGTCGGCGCCGAGTTCGAACCCGGAGGCCTTGTCGTCGAGCCGGTCGGCAGCGGTGAGCATGAGGATCGGCATGCCGCTGCCGGAGGCGACGATGCGTTTGGCGATCTCGTCGCCGGAGGGGCCGGGGATGTCTCGGTCGAGGACGGCGATGTCGTAGGCGTTGATGCTCAGCAGTTCCAGAGCGGTGTCACCGTCACCGGCGATGTCGGCGGCGATCGCTTCCAGGCGTAGGCCATCGCGGATGGCTTCTGCCAGGTAGGGTTCGTCCTCGACGATCAACACACGCATGCTCTCGATGCTAGGAGCCGGAGCATATCGTCGGCATATCGAAAACCACATACGTGCTGACAACACCACGCTGCCTTGACTGGCGGCATGACGACCACCACCCGGCAAGCCACTCAGGAGTCCGTGGCCGCAAGCGCGCGGGGCCTGACCAAGACGTACGGCAAAGGCGATGCCCAGGTGCATGCCCTGCGGGGCATCGACCTCGACCTCCCACGAGGCGGGTTCGCCGCGATCATGGGGCCGAGTGGGTCGGGCAAGTCCACGCTGATGCACTGCCTGGCCGGACTCGACCAGCCCAGCGGCGGCACCGTCACCGTGGCCGGCACCGACCTCGGATCACTCGATGACGACGCGCTCACGATCTTCCGCCGCGAGCACATCGGCTTCGTGTTCCAGTCGTTCAACCTGCTGCCGATGCTCACCGCGGGCGAGAACATCGTGCTCCCGCTTGAGCTGGGTGGTCGCCGGATCGACGACGCGGCACGGGAGCGCGCGCGCATGCTCGCCGATGTCCTCGGCGTGACCGACAGGCTCGGCCATCGGCCCGCGGAGCTGTCCGGCGGTCAGCAGCAGCGGGTCGCGATCGCCCGAGCCCTGATCACCCAGCCGGACCTGCTGTTCGCCGACGAGCCCACCGGAAACCTGGACAGCACCACGTCGGCGGAGGTGCTGGATCACCTGAGCCAGTCGGCGCGTGAGCTCGGCCAGACCGTCGTGATGGTCACCCACGAGCGGGACGCGGCGGCGTACGCCGACTACGTGGTCACCATGCAGGACGGGCGGATCGTCTGATGCGTACCGTTTTCCTCGCGTCGCTGCGCACCCACGTCCGCAGGTACGTCGCAGCGGCGATCACGGTCGCCGTCGCAGTCGCCTTCGTCGTCGTGGTCGGCGTGCTCACGTCCGGGGCACATAGCGGACTCATGAATGGCCTGGGGGCGCCGTACCGCGATGCCGACCACGTGGTCTCGGCGGCGAGGTGGCCATCGTCCGAGCTGGACCCGAAGGCCGCGATCGCATTCACCGAGCGACACGGTGAGAACGCGGCCGCGACCGGCCGGGCAACGCTGCCGGGGCGCGCGAACGGCCGGCGGCTCTCCGAAACGACCGTGGGGCCGATCGCCACCTTGGAGGAGTGGCGCTGGCAGCCGCTCAGCTCGGGTCGCTTCCCAGCCCGCACGGGCGAGGCCGCGGTGGACGTGTATTTCGCCCTGGCCGAGAATATCGCGGTCGGCGATCGGGTTCGGATCGGCGAGGGCGCCGCCGCGACCGACGTACGAGTGGTCGGCCTCGTGGAATCGCCCTCGCCCCCGGCCCAGGCCTCGATGTACGTCACCTGGCCGCAGTTGCTGCGGTGGCGCGACCGCATCCATCTGAACGCGGTGGCGGTGCGCGGGGAGGTAGGTCGGCTCCCGGAAGGCGCGAAGGCGCAGTCGCCGGAGGGGTTCGCCGCGGAGCGGCTGACCTATGTCCAGAACAGGGTGAACAGCTTGTCGGTGATGTTGCTGTTGTTCGCCGGCATCGCGCTCTTTGTCTCGGTCCTGGTCATCGCGAACACGTTCTCCATCCTGTTCGCGCGACGACTCCGCGACTTCGCACTGCTGCGCTGCATCGGCGCGACCCGGCGGCAGGTGGTGCGTTCGGTACGCCGCGAGGCGGCCGTCGTCGGGGTGCTCGCGTCGCTGACCGGGACACTGGTCGGCGTCGGTCTCGGCTACGGGCTGATCGCCCTGATCGACGCCCTCACACCCACCGTCCCGATGGGCGCCGCCGAGTTGCCCACGCTCTGGCTGCTGGGGGGGTTCGCCGTCGGCCTGGTGGTCACCGTGGTCGCGTCCTGGTTGCCGACCCGGCGTGTGGTCCGGGTGAGCCCGCTGGCGGCGCTGCGCCCGGATGCCGCGGTCGACGTACACACGGCCACCGGCCTGGTGCGGCTGGTGCTCGCTGCGATCCTCCTGGTCACCGGGCTGGCCCTGCTCGGGGTGGCGATGGTCCAGGGCAGTACGGCGCTCATGGTGGCAGGCGGAGGATCGGTGTTCGCCGGTGTACTCCTCTTCGGGCCGGTGCTCGTTCCCCGCCTGGTTCGGATCACCGGCGCGCTGCTCGGCCCCGCCGGGCGGCTGGCGACCAAGAACGCTGTGCGCAATCCGCGGCGGACCGCCACCACCACTGCCTCCCTGCTGGTCGGCGTCACCCTGACGACCGCCGTACTCACCGGGATGGCCGCGTGGAGTTCGTCGTTGGATGAGCAGATCGGTAGGGACCACCCCATCGATGTCGCGCTCACCTCGCCCAAGGAGCCGGTCACCACCGGCCTCCTCAACCGGGTACGTCACACTCCCGGTGTGGAGCAGGCCATTCCGGTGGACGGCGCCGTGGCCCGAGTGGCCGGGCTCGACAAACCGATCCCGGTTGTCACCGCGCCGGCCGCGGTGCAAGTGGCTCGCGACGGCGGGGCGTTCGCCCGGGTCGAGCCGGGGAAGATCAGAATCGATTCCGAGGCCTTCGGCAAGAACCTGAGTCTCCGGCCCGGTGACCGGGTCACGGTGCGCGTCGGCGACCGGCGAGCCCAGTTGCGGGTCGCCGTCGGCACCGGCTGGGGCCCGGCGGGCGTGGTCGCGCCCGAGACGCTGGCGACGCTCACCGACGTCCCCGAGCCGCATGCCATCTGGATCCGCGCCTCTTCCGGCGCCGACCCGGCTCAACTCGGCAGTGACCTGGACGGGCTGGCGGATCCGGTTGGCGCGACGATCGAGAACGGGTTGCGGACCTGGGAGTCGCTGAACCAACAGCTGGGAATCTACACCTGGTCAGCGCTCGGCCTGCTCAGCATCGCCGTCGTGATCGCCCTGATCGGGATCGCGAACACCCTGGGACTCTCCGTACTCGAACGCGCCCGCGAACACGCGATGCTGCGCGCGCTCGGGCTTACCCGCGGGCAGCTGCGGCGGATGCTGGCGACCGAGGCAGTGCTGCTGTCGGTGGTGGCCACCCTGCTCGGCACCGTGATCGGCGTCGGGTTCGCCTGGGTCGGCTACGAGACGATTGTGAAGCGGGCTCTCAGCGACGCCACCATGCAGGTCCCCTGGCTATCACTCGGCGTCGTCGTCCTCATCGCCGCCCTGGCCGGACTCCTCGCCGCTGTTCTCCCGGCACGCCGGGCCGCCCGGGTGACTCCGGCCGCAGGGCTATCTCTCGACTGATACCTTCATCAATCGCTTGGCCGGCGGCTGATGAAGTCCGCCAGCCAAGCGCGGCACTGTGTACGCGACGTGTCCATGCTCGGGTGCACAGGCGAGTCCCTTTTGGAGAAGAAGGTCCCGTGCCCGCCCAAGTGACGTTGGAGTCCTCCCCAGACGGCGGCGACCTCTGAAGACCGGCTCGGGCCGTCGCCATCATGGGCCAGCCGCCCACAAGTAGTCTCGCTGTGAGCGCTTCCAGTCACGCCGCCCCATGACCAAACCTCAACCGCGGCGATGACCCGTATGGGCGAACCACCTATGCCCGTTGTGTCAGTCGCTGCTGAGAGCATGACGAGATGATCACAAACCCTGCCGACTACACCTGGCTCGTCGAAGCGGTGGACGGCGCCTGTCTCACCTATGTTCACGGCCTGACACCCGAGGAAGTGATATCCCGGCGCGGTGGCCGGCCGGAAGACTTCACGCCCATGTCGTACTGGGACCTGGGCGGCGCCGTCGAGTCCGGCGTGTCCCTCGGCGTGACGACGATCGGCGACTGGGTATTGACCATCGAGCCTGGTTGGAACGGCATCGCCGAAGAAGTGATCATGCCGTTGTCGGCGGGCACCCGCGTCGTGTCCCACTACTTTCTCAGTATCAAGGACCTCGACCACTTCTACTGGATCGAGGACGGCGAGCTCCGGTTCTGCTTCATCGCCCAGGAGGGTTACAGCGAGGAGGTGCCGGATGAGCTCGTGGAGACCATGGAGCGGATCGATTCCCTCTATCCCTCGCTTCCTGACCCCCACAGCGGGCCGATGTTCCTTCTGGCTGAGCGCCTCACCGGGATCACGCTGACAGCACAACTACTGGAAGAGCCCACATACCTGGGTGGAGCCGTTCCTAAACCCCGGTCCTGGAGGATGCCCTGGCCGCAATGAGCCGGACGCGGCAGCGCGGCGTTGACCGTGTCTTTCTTGGACGAGGTGCCGAGCAACTTCGCGGCCTCGGCCAGGGCCTCGTCATCGAGGTCGATCAGGGTCTTGGTCATGGCGCCCTCGCCTGTATATACGAATTGAGATTCGTATATCAACGATGTTGATCTGGAGACGCTGTTCGCAATCTGAACGCGCGAAAAAGAGGATCAGGTTCTTGCTATGAGGGCGTCGGCCAGGTGGGGCGGGGATGAGACGACGACCGAGCTGTTGATGCCGGCCATGTGCTTGCGGCTTTCACGCAGGCCGGCGATGCCGATCGCCTGGGTGCCGAGGTCCTCCGCGATCATCATCGCCTGGACGGAGGCGCCGACCACCGTACATTCGGCGGGGTTCACGGCCAGCGCCTTTCTCGCCTGACGTACGAGGACGGCTCCCATCGGTCTGCTCGAAGGGCGGCGGTGTTGGTACCCGATGACCGGTCCTACCAGCTGCCGTAATTTGTGGTGGTTCAGGGAGGACTCGATGGTGGCGGAGTAGCGGCTGCCCACTACGGCGACGCTTCTGCCGCCCGCCTGGCAGGCCAGCAGAGCCTGGCGTACCCCGGGTACGGGAACGGCTGTCATGGCCGCGGCCATCTCGGCCGCGCGCAGGATGTCCTCCGCCTCGTCGCCGTAGGCGGCGCTGATCTCGTGGGCGTAGGCCACCATCCACAGCGGGTTGGTGGCCATGAGGAAGGCGGTACCGGCCAACAGCATCGAAGGATGTGGGGGTGGGAGGCGCGCGCGGATGTCGTCGGTGATCGCCGACGTGTCCACACCGGCGAACAGGTCGCAGATGACGCTGTCGAAGACGAACACCATGGCGCGGGTGCGTTCCAGCACCCGCGCGACATGGGGACGTACGCGCGTGGCGGACAAGCGGGAACCTCCTGGCCATGATGTCGCGACTGTCCTGACGCGGCGCCGTACGAACCGGGTTTTCTTCCTGTGAAGTGCCCTGCCCTTGCCGGGGTCAGGAAGGCACGGGGAAAGCGGCGGGGCTGCGGTGTCCAGCTTTGTCGACGGCCTGTACACCGAAGAAGACATTGTCCTTGGACAGGTCGATACGTACTTCGGTGACGTCGCCGACCGGGATGACGTGGGTCCAGTCGGGGCTGGTGGTCTCGCGCCAGACGATTTCGTAGCCGGCGAGGTCGGGTTCGGTGCCGCGGGTCCAGACGAGGTCGGTGTCGTTGGTGAGCTGGTTGGTGCGGATCCTGACGTCCTTGGGCGTGCCGGGGGCCTGGGCGAGTGACCAGAGGGTCGCGGCGTTGACGCGGGCGACGCGGGCGATGTAGGGGAAGTCGCAGAATTCGGGGAGGTCGCCGAATTGCTTACCGTTCTCGACGCGTACGTCCTGGTGCTGGTGGTCGAAGTTCTCGTTGGGTTCGGTGAAGCGGGCGGCGGGATAGCCCTGTTCGAGGAAGCCGATGTGGTCTCCGCCGCGCAGGTAACGGTCACGGCGGTAGATGATCCGGACGTTCATGCCAGTGGCCTCGTTGTCGGCGACGTTCGTGACGAAGCGGGCGAGCTGGCGGGCGGGCGAGTCGTTCTCGCCGCCGACCGAGCGGCGGGTGTTCGCCTGAGCGGGGGTCTCGGCAGTGGGCACGCCCTCGGCGAAGAGCCGGACGGTGCGGGGATCGCGGGTGCCGTCGTCGGCGGTGCTGCTGCCGACGATGTCGTTGGTGAACATCGCCTGCACATCGGCCGCCGCGGCCTTGTACTGCCCGGCCATGTACCTCGCGCCGTACAGGTTTTGCTCCTCCCCCGCGACGGCCGCGAAGACGATGGTGGCCTCGGGCCGGCGGGTGGCCATGACGCGGGCGAGTTCCATGGCGACGGCCACGCCGGAGGCGTCGTCGTTGGCGCCCGGCGCGTCCGCGGTGGCGTTCATGATGTCGGTGACCCGTGAGTCATAGTGGCCTGACACCACGTATATCCGGTCAGGGGTGACGGAGCCGCGCAGGGTGGCGACGACGTTGGTGATGGTGGTGGCGGTGGGGATCCGGGTGGCGGGCTGCTGGATGTAGGACTGCAGCTCGACGGTCATACGCCCGCCGGACGCCGCGGCGTACTTCTTCATCTCGGCGAAGATCCAGTCGCGGGCGGCACCGATACCGCGGTGCGGATCGTCCTGGGCGGAGAGGGTGTGCCTGGTGCCGAAGCTCACGAGCTTGCGGATGGTGGCCTCGACGCGTCGCTCGTCGATGTCTCGTAGCAGAGCGCGCAGTTCGGCGTCGGGGCGCTGCTTGGTGACGGGCCTGCCGGGACCGGCTGGGCGAGCCGAGCCCGCTGCCGCCGCTGGGCCTCCGTCGAGGGTCACCCCTGCGGTTACCGCCGCGGTCGCGGAGATGGAGAGGAAGGTACGACGGCTGGCTTTACTGGGGAGTTGAGAATCTTTGTCATCCACATAGTGGGTCTATCCGGACATAGGAACTTTGTCCATGGCCAATATGCCGTGCTTCTGGCGGCACTGGGGGCCGCACCGAGGGGAGGTGCCGGCGAACGGCCCCGGTTCGGCACTCACTTCCCTGGTAAAGATCAGACAGCCTGATTTCGTGAAGGTGGTGACCGCTACCGAGGCATCTCGGAGCTTCGCGGTCGTCCTGGAGGAGGCGGAGCGGGGGGAGATGATCGTGGTTACTCGGGGGGAGGGGGGAGGCGGATCGCGGTGATCGGTCCCGCGCTCGCCGAGCGGGGACGAGCCACGTGCGCCGTGCGGCTCGATGTGATGGGAACGCGGCTCGTTAGGTCGAAAACGATCTACTAAGGATCTCCCTGACGTACACAGCAGTCTCTTTCGAGATACATACCCTTAAGTGGTTGTTCGACGTTCGGGCGGGTCGGACAGGTGGGAGGTAAGGGGGACCGCCGTGACAGCCAGCGACGACCTGGGGTACTGGGCGAGGTACGGGTTCAGCGAGGAACTCGTCAGAGCCCTGTTCCAGGGGCTGCGCGTGGGTCTGTACGTGGTCGACCATATGGGGAAGATCCTCCTGGTCAATCCGTATGCCGAGAGCCTGCTCGATCGTCCCGCACAGCAGTTGATCGGGGTCGACCCTCACGACCTGCTGCACCGCAACGCCGACGGTAGCTCGATCCCCCGCGAGGACTGCCAGATTCTGGCCGCGTTCTCCGAGGGGGTGTACGTCCGCAGCGAGGAGGCGTGGTTCACGCGCGGATCCGGAGGCCTGGTCCCGGTGGGGGTGATGGCGGCCCCGCTTCCGTTGGACGGCGGGAAGAACATGGGCGCGGTGGTCCTGTTCTACGACCTGTCGCGGCACAAGGCCGTGGAACATGAGCAGGCGGCCGCCCTCGCGGCACTGGAGAAGCTGACCGACCGGTTGTCGCTGATGGCCGAGACCAGTACCGTGCTGGCCTCCCCCCTGAAGGTGGATGAGGCGCTGCGGCGGCTGTCTCGTCTGGTGGTGCCCCGGCTGGCCGACTGGGCGATGATCGACCTGCTCGGCCCCAGCGGCGACGGGGTGGACAGGGTGGCGGTCGTGGTCAAGCAGGGCCGGGACGGTGTCGAGTGCAAGCAGTGGGAGGGACCGCTTCCGGCGTTTCCAGAGGCCTCCCAGGCACCGGTGGCGCGGGTGCTGCGCGGCGGCCCCGCGGTGCTGTTCGGCCCTGAGGACCTGGCTGAGCGAATCGACCAGGAGGAGGACAGCGTACAGCGGCGGCCGTACGAGGAGTTGGGTGCCCATTCGGTCATCGTCGCGCCGCTGCGTACGCCGCGCCGGGTGCTGGGGGCGCTCACCCTGGCTCGTTACGAGACCTCCCCGGCA
The DNA here is from genome assembly GCF_039537505.1 of Streptosporangium oxazolinicum. Lineage (NCBI taxonomy): Bacteria > Bacillati > Actinomycetota > Actinomycetes > Streptosporangiales > Streptosporangiaceae > Streptosporangium > Streptosporangium oxazolinicum. The sequence goes on from NZ_BAABAQ010000008.1 coordinate 254,653, forward strand.
TACGACTCAGCCGATCTATCCCTTATCGATGACATTGCCAGCCGGGCCGGGCTCGCTGTGGACAACGCGGACATGTTCGAGGAGCAACGTCGGTTCGCCTCCTCCACCTCTCACGAGCTCAGAACGCCGCTTTCCGGTCTCCGCGCCCGGCTCGAGGAGGCGGTGCTCTACCCCGCCGACATCGACCCGTACGAGACCATCAGGAAGGCGCTGGCGGTCACCGATCGGCTGGAGACGATCGTCGACGATCTGTTGGTGTCGGCTCGGCTCCGTGCCGGAGAGCCGGTCGCGTACGAGCCGATCGACGTCGGCGCGCTGGTGGTGAAGGAGGTGGCGGCCATAGTGGGGGGCGTGCCGGTCCACGTCGACGCTGGCCGGGATGTGAACGTTCTGGGCAACCGGATCCAGCTGATCCGGGTCATCGACAACCTCCTGGTCAACGCCCGGCGGCACGCGGACAAAGAGGTCGAGGTCACCGTGGGACGAGTGGAGGACTCGGCTGTCGTCACCGTGTGCGACGACGGTGCCGGAATCGCGCCGCAGGACCGGGAGCACGTCTTCGAGCGCTTCGTCCGACTGGAGGAGGGGCGGCGCAGGGAGCCGGGAGGCAGCGGGCTCGGCCTGGCCATCTCGCGCGACATCGCCCGTGCCCACAGCGGGACCCTCACGATCGAGAACTCGCTGTGTGGTGCCCGGTTCGTCCTCCGGCTTCCGCTGACGGACAGGCGTCCGTAGCCTTCGCGGACCTCGAACCCCAAGCGGCACCCGCCTGCGCGGCCGCCTTCCAATCCGCCGTTCCAGTCTCGACATTCATCATGATTCCCATTGGTCAACTGAATCGGCAGGGCGCTTAGGGGTGCTACGGAACGGTGTTTCCTGCGTTGTCCAAAAGGAAGAAGTGCGGCTCGCGGCGCCTTTGTTGATCGCCCCAATGGGAATCCCATTCAAGGATCTTGATTCGCAAATCTTGACAATGGTTCACCGGCTCGGCAATATCTCCAGTGCGGGCGGTTTATCGTCAAGCCGCGATTGCGGGATTCTGGGCCACGGTCTGTCTTTTCGGACACCACAGGGAGAATTTCTGTATGTCGGAGTTCATCAACGTCCTCATCGCCATCGACGCGGAAACCATTATCGGAAAATACGGCAAGAACACCGATCCGAACAGTCCCACGTCGATCTCCGACAGTAGCGGCTTGATCTACATGACGACCCGGCAGAACCAGCTCGGGAGTACTCCGGGCAGCGAGTTGACGGTCAACGCCTCCCCTATGGACATCATCAGGTGGCGTGAGACGACACTGTCCCTGAACTCCGAGTACACCAGCGTCCTCTACAGATTCAACGCCCTGTCCGGACAGAATCTGATCAGCACCCCCGTACCGAGGTCGGTGGCCCTCAACGAGCCGCAGCCGAACGGTCAGGACCCGTTGAATCCCACCATCCAGAAAACCAACAGCTACTACTGGGAGTCCGAGGTCCTGGACACGGGGACGGTCACCTACAATTTCAGCTTTATGATCCTGAACCACAAAGGCGAAAAGCAGGGTTACTACTACTGGGACCCCTACATCAATATTCAGGATTGACGGAGCGGGTGCGCCGATTCGCCGGTCCGTGTCCGGTGATATTTCGCCGTGAGAAAACGACGACGGCGACAGCGGCGCTCACCTGACTGAAGCGATGGTGGCTTCATGCCGCCGACGCGCGATGGCTGCCGACCACATGGCTGCCGATTACCTCGTGTGCCACGGATGACCGGCCTCGCCTTGTCCACGCCTCTGGTCGTCCGTCGGTACGAGGATACGGCACAGCACGCCTGAATCGCCCTTCGGGGCCTACTTGAGCCGTGTTCGGAGAGGATTCGCCCGTACGGTTTCGAGGGCCCGCCGCAGCGATGCGGCGGGCCCGCCTGTGTTTGTCACGTGGAGCGGACGCACCCTTCACGCTGGTCCGGCACCGGTCGCACATCATTCGGGAATCTCTCGCCTTCCCACTCGAGGGAGCGGGCGCCGACGCGACCCACCTCGAGGTCATCCACGCCACCTTCGAGGAGCACGGGATGGACCTCGTGCCGGGAGGTGATCCTCTGCCGCCCGGATGCTTACCACCTCGCGGGCCGGTTCGAGATCGCGGTTCGGAGGCCAGGGCGTCGTGACGTAGGGCGGTTTCGGGTTCGCCCTGCCAGGTCTTTCGGTCTGTGCGGCGGGTGCGGTGTGCCGCCTGTCGTGGCGCCGGGCAAGGGATCAGGCGGGATATGCGGGCATTCGAGGAGCGGTCGGCGGTGAGGTGTGGTCCCGACGCCTGTCAAGACGCTGAGAACCTCGCTGATTCGCCCTTTTATGTCCTACCTGAGTGATCTTGTCACGCTCCAATGCGGACGTTTGGATCGAGGGAGTGATCTTCCGCGGCGCGTCACAGGCGGCGGGTTCTGGATATGTCACCCGTGTCGCTGCCTGTCCTGTCCGGCCCGATCCTCTCGCGGTGAGCGGGTCGTCGGCCCGCGCCGCCCTCCACGAGAAGGAGTCGTGACCATGACCATGCTGACCTACACCGTTCTCACCAACCCGGGACCTCTGGAGGCGTCGGCATCTGGACGGCCCCCGTCCACGGGGACGGTGTATCTGCTCGTCACCAACACCGGGCCGCAGACGGCGTACTGGTCCACGATCACGGTGGAGGTGCCCGTTGGCAACGGTGCCGGTGATCTCACCTCGAACTTCGGCACGATCGGTCCCAGGGGTGAGTACGTCACGCGGTCGGGCGCCCGGTCGCCGGTGAACGTCCAGCCTGGGTCAGGGGGTTCCAACTCCTTCCAGATCACCGCCTCCGGCGGCAGAGCAGCTTTCGTCCCCGGTGACCACCTGGTGCTGACGCTGGAGAACGTCACCGTCGCCGCTGCCGCCGGGCTGGCCGTGCTGAGGGTGACCGAGAACACCGGCAGAACCAAGACCGGGCGCCTGACCACCGGCTTCGCGGCGGTGGCGCTGGTGAAGACCGCTTCGAAGGAGATTCCGGCGCCGCGTGACTTCCGCCCGGACAACGCCATGGTGGACGCCGGAACAACGATCACGCTGAGCTGGGAGGGGTCCGACGACTTCGAGTACAGGATCCTGTTCCCGGGTGGGCAGGAGACCGTCCCCCAGGGGGCGCGCTCCTGGTCGCCGACCGCGGGTCCGAGGCGGGCCACCACCTACACCCTCGCCGCCGCGTCTCGCAGCACTCCCGGGCGGGAGCACTTCCTCACCACGACCGTCCAGGTGCGCAATCCCGTCCTGGAAGCCCTCACCGTCACCAACGGTGTCACCACCCCGTGGGTGCAAGGGGTGAACGGCAGCGACGGAACCATCGCCTTCTCCCAGGGCGCGGTGAACGTGTGGAGCGCGCACGGCTCCCAGGAACGGGGGACGGTGTTCGCCGGAAAGGCTGATCTCACCGGGGTGAACACCGAGTGGGTGCAGGGGAGGAGCACTGATGACGGGTGGATCAGTTTTCCCAAGGAGGGGGTGAACGTGCGCAATGGGGGCGGGGCGTGGGGGACGGTGTTCGCCGAGAAGGCTGATCTCACCGGGGTGAACACCGAGTGGGTGCAGGGGAGGAGCACTGATGACGGGTGGATCAGTTTTCCCAAGGAGGGGGTGAACGTGCGCAACGGGGGCGGGGCGTGGGGGACGGTGTTCGCCGAGAAGGCCGACCTCACCGGGGTGAACACCCGATGGGTGCAGGGGAGAAGCACCGAAGACGGGTGGATCAGCTTCCCCAGGTTCGGGATCCAGGTATCCCGGGGCGGGACGGACAGTGCCAAGGACGGCGTTGTGTACACGGATAGCATCTACGCGAACGACAGGGACGACAGTTCGTTCGTCAACCTCCACGAACAGGGGATAACCGTGTACTCGCCCAACGGGAGGAACCGGATCGGGAGCGTGACGGCGCGCATCGACGGGCAGCCGTGATCGAGGTGTGAGACGCGGGCGCGCGGATCGCCGCACCCGGCGCCGAAACCCGCGCGCCCGCACGCCTGTGCTCCCAGCGTTCCCGCCGTCCCGCCGTCCCGGTGTCCCCGGTGTCCCCGGTGTCCCCGATGTCCCCGATGTCCCCGGTGTTCCCGTTGGTCCCGCGCGTCTGCGGCTCGCATACCTGAGGGTCAAGGAGGCGGGCGGCGTTTCTCAGTCGAAGGCGGCGTGCGGTGCGCCGGTGCCCTGTGGCACGCGGAGCGGGCCGGACGCGCTGGGACGGACGTCGAAGTCGAAGATCGCGGTTGGCAGGTAGACGGTGGCGCAGGAGTTGGGGATGTCCACCACCCCCGACAGCCGGCCCTCGATCGGCGCGGCGCCGAGCAGCAGATACGCCTGCTCGGGGCTGTAGCCGAACGCTGTCAGGTAGTCGATCGCGTGCAGGCAGGCACGCCGGTAGGCCAGTTGCGAGTCGAGATAGCGCTGCTCGCCGTCCAGGGTGACGGACACCCCGGAGAAGGCGAGCCACTCGCTGTACTGAGGGCCGGTGCGGCCCGGCATGAAGATGGCGTTTTCGCCGACGCGGTACGTCCGCATGCCCTCCTTGATGACTTCGACCCGCAGGTCGATGAAGCCGCCCATCTCGATGGCACCGCAAAAGGTGATCTCGCCGTCGCCCTGCGAGAAGTGCAGGTCGCCGACCGACAGGTTCGCGCCGGGTACGTACACCGGGTAGAAAACTCGGGAGCCCCGGGTGAGGTTCTTGATGTCCTGGTTGCCGCCGTTCTCTCGTGGCGGCGCGGTGCGGGCCGCCTCGGCCGCGATCCGGTCGAACTCGGACGGGGGGACAGAGCCGAGGACGGCGTCGCGGGGCTCGGGAGGCAGGGCCAGCGGCGGCACTCTTCGCGGGTCCGTGGCTATCAGCGCCGACTCCCGCGCGTTCCATTTCGACAGCAGCGCCGCCGACGGCGCGGTGCCCATGAGCCCGGGGTGGGTGATTCCGGTGAACGACACCGCTGGGATATGGCGTGATGTGGCAATCTGACCGGAGAAGTCCCAGATTGCTTTGTAGGCGTCGGGGAACTGCTCGGTGAGAAACCCGCCGCCGTTCCTGGTGGGGAAGATCCCGGTGTAGCCCCAGCCCTGACCGGCCAGCGGGCCGCTGTCCTCCTGGGGGACGGGCCCCAGGTCGAGGATGTCCACGACCAGCAGGTCGCCCGGCTCGGCCCCCTCGACCGCGAACGGGCCGCTGAGCGCGTGCACCGTCGTCAACGGGGCGTCACGGATGTCCTCGGCGGAGTCGTCGTTGTGGATCGCGCCGTCGAACCACTCCCGGCAGTGGACCCGGAAGCTGTCGCCGGGCTTGACCCATGCCACAGGCGGGATCTCGGGGTGCCAGCGGTTGTGACCGATCTTGACCTGGTCGGTGAACTTCCGCTTCGAGTCGAGCGGGAAAATCAACTCCGGCACGGCTGGGTTCCTTTCGGCGCTGAGAGGCTGAGAGGTTGAAAGACGGTCACGGTCGGGGCAGGCGGCGGGTGGCGGGATGGACGGCCGCCGTGACTCCGGTACGGCGCCGCGGCAGGGACGTGACGACTTCGGGCTCGGAGGCGCTGCGCTCCGCGCGCCGCAACCGAGCGGACACGGCGGCCGGGGTACGCGCCAGCATCGGCGCTGAGAACGCCCGAACCGAGGCCGCGCCACAGTCGGGGCACGGCACCGCGGCGGGCGCGGTGCCGATCGGAAAAGCGATCTCAATTTCAAAGCAGTACTGACACCGATAGGCATATATCGCCATAGTGCACGCCCTTCGAGCGCGTTCGAATCGGGTTTCCCGGCCGTGACCCTCTCTGTCGACGTGATCTCGGGAAATGGTCTCAAAGTCGGATGTATCCGCAATTTAACGCGTGAAGGAAACGTGATCCATCTCGCTTCCGCCAACTTGTTGCATGATGCGGTAGATCACTCGCTTCATAGGCTGATATAAGAAGAAATGTCGCTTGATGCATAAAATATGCGCTGTTTGTCGACTTCGCCCTGCTGAAGCGGGTGCCTCGGGCTCGGACACTCCTCGTGAGGTGGGTGGTCACCGAGCCTCTCGCGCTCCTGATCGCAGCGGCTGAGCGGTACGAAAGCCCCGAGACGATCAAGGATCGGGGATTTTTGGTGTTCTGTGTGACGGCAACGTCGGTTCTGACGTGCCGAGGCGCTGATACGGGAATCGCTGCCAATCTTTTGTGTCCGGTCAAACCGGGCTCGTACAGTCGACTCCCCTTTAGAGTGCGACCGGCTTGGGTTACAGCTGACGCAGCACCCGCATGGCGTCCCTCTCGATGCGCGAGAGATCGTGGAGGATGGCGCCGGCCTGTTCGAGGTACCCCGCTTCGCCGCTCTCGCCAGCCTTCGCGATCAAGGTGGACACCTCCGTCCACCGGTCGGCGGCCTCGGCGTACAGCCTGTGACCGGTACGGAGGTCGCCGTCGTCGATCAGCCGGGTGCACTCGTCGAGGAAGTCGCGATAGAGGGCGCGAAACAGGGCACCGCCGGTGCCGCCCTTCTCCATGAGGAGAGCTGCCTGCGGCAGGTCCCGCCGCGGCTCACCGGCGCGTAGCAGCCACCTGGGCACCTGTTCGCCGGCTTTCTCGATGCCGCGGTGGCCCAGGTTCGCGATGGGAGCGGCGAGGAAGGCGTCGGCGCAGTCTTTGATGGCGGGGATGACCTGGTCCTGCCAAGAAAGCGGGCGAGTCGGCAGGGTGATGGTGAAGGACCGGTTCCTGGCGGTCATCGGGCCGCGTTCGGCGCGCGCCGTGGCGAGACCGGCGCGGCTGGTGCGCACCGCCCCTCCCTGCTGGTCGGTGTCCACAAGGTAGGCGTCGTGCTCGTCGTAGCCGTACATGGCGACGACATGGCCGCCGAAGTGCACCTTGGACCGGAAATAGTCCAGGTGGTAGCAGTCGAGTTGCAGGCCGACGGGCCGACCGGCGTCGATGGGGGCGGCCACGTTCTCCCACGCCTTGCGCGGTGAGGTGGTCTCCTTGGCCGTCAACGTCAGCCCCAGCCTGGCGGCCAGGTTCCTGGTGAGGTCGAAAGGCTTGACGCGGCCGCCGAGAAAGGGGAACGCCGTGTTCTTGCTGTCCCAGTAGATGAAGGACAGGCCCGACCCCAGCCCGAACAGCATGGGCTCGGACAGATCAAGTCCCTCGTGCCGCAGCAACACCCCCAGCGTCGTCGTCTCGCAGTGGTGCGTGCCGCGAGCCTCGATGTCCTTCACGATGGTCATGTGTCGCTCTCCTCAGGCTGACGCGGCGAACGGTCACCCCGTCCCCGTCCCTGACACCTTCATGATCAACCACTGGAAGTAGCATGGGGCCTCCCACAGTGGGAGAGTCCAGCCGAGACCGGGCTCACCCTCGACCGGGGTTGAGTCGCTCTGACGGACAGTGGGAGCCCACGTCCGATGATCACGGGGCTCGATGGACGCGTACGGAGTCGGACCATCTCGGGGATGACGGTTTTCCCTCCGCTCCACGGTGACGCCGAATCCTCTCCACGGTGACGCCGAATCCTCTCCACGGTGATGCCGAATCCTCCGTGGTGACGCCGAATCCTTCACGGTGATGCCGAATCCTCTCCGCGATGACGTCGAACGGCCGCGATGGGCGACTCAGCGGGAAAAGCGGCCGACCAGCAGCTCCAGCCGCCGTTCGTGCTCCTCGTGCCGGAGCCTGCCGTTGCGCATGAGCGTGAGGAGCCCGTGCAGGCCACTCCAGAAGGTCTCGGCGAACGTTTCCAGGTCGTCGTCTCCCGCGTGCGGCCGCAGGGGCTCGCACAGCTCGGCGAAGGCCTCCCGCAGGGCGGCCGGTGTTCCGGTACTGGCGAACGGCAGGTCGACGGTGTGGGTGAACATCGCGTCGTACAGTGCGGATCGCTGCTCGGCGAACGCCATGTACGCCGCGGCGACGTCGGCGATGGCCTGTCGCGGGTCGGTCGCCGACGCGCGTGCCGCGCGCAGTTCGGTGCCGAGGTCGGCGGGCTTGTGGATGGCTCTCCGGTCTCGCCGGAGGTCGTCCGGCTCCGTGGGTCTGCCGGGCCGTCCCGATATAAGAACCCGGCCTCAGGGTCCTGTTTCAGGACTCGGTTTCAGGACCCCGACTCAAGACCCGGTCGCGCTACGTTGAGCGAAGGCCCGTGCGCCCTCTTCCCTTGACAGGCAAGTGGCTACTTGCCTATAACTGTGCCCGTGGACGTAGACCCTGACCTGTTCAAGGCCATCGGTGACACGACGCGACGCATCATCCTGGACGAGCTGACCGACAGGGACGGTCAGACGCTGTTTGAGATCTGCGGCCGACTGGCCATGAAGCATGGCCTGGCCTCCTCGCGCCAGGCCATCTCGCAGCACCTCGCGGTGCTCGAACAGGCCGGCCTGGTGCACACCCGGCGGCAGGGCCGTTACAAGTTCCACCACATCGACACGAGCCCGCTGCGCTCGATCGTCGAACGGTGGCCCATCAACCGAGAGGAATCGAACCCATGATCCGCATCCACATCACCAGCGTGCTCGTCGACGACCAGGCCAAGGCGCTGGCCTTCTACACCGAGAAGCTGGGGTTCATCAAGAAGACCGACGAGCCCGCCGGTGAGGCCCGGTGGCTCACCGTGGTCTCCTCCGCCAACCCGGACGGTGTCGAGCTGCTGCTGGAGCCGGACGGTCACCCGGCGGCGGCCCCGTTCAAGCAGGCCCTGGTCGCCGACGGCATCCCCTTCACCCAGTTCGCCGTCGACGACGTGTACGCCGAGGTCGAGCGGCTCAAGGGGCTGGGCGTCGAGTTCACCCAGGACGCGACCGACCTCGGCCCGGTGGTCACCGCCGTCTTCGACGACACCTGCGGCAACCTCATCCAGATCGCCGCCATGAAGTAGCCGTGGACATCGGGGTCGGCTGGGTCGCGACGGGCGATCCAGGCGATCCGGACGGTCATGCGCGGCTACGCGATCGGTGTGCCGCCGCTGTTCCCCGCTGTTCCCCGCCCTGGCATCGCCGAGGGAACCCGCTGAGCCCGCCGGTGTCGGTGACCCGTTGAATTGCGGTCGATATTCCGATGGGAGAGCTCCGGCAGACCTGGGATCCGCCTCGAAGGGCTCCGAATTACTTTGGAGTGAAATAGATCTTCGCGCGGTATACCGATTTGCCTTCTTGTCTTGCGTGAAACTTTGGCGGAAGAAAGGCAGGTATGGCCGGTCGGCCCTCCGGTCCACATGGGCCGGGAATTCAGGGGGATTGGCGCTCTCTGTCGAGGTGAGGCCGGTGTTTATCGATCGCGGGCACGGGGATAGCTGTTGTTGCAATCGCCCATTTCGGGCAAATCAACAAATCCGGGAGGCTGGCATGAACGGATACCTACCGTATCGTGACTCCGGTCCGGCGGCCCGTGTCGGGACCGTGCGCGGCTGGCAGGCGGACATTCTTCGCGGCGAGTCGTAGCTGAGTAATAGAGGTACTGCGGTTGTGTGCGGACCGCAGTGCCTCCACCTGTGCAGGCGGGGCGACGCATCAGGGGCATGGCATCAGGGGCATGTGGGGGGCGTTCATGACGCGGTTGTTCTACCCTGCCGCCTGGCGCAGCGACGTGGTGGAGGATCTGTTCGGACTCCCGATCTCCGATCCCTACCGGTGGCTGGAAGACAGCGACGACGCGCGCGTACGGGACTGGACGGCGGCCCAGGACCGTCTCTTCCGCGCCTGTCGCGCCGGATGGCGGGAGAGGCGATCGTGGGCGTCCCTGGTGGATCAGGTGTCGTCCTTCGGCGTGTCGGAGCCTCCGATGGCGCGTGGTCCGTTCATGTTCCTCGCCGAGCAGCTCCGCGAGGACGAGCAACGGCGCCTGCTCGTCGTTGACACCGAGGGGAACAGGCGGGTGCTGGTCGATCCGGCGGAGATCGATTCGTCCGGCCACACCGGGCTGTACGCCTGGTGGCCGTCGCGCGAGGGCGAACGTGTGGCCGTCCAGATGGAGGTCGCCGAGCAGCCCGGCAGCGACATCACGGTGCTGGACGCGCGTACCGGTGAGACGGTGGACGGGCCGTTGCCGCGCGCCCGCAACACCTCGCTCGCCTGGCTGCCGGGAGGGGACGCGTTCTACTACGTCAGCCGGGTCCCCGACGAGGAACTCGCCCCCGACGACATGCGTCCGCAGCGCCGGGTGAGGTTGCACCGGATCGGTTCACCCTGGCAGGCCGACACGGTGGTGTTCGGCGGCGACGACGCCCCGGACCACTACTACGGGCTCACGGTCAGCGCCGACGGCCGTTACCTGGCGATCACCGCGATGGCCGGTCTCACCTCGCACAACGATGTGTACGTGGCCGAGCTCACCGATCCGGAGGCCCCGCGTCTCACCAAGGTCGTGGACGGGCACACCACGGGTGCCCGCGTTCTCCCGCGCTTTTTCGCGGACGGGGACTTGCTGCTGGTCACCGACCACCAGGCCCCGTGTGGTCGCGTCTGTGTGGCGCACCGGCACGACACCGGCCCGGCCGCCTGGCGCGAGCTGGTGGCCGAGGATCCCCGGGCGCCCCTGGACGAGTGTCTGGTCCTGGACGACCCGGCACTTCCTCGGCCCCTCCTGCTGGTGGCTCGCACCCGCCACGGCGCCTCCGTCCTGACGGTGCACGACCTGGCGAGCGGCCGGCCGCTCACCGATCTGCCCCTTCCCGGCGCGGGCGTCGTGTCATCGCTGCGTACGAACATCCCGCACGGACGTCACGCGTGGTTCAGCTACTGCGACGCGACCACGCCTCCCACCATCTATCGCTACGACGCCACCAGCGGGCGGACGAAACAGGAGACCGGCGCCACGACAGCCGGACACACCCCGGAGATCCGCAGCGGCAGCGTTCGCTATCACGCCGGAGACGGTACCGAGATCACGCTGTTCCTGTTCACTCCGGCCGAGGAACATCGGAGTCCCCGCCCCACCCTCCTCTACGGCTACGGCAGCTTCGGCATGCCGATGCGCCCGTGGTTCCTCCCCATGGCGGCCGCGTGGGTCGGCGCCGGCGGCACCTACGCGGTCGCCTGTGTACGCGGAGGCGGAGAGGAGGGCCAGCACTGGCACGACGCCGGTCGCGGACCACACAAACACCGCGCGGTCAGCGACCTCAACGACGCCGCGACCTGGCTCATCGACACCGGCCGGACCACCCGCGACCAACTGGCGATCCACGGCCAGTCCGCCGGAGGGCTCCTGGTCACCGCCGCCGCCACCCAGCGACCGGACCTGTACGCCGCGGTCGTCGCCGAAGGCCCGCTCTGTGACATGGTGCGCTACGAACACTTCGGCCTGGGGTGCACCTGGACGGATGAATTCGGTACCGCCTCCCAGCCCGAACACCTCCGATGGCTGCTCGGATACTCCCCGTACCACAACGTCACGCCCGGAGGCTCCTATCCCGCGTTCCTCCTCACCGGTGCGGTGACCGATCTGCAGACCGGCGAGGCCCACGTCACCAAGATGTGCGCGGCCCTTCAGCACGCCACCAGCGGTGACCGGCCGATCCTCATGCGCCGAGAGCCCGACACCGCCCACGCCGCCTTCCCCGCGAGCAAGGAACGCGCCCTGATCGCGGACATCCTGACCTTCGCCGGGAAACACACCGGCCTGTCACCGGAGAAGACGACCACGCGTCTTCACAGGACCGACGAGGGACCACGCCGGGACGGGCTCGTCCGCGAACCCTGACCGGGTGCGGCGGATGCGATCTCGCGGAAGGTGCCCTCACGTCAGCTCACGGTTGCGGCGTGCCCCGCTCCCGAGGACATCGGCCGAGCGGCACGAACGCCCCGAGCCCCACGGCCCGGAGCGTTCTGATCCCCGGTGACGTCTCCGTCGTACGTCTCCCGGGTGACTCGTCACGCGTCCCGAGGTGTTCGGCCCGGGGAGGCCCCGTTCGATCGGTGGTGTTCGCTCAGGCCGTCGGGATGGCCCGGGACGGACAGTAGGACGGGTTGGGCCCGTAGCTCGGCTGGCTGTAGTACCAGGGGTCGCCGTTGTAGGCGTTGTAGCGGCAGGTCATGGTCGCGGTGGAGTCGTAGTGACAGATGATCTGGCCGTACCCCTGCACCCATGAGTGGACGCTGCGGGAGCCGTCGTTGATGAACCACGGGCACATGTAGGGGGTGGTCGGTGACGACGCCTGGGCCGTGCCTGCGGCGAACAGGGGACCGGCCACAGCGAGTGCGACGATTCCCACGGCGGTGGCGATGCGCTTGCGTATCAAAGCCTGTTCCTGTCTTTGCGGGCCGATGCAAAAAACTGACAGCTATAAAGTAACAGGGCGATTACATCACGCAAAGACTGGTGATGAGTTGGAAAAGTTGTTAACGTCGTACGGCCGTCAGGTGTGAGCCCGCCGCCTTCCATCGCGACCTCCGAGCGGTCACCGCGATGAGCCCCATCCGGTTCCGGAGGCGGATCCGGTCGCGGGAGGCCCGGCGCCCGCCTGCCACCCATCCCCGCGCCGTCACCGGCCACGACAGCCCGTCGCAGCTCGGCCGCCAGTACCGCCGCCGGTTCGGCGCGTCACCGGGCGAGGACGTCGCCCGCGCACCGCCCCCGCCCTGGTGTGACGGCCGTCCGGTCACGATGGTGGCCCGTCCGTCATCGGTGGTAATTTGCGATCTCGACGAAGGGGGTGGATGTGGGGCGTTCCTACGTCGTGACGGGAGGCGGTCAGGGCATCGGCCGCGCGGTCGTCGAGCGACTTCTCGGAAACGCGGACAGCGTCGTCGTCATCGAGCTCGACCCCGCGGCGCTCGCGTGGACCCACGACCACCCGGCCGGTTCCCGGGTGATCGCCGTGGTCGGCGACGCCGCCGACGAGGCCGTCACGGAGCGAGCCGCCGATCTGGCGCAGGCCGCGGGCAGGTTCACCGGCTGGGTGAACAACGCCGCGGTGTTCCGCGACGCCTCGCTGCACGCGGTACCGGCCCGCGAGGTCCTGGATCTCATCGCGCTGAACCTCAACCCCGCCGTCGTCGGGTGTGCCACGGCGATCCGCCGCTTCCTGGCGGCTGGCCAGGGCGGTGCGATCGTCAACGTCTCCTCGCACCAGGCCCAGCGGGCCGTTCGCGGAGCCCTGCCGTACGTGACGGCCAAGGCGGCCACCGAAGGACTGACCCGCGCGCTGGCCGTCGACTACGGGCCGCTGGGTATCCGCGTCAACACCGTCGCGCTGGGTTCGATCAGCACCGAACGCTACGAGGCCTTCCTCGGCAGGCAGGAGCCCGCGACGGCCGAGCGCATCCAGGACGAGATGCGCCTGCTCCATCCTCTGGGCAGGGTGGGACGCCCGGAGGAGGTGGCGGGCGCCGTCGCGTATCTGCTGTCGGACGACGCGAGCTTCGTCAACGGGGTGGTCATGCCTGTCGACGGCGGACGGTCGGTGCTCGCCCGCGATCCCGAGGAGACCTGACGACCGGCCGTCGACAACGGCGCCGATGTGAGCTTGTTCATCCTGTTGTCGCAGGTCATCGAGGTTCCTCGGTCGTCGTCGACAGGCACACCTTCGACCGCTGGACCGCCTCGTGGGCTGAGGCCCCGGACTGGCATCGGGTGCTCTTCTTCCGGCTGGACGACCTTGAGCTTCCCCTGCCGCCAGCGCTGTTGACCTGGTCGGCCGCCCGCGAGGGGACGGCGACGCGCCGGTGCCGTGACCTGCGGGGGGGAAGCTCGGAGACGCCGCATCGGCAGGTGATGCGTGGGGTTGGTTTCGTGTCGTGCTGGGGGGTTTGTGTGTCGTAGTGCACGCTCGGCTTTGTGTGTGCGTTTGTACGCAGAACGAGGCTTCTGGCGTGCCTAATGTGAGTGCTGTCCGGAGCGCACAGCACTGAAAAAGCGCACCGGGCGCAGGTCAGACGGGTTGTTCCCGAATACCCTCGCTCAAAGGAAAACTCTCATGCGTAAGCTTCGCAGCGTTCTGGTCGGCACGGCTTTGGCCGGTGCTCTGGCGGCCGGGATCGTCGCGGCCCCCGCTCAGGCCGCCACCACCTCCTCCGCCACGGCGGGTGCGGCCTCGGTCGCCCAGGCGCAATACACCAAGCACTGGTTCTCCGGCTACTCCAGCTTCGGCCGGGGCGAGTCGCGCAGTGAGCGCTCGTACTACAAGGGCTACTGGTACTACTCCAACGGCCGCTACTACTTCGACATCAACACCTGGGACCGCGACCGGGACCGGGAGAACAGCTTCATCGACTTCTACTACCACGACGACCGCGGCTGGCACAACCGCCGCTTCAACACCGGCGGCCACCACGAGTGGAAGTTCAGCTACAGCGCCAAGGGCGGCTTCGACGGCTTCCGCGTCCGCATCGGTGAGGGCCGCTCCGGTGACTTCGACTGGGGCAACTACTACCGTCACTCCTTCTGACCCACCCGTGACCGCCGTGACACGCGGCGGGTGAGGCGAGTCGGCGGAGGCGACCGGCGATCCCACCGGCGCCTCCGCCGACGCCCCCGTCGGCGTCCCCCCTTACGGACCGTCCGGACCTTTCGGACCCCACGGACCTGGCGGACCGTTCGGACCGGCGGCGTCCGTGAGCGGACCGATCAGGGGTGGCGCCGTGGCGAAGTGGCCGGTGGTGGACCGGGGATCAGCGCAGCCCGTCGTAGAAGGTGCGCAGGTCCTCGGCGAGCACGTCGGGCACGATGTGAGCGGCGTAGTGGCCGCCGCGGTCGTACGACCTCCAGTGCACGATGTTCGTGTGGTCGCGCTCGGCGAACGTGCGCATGGACACGAAGTCACCGTCGAACATCGCGAGGCCGGTCGGCACGGTCGTGGGCTCCTTGGGGTGCTCGGCGTGCGCGTCCTCGTAGTAGAACCGGGTGGCCGACGTCGCGGTGCCGGTCAGCCAGTAGAGCATCGTGTTGGTCAGGACGAAGTCGGCGTCGACGTCGGCGGTGTCGCCGAACAGCTGCGAGTTCCAGCCGAGCAGCCCGGCGGGCGAGTCGAAGATCGCGTACGACAGGGTCTGCGGCTGCTGCGAGTGCAGCGTGTTGAACGACATCTTGGTGTCGTGGAACCGTTGCAGCACCTCCAGGGCCTTCCGGTCCTCCTGGGTGATCCTCTCGAACTCGGCGGGGTCACCGGAGGGGAACGAGAAGATCTGGGTGACGTGCACGCCGACGACGTGCTCGGGATCGATCCGCCCGATCTCGGGGGAGACGAGCGAGCCGCCGTCGTTGCCGGCGGCGCCGTAGCGGTCGTAGCCCAGCCGCCGCATCAGCTCCGCCCACGCCCGGGCGGTGCGGTACCGGTTCCAGCCCCTCTCCCGGGTGGGGCCGGAGAAGCCGAAGCCGGGCAGTGAGGGGATGACCACGTGGAACGCCCGCGCCGGGTCGTCGGGGTCGGTGAGCGACTCGATGACCCTCAGGTACTCCACGATCGAGCCGGGCCAGCCGTGCGTGAGGATGAGCGGCAGGGCGTCCTCGTGCCGTGAGCGGACGTGCATGAAGTGGATGTTCTGCCCGTCGATCTCGGTGGTGAACTGCGGGTACCGGTTGATCCGGGCCTCGTGGGCCCGCCAGTCGTACTCGTGGCGCCAGTATCCGGCCAGATTCCGCACGTACTCCACGGGAACGCCGTAGTCCCAGCCCGCGCCCGGCAGCTCGTCGGGCCAGAGGGTGCGGTCGAGCCGGTCGTGGAGGTCGTCCAGCCTGGCCTGCGGGACGTCGATGCGGAAGGGCTTGATCTCGGCGTTTTCGCTCATGATCGGAACACTACGGACCCTTCCGGTCAACTTCTGTCCTGTAGTCCTGGCAGGCTTGGCACATGTTGGAAACCTCGGCGCGGCTGCTGCGCCTGCTGTCGTTGTTGCAGGCCAGGCAGGACTGGCCCGGCGCGGCTCTCGCGGAGCGGCTGGGCGTGAGCGAGCGGACCGTGCGCCGTGACGTCGACCGGCTGCGTGAGCTCGGATATCCGGTGAACTCGACGCGGGGCACCGACGGGGGCTACCGTCTGGGCGCCGGGTCCGTCATGCCGCCGCTCCTGCTCGACGACGAGGAGGCGGTCGCCGTGGCGGTCGGACTGCGGACCGCCGCCGGCGGCACCATCGCCGGTATCGAGGAGACATCGGTACGCGCGCTCGCCAAGCTTGAGCAGGTGCTTCCCTCCCGGTTACGTCACCGGGTCAACGCGCTGCAGACCTACGTCGAACCCGTGCCCGCGGACGGTCCGGGCCCGGTGGTCGACCCGGGTGTGCTGACCACGCTCGCCGCGGCCTGCCGCGACGGGGAACGGGTGCGGTTCGACTACCGCGCCCACGACGGGTCGGCCGGTGTACGGATCGCCGAGCCGCATCGGCTCGTGTCGTGGGGGCGCCGCTGGTATCTCGTCGCGTGGGACGTCGACCGCCAGGACTGGCGGACCTTCCGGGTGGACCGCGTCGAACCGCGTACCCCCACCGGCCCGCGCTTCCCGCCCCGCGATCCCCCCGAGGGGGGTGCGGCCGCGTACGTCGCGCGCGGGGTCTCGGCGGCGGCCTGGCGCCACTGGGCCCGGGTCGTCGTGCACGCGCCCGCCGACGTCGTGACCGGGCGCGTCAACCCCGCGGTCGGCGTGGTGGAGGCCGTGGACGGGCACACCTGTGTGCTGAGCACCGGCGCGGACAGCCTGCACGTGATCGCCGTGTATCTCGGCATGCTCGATCTGGACTTCGAGGTCACCGGGCCCCCGGAGCTCGTCGAGCACATGCGGGCCCTCACGGCCCGCTACGCCCGCTCCACCCCGGCTCTTACGGACAGGTGACGCCTTCGGAGGCCGCCCGGTTGGTCGGGGCTGCCCGCTGGCGGATTCCGTACGGGTTCCGTGCCGGACCCGCCGGAGTCCCCGGCCACCGGGAGGCGTGTCGCCCCGGTCGTGGCGTCGGGGACTCCGGCCCGTCTCACACGGTCAGGCTCAGGAGTGGGCGCTGAGGCACTTCTTGAGCGACTCCCTGGAGTTCTGCCGCTTCGGCGCGACCTTCAGGAGCGCCGCGTCGCGCACCTGCACGTACTTGGCCCCGGCGGCGTTGTAGGCGTCCACCATCTTCTTCGCGGCGGGATCCAGCGACGGCGCCTTCACCCCGAGCTGCTGCAGGGCCATCTTCTGGGAAAGCTGGTCGATGTCCGCGGCCGCGCCGGCCTTCAGCAGGGCGGCGTGGGCGGCCTTGACCTCGGGCAGGTTGTCGACGTTGGTGAGGGCGTCCTCGGCGTTCAGCATCGCGAGGTATTCCTGCGCGCAGGGGGCCGGGGCGGAGGTGGCCGCGACGGCGGTGGTTGCGGTGGCGCCGACGGTGGCCAGGGTGGCGATAAGGCCGAGGGCGGCCAGCGACGTCACGGTGATGCGGGTGTGCATGGGGTGCTCCCGTTGGTGCTGAGGGTTGATTGGCATGTGACCTCATGCACCGGAATCACTGGGGGTAATCACTCCGTTGCTTCAAGTTAACGTCAAGGGTCGCGGGCCACCGGCCGCACCGGGGCGTCCGGAGCCCGGAGGGTCCTGGAAGGCCCCGGAAAGGCACGGACGCGAACCCCCCGTCCGGAGGGCTCGCGTCCGTGTCTCGCTGCGGTCAGGACACCGTCCACTTCTGGTTCGCGGCGCCGGTGCAGTCCCACAGCTGGAGGCGGGTGCCGTCGGCGCTGGTGTTCCCCGTGACGTCCACGCACTTGTTCGCGGCGGGGTTCACCAGGTCCCTGGTGGTGGGGTTGTAGGTCCACTGCTGGTTGGGACCGCCGAAGCACGACCACAGCTGGAGCCGGCTGCCGTTGGCCGTGCCGTTGTCGACGACGTCCAGGCACTTGCCGAGCACGCGGAGCGTGCCGTCGCCGGGGCGGGTCCACTGCTGCGCGGTGGTGCCGTTGCAGGAGTAGAGCTGGACGGCGGCGCCGTCGGCGCTGCTCGCGCCCGCGACGTCCATGCACTTGCCGCCCAGACCGGTGATGGCGCCGCCGCCCGGGGTGCCCGGGTTGCCGCTCGGGGTGCCGGACCAGGTGAAGGTGGCGGTGGTACGGGCCGGGAGGGAGTACACGAAGGACTGGCCGCCCCAGTTGACCCGGACGGACTGGGCCGAGGTGCCGCGGTTGTGCGCGATCAGGGCCTTGGAGCCGTCGGGGTTGCGCCAGGCGACGTTCTGGATCGTGCCGTTGGCGGTGGAGTCGATCCGGTACGCGCCGGGCTTGACGAACTTCGTGAGGTGGCCGGTCGTGTAGTACTCGATGGTGTAGTCGACCTGACCGGCGCGGGAGCCGCCCTCCTGGACGGTGATCAGGCCGGTGCAGACGCCGCAGCCGCCGTTGTGCGGGCCCATGTTCTGGTTGAGGGCGAGGCTCCACTTGACGAGGCTGCCGCTCCAGTTGCGGGCGTAGTTGACGATGTCGGCGAGGTCCTCGTTGTGCTGGTTGCCGATCCAGGTGCCGCCCGAGTGCTCGGTGCTGAACTGGCGCACGGCCGGGTACTGGTTGTGGATCTGGGTGCCGACCGCCGGGTCCCCGGCGTAGCCGTGCCAGGCGATGCCGCCGAAGAGGGGGTCGTTGCGCACGGCCGCGTCGTTCAGCACTCCGGCGCCCATGGCGGCGTAGTCGCCGTAGTTCCAGTCGTGGACGAGCACCTTGGTCGTGATCCCGGCGGCGCGGAAGGCCGGGTAGACGTGGTTCTTGGTGAACTCGGCGAGCCCGGAGGAGTTCCAGTTCATGCTCGGGTAGTTCGCCGCGGTCGGGTTGCCCGCCTGGCAGCAGTTGGGCTCGTTCTGGACCGAGATGTAGTTCACCGGGATCCCGGCGTTCTGGTAGCTCTGGATGTACTTGACCAGGTACTGGGCGTACGTGGGGTAGTGCTCCCACTTGAGCCAGCCCATCTGGTCCATCCGGCCGTTGTCCTTCATCCAGCCGGGGGCGCTCCACGGCACGCCCTTGACGCGCAGTGCCGGGTTGAGCGTCTTGGCCTGGCCGGTGAGCAGGCGCACGTTGGTGTCGTACCCGTTGGCGCCGAAGTCGTTGAGGTCGCAGCAGGTGTCGTCGAGGGAGACGTGGCCGGGCCGGGAGAGGTCGGAGGCGCCGATCGGGTTGCGCACGAACGACAGGCCGATGCCGTCGGTGGGGTGGAAGAGCCTGCGCATCACCGTGTCGCGGGTGGCCGCGCTGATCGGGCCGCCGCGCAGCAGGTAGGCGGTGGTGTCGGTGATCGAGGCCCCGCCGCCTTCGAACTGCTGGTAGGTGGTGCCCTCGTTGACGGTGATGGTGTGGTTGGCGCTGCCTCCCGCGGGCCCGAAGGCGATGGGCGACTGCTGCTGGAGCCCCCGCGTGACGGTCCGGCCGCCCGCGTCGGAGGTGGTGGTGAGCCAGATGTTCACCGGCTCGTTGGCGGCGAGGGCGGGTGCGGCGGCGACGGGTCCCGTCGCCCACAGGGCGGCGGCGCAGGCCAGGGCGAGGGTGAGGGCCCGGCGAGGTGGTCGGAGCACGACAGGGGTCCTTTCGGGGGGTGCGATCGGGCCCGCGACGCCCCGGGCCTTTCGCGTCGGAGCACGTGCGTCGCCCCGGGAAACGTCGCTGTAACCGATGTAACAGATAAGAAACTTTCCTGTTGCAGGACAGGACAACACACGTGGAAATCGCTTGTCAAGGCTGAGGGAGGTCGGGAAACTCCTGGATCGATACACGGCGTGCGACGGACTGGAAAGTCGACCGCCAATGAAACAAATGAAACAAACGCGCTCAGCGCGAGACGGGCCCGGTGGAGCCCCGGACGATCACATCGGTGCCCAGGGAGACGTGCAGTGCCTCCAGCGTGTGCCGGTTGAGGAGCCGCATCAGCAGCGTGACCGCCATCCGGCCCATCTCCTGCAGCGGCTGGCGCACCGTGGTCAGCGTCGGCCGGGTCGCCCGGCCGAGGTCGAGGTCGTCGAACCCCGCGACCGACAGGTCACCCGGGACGTTCAGGCCGCGCTCGGCCGCCGCCCACAGCGCGCCGACCGCCATCTTGTCGTTGAACGCGACCAGCGCCGTCGGCCGCTCGGGCAGGTCCAGCAGCTCACAGGCCGCCCGGTAGCCGTTCTCCGAGTTGGGCTCCCGCACGCTGCGCAGCAACTCGGCCGACGGCAGGACACCGGCGTCGGCCAGCGAGGCGGTGTATCCCGCCAGCCTGGCCTCGCTGGGCAGCCACTTCACGGGACCGCCGACGATGCCGACCCGGCGGTGACCGAGCTCGACCACGTGCGCCATCAGCTTGCGCGCCCCCGCGAAGTGTGCGGCCGACACCGCCACGATGTCCTTGGGAGGGGGCGTCCTGGGGTCGATCACCACGAAGGGGAACTGCCGGTCGCGGAGCCGTACGAGCTCGTCGCCCGGCTCCGGGGGGAGGATCAGGATCGCCCCCGCGATGTCGGGGCGGTCGGGCAGGCCGGAGAGCACCGGGGTGTGCTGGGCCGACTCTCCGGCGCTCAGCACCATCTGCCCGCCGTGCAGCTCGATGGTCTCGCCGACCGAGGAGACGATGAGCCCGAAATAGTCGGTCAGCAGGTAGGGGCAGCGCACGTAGATCGTGCTCCCGGCCGTCGCCTCCTGCCCGGCGCGCGGCCGGGGCGCCTGGTCCCCGAGGCGGCCGATGGCCCGTAACACCAGCTCACGGGTGTGCGGGGCGACATTGGCCTGCCCGTTCAGGACCCGCGAGACGGTGGCGATCGACAGCCCCGTCTCCGCCGCGACGTCGCGCACGGTCGCGCGCGTCCCGGGCCGAGCCATGTGCGCCCCCTGACAGCCGTGTCCCTGCCGTCAGCATAACCAGCGTCGGCGGGAGGTCGTGGCCGCGTCCATCTCAACCATCGAGCAGCCTGCGGGCCCGTTCGACGACGGGCTTGTCGATCATCTGCCCGTTCAGCGTGCTCACCCCGCCACCGGCTGCGGACACCACTGCCTCGGCCCAGCGCAGGGCCTCGGCCGACGGCGCGAACGCCGCGCGCACCGGCTCGACCTGCCGGGGGTGGACGCACAGCTTGCCGGTGAAGCCCAGGCGCGCCGCGTGTTCCGCGTCGGCCACCGCGGCGGCGTACTCCTCGACGTTCGTGGTGACACCGTCCAGGGGCGCGGCCACCCCCGCCGACGCGGCGGCGAGGACGAGCGTCGAACGGGCGTGCAGCAGCGCGGTACGATCCCCGGGGTCGATACCCAGCTGGGCGGCGAGGTCCACGCTGCCGAAGGCGGGCCGCGTCACCCCCGGGGCCGCGCACAGCCGTCTCGCCCCGAGGACGCCGGTGGCCGTCTCCACCAGCGGGACGACGCCGTTGCCGCGAGGCAGCCGGTCGACCAGGGCGGCGATGTCCTCGGGACTCTCGGCCTTCGGGAGCATGACGCCGCAGCCGTGCCGTCCGGCCAGCTCGACATCGGCGTCATGCCACGGGGTTCCCCGCCCGTTGATCCGTACGACCGCGTCCCCTCCGGCTTCGAGCCACCGGCGGACGTTGTCGCGTGCCCGGTCCTTGTCCTCGGGGGCGACGGCGTCCTCCAGGTCGAGGACGATCGCGTCACCGGCGGCCCGTACCGCCTTCTCGAAACGCTCGGGGCGATGTCCGGGGACGAAGAGCAGCGCCCGCGCGCGGGCCAGCGCGTCCGGGTTCATCGGTTCCTTCCCGCCCCGGCGACGGTCACCGGGGGATCTCCGGCAGCAGGAGCCGCGAGGGGCGGTCCCCGCCGGTGTGGAGGGTGATCCGGCCGCCGAACACCTCGGCGGGACGGTTGTGGGGGTCGTCGTGGACGAACGGCCCGCACCCGGTCATCTGGTTCCTCAGGTTGGACAGGCGGGTCGCGGGCCCGTCGTGGACGTAGTCCCGGCCCCGTACGGCGAGCGCTATCCGGTAGCCCTCGGGCACCACGAGACAGGTCGGCAGGATCTCGACGTCGAGTTCGTACACCGAGCCGGGCACCAGGGGGGAGGGGTCGTCGTGCGTGTGGTACGGCTGGTACGGCCGGGAGAGCTCGTCGTCGAGCTTGCGGTGTGAGGCGCGCAGCCATCCCTGCGCCACCGGGGTGTTCGGGTCGAGGGCGCCCTGGAAGGTCACCTCGGTGCCGTCCGGCGAGAACACCCGCACGACGAGGAACAGGTCGGCGTCGGCGGTCGAGGACTCGACGAACAGCTTGGCCGACAGCGGGCCGGTGATCTCGGTGTCGGCGGGCAGCGGCGGGGTCTCGAACATGACCCCGTCCCCCATGCCGTCGTAGCCGACGCTGCCCGGCGTCGCGGGGGGCTCGGGGGTGAGCGACCCGTGCGCGGCGTCGAGATAGAGGGAGGTCCAGCGGGTACGGGGAATCGGCCACGCCTCCTCGTGGCGCAGCGTGAACGTGCTGTCCACGTGGCGGATCTGGAGCTGCACCGGCGGCTGCTCCTTCCACCCCGTGTCCTCATTTTTCAGGAAATGACCGAAGAAGCGCTTCTGCAGGGAGACGCCGTAGTCGGCGTAGAAGAGCGACCAGTGCGTGTCGCCGTGCATCTCCAGCCACTTCTCCTGGGACGCCGCGCGGAGGTAGCCGTGGGTGTTGCCCCGCAGGTGCAGGCCCTGGCCTCCCCAGTTCCCCGCGGACAGGACCGGGACGGTCACGTTGTCCCAGTCCGGCGAGCGGTCCCGGTGGTAGCCGTCGTCCAGGGGGTGCTCGCGGATCGACGCGCCGAGGTCGACGCGGTTCGCCGCCCGCTCCTCCTCGCTCAGGTTCTCGTCCCCGCAGACGTTCACCCCGGTGTTCGGGTTACGCGGACCGGCGTCCCCGAGGCCGTACTGGACGGAGCTCACCTGCATGCCGTACCAGTGGTCCCAGAACGTGGTCCGGATGCCCCCGTGGTAGGTGGAATCGCGGTACCAGTCGGCCGCCCCCTCCCACACGCAGACGGCGGCCAGGTGGGCCGGTCGCCGCGAGGCGACGAGCCACTGGTTGATGGCGAAGTAGGAGATGCCGCAGAGACCGACCTTGCCGTTGCTCCACTCCTGCTCGCCCGCCCACTCGACGCAGAGCACGTGGTCCTGGACCTCGCGTGGGGAGAAGACGTCGATCACACCGGGGGAGCGGCCCGCGCCTCGCGAGTCGACGCGGACGCAGACGTAACCGTCGGGCACCCACTTCTCCGGGTCGACCACCTCCCAGTTCTGGTAGCGGTTGGTCGATCCGGCGACCGCGTCCGGATGGTCCGCCGCCATCTTCTCCCAGGCGCTCGGGTAGCCCTCCTGGAACGACAGACCCTTGGCGTACGGGCCGTAGGTGAGGATGACGGGATAGCGGCCCTCCGCCTCAGGCCGGAAGACGTCCGCGCGGAGCACGGTCCCGTCGTCGACCTCGATCGGGACGTCCCATTCGACCAACATGCGACAAACTCCTGTCTGTACAGGTAAGGGGTTATTCGCGGCCCGCGTGCTGCCACGGGGCCACCCGCCGCACGAGGCGCTCCGTCCCGGCGCGGGCGAGGACGCCGAGGAGGGCGAGGACGGTCACGCCGACGAACGCCTGGTCCTGGGCGAAGGATCGGGCGTTGGTGAGGATGAACGTGCCCAGGCCGTCCAGGTTCGCGAGGAACTCGACGGCGGCCGCCCCGACCAGCGCCCGGCCGACGGCCACGTGGACGCCCGCCACCGCGAACGGCAGCGCCGACGGCAGGACGAAGTCCGTGACGAATCGGCGCCGTGGCACGTTGAGCACCCGCGCGACGTCCGCCAGGTTGCCGGGCAGCGCCCGCGCCCCGTCGGCGGTGCTCACGGCACAGGGCAGGAAGGCGGACAGCGCGACGACGATGACGCGGGTCACGTCGTTGTAGCCGAACCAGATGGTCGCCATCGGGACGATGGCCAGCATCGGCATCGCGTACAGACCGCTGATGTAGGGCGTGCTCAGGTGGCGCAGCCAGGCCACCCGCCCGATGAGCAGACCGGCGACGATCCCCGGGACGCAGCCGAGGAGCAGGCCGAGGGCCACGGCCGAGACGGTCTCCCACACCGAGCCGAGGAAGCTCGCCGAGGTCAGGGTCGGGATCGCCTGCCCGAGGACGCCGAGGGGGGTGGGCAGGTAGTCGGGCAGCCAGGCCGTACCGGCGACCTGCCACACCAGCAGGACCGCCGCCGCGGCCACGAGCTTGCCGGTGACGTCGCGCGACGGCCCGCCGGAGGACACGGCCGGGGAGACGACCGCCGCGGTGGGGTCAGTGGTGGGGTCGGCGGTGGTGCCCTGGGTGGTCCTCACCTCGTGCTCCCTTCGGGCCGTGGGGTCAGGGTCGGGGTGGTCCTCACTCCGTGCTCCCCTCGCGCCATGGGGCGAACGCCCGTTCCAGGACCTGACCGAGTGCCATGAGCATCGCCGCCAGCACCGACACCAGCACGGTGAGTCCCAGCACGGTGGCGGAGTCGAAGCGCGAGCTGGCCCCGAGCAGGAGCCCGCCGATCCCGGTCGCCTCGAGGAAGAACTCGGCGATGAACGTGCCGACGAAGGCCATCGCGATCCCCTGCCTGATGCCGCTCATGGCGTACGGCATCGCGTGCGGCAGCAGGACGTCGCGCCACAGGGCCCACTCGCCGCTGCGGTGCACGCGGGCGACCTCCAGCAGGGTGACGGGGGTGTGCCGGGCGCCCTCGGCCGTGTTGATCAGGACGGGGAAGACCGCGCTCAGGAACACGACCAGCACCTTCGCCCAGAAACCGAAGCCGAACGCCGCCAGGATGAGCGGCGCGAGCGCGACGATGGGCACCGACTGCACCGCGAAGACCAGCCACTGCGTACTGGTGCGAAGCCGCCTGGACCGGGAGAGGACGAGCCCGTAGCCCACCCCGCCCACGACGGCGGCGGCGAGCCCGGCCAGGAACAGCACCCCGGTGTCGGCGAGCGCTCCGGGAAGCGTGCCGTCGCGGGTCATGGCGGCGAGCGACTCGAAGGAGCGGACCGGTGTCGCCAGCAGCACCGGATCGCGCTGACCGAGCACCTGCCAGGCCAGCAGCCCGGCGAGCAGCCCGATCAGCGAGATCGCCACGCCCTTCAGCCTGGCTCCGGAGACTCCGGAGCCGGGGTCACTTGGCGAGGGCATCGCGGAACACCGTGGCGTCGACGAACTGGTCGTACTTGGGAGTCTTGTCAGCTGGAACGTTCCCGGCCTTCACCTGGTCCTCGATCGCCTTGTCGACGCGCTCGCGGGTGAGGCCGATGTCGGTGGGCCAGAAGCCGAGCTTCACGTAGTCGCCCAGGGCCACCTTGGCGATCTCCGGGCTTCGCTTCGTCATCCGCGCGGCGATCGCCGTCACGTCGTCGGCGTTGGCCGGGTCGTTGATGTACGTGATCGCCTTGTGCAGGGCCGCCACGGTCTCGACCCACGCGGGCCGCTTGCCGCCGTCCTTCAGCTCGTCCTCGCGGGTGACGAGCATGGTGTAGTGCGACTTGGGGTCGACCTTGGCCAGCGCGACCACCTCGTGGGTCTCCTTAGACTGCTGCACGGCGGCCAGCTCGTCCGGGTGCAGGACGGCGGTGTCGACCTGGCCGGCGATCATCGCGTCGACGCTCTGCGGCCCGCCCACGTTCACCAGCTTGACGTCCTTGACGGTGAGCCCGCAGGAGGCGAGCATCGTCCCCACGCTCAGCGCCTTGGGGGCGCCGACGCCGTCCACCGCGATCGTCCTCCCCTTCAGTGCGGCGCAGTCCTTCACCGCCGCGTCGGAGGAGGCCACCAGGTACGAGGGGTTCTCGTTGCCGAGGACGGCCACGACCGAGCCGCCGGAGGCCCGCAGCGCGACCGCGCCGGAGGTGCCCACGATCCCGCCGTCGAGTTCGCGGCTCTGGATCGCGCGCCCCACGTCCGCCCCGGTGGGCAGCGGGCGCAGTGTCACCTTCACCCCGTTCGCGGTGAAGTAGCCCTTCTCCTCGGCCACGTAGGCCATCAGGTTGACGAAGACGGGAGGGATGCCGGGGATGCCCATCGTGATGGTGGGCGTGCCGCCCGCGGAGGGAGCGTCGCCGCCGCAGGCGGTGCCGAGGGCCGACAGCGACACGAGGGCCAGGACGGCTCCTCCGATGCGTTTGATCATTTGCACTTGCTGTCCTCTGGGGATCGCGACCACCCCTGCCGGAGGGTCTGCCACTTACTGGATGGGTTTCACCTGGTCCGGTGGGTGTCCTGGGACATCACCAGGGACCAGACACGTTCACGCAGGGCGACGAACTCCTCCGACATCGCGACCGCTCTGTCACGCGGCCGGGGCAGGGCGACGTCTATCACCTCGTGCACCCGGCCCGGACGGCCCTTCAGCACGACGACCCGGTCACCGAAGAGCACGGCCTCGTCGATGGAGTGCGTGACGAACAGCATCGTGATCGGGTGCTCCTCCCACATCCGGAGCAGCTCGAACCGCAGGACCTCGGCGGTCTGGGCGTCCAGGGCGCCGAACGGCTCGTCCATGAGCAGCACGCGGGGGCGCACCGCGAGGGCGCGGGCCAGGCCGGTCCGCTGCTGCATGCCGCCGGAGAGCTGGTGCGGGTAGGACCTCTCGAAACCGGAGAGGCCCACCATCTCGATCAGCTCACGCGTGCGGGAGGCGATCTCCTCCCTGGGCAGGCCGCGCAGGCGCAACGGGTAGGCGATGTTGGCCTCGGCCGTCTTCCACGGGAAGAGGCCGAAGTGCTGGAAGACCATGGCGACGCCGTCGGGGGTCGTGCTCACGGTCTCCCCGTCGACGCGCACGCGTCCCTCGGCCGGTGAGATGAGCCCGGCCACCGCGCGCAGCAGCGTCGTCTTGCCGCATCCCGAGGGCCCGACGATCGAGACGATCTCACCGGGTCTGACGTCGACGTGGATGTCCTCGGCCGCGTTGCGGTCCCCGAAGCGCATGGTGACGCCGTCGATGTCCACCGACGCGCTGCCCGAGGCGGGCGCGGCGGTCGAGGTGCGAGAAGGACGGGAGGAATCCCTGAGCCTGTCGAGCAGTGACATGGGCCATACTGTTGCATGATGATGCCTTCTGTACAAGAGTAATGTGTCATGGAGATTAATAATGCATGATCCGTCCAACCCTGTTCTGCTCCTGCACACCCTCGGAGGCAACGCGCGCACGTGGGCGCCGGTGGTGGACGCGGGGGCCGATCCCGCGCGCTTCCTCGCGGTCGACCTGCCCGGCCACGGCGTGCGCGGGGAGGACCCCTTCGACCCGGCCGCCGCCGTGGCCGTGGTCCACGCGGCGCTGGACGAGTGCGGTACGGCACCCGCCCACCTCGTCGGCTCGGGACTGGGAGCCTTCGTCGCGCTGCGGGTCCTCGCCGACG
The DNA here is from genome assembly GCF_039537505.1 of Streptosporangium oxazolinicum. Classification (NCBI taxonomy): domain Bacteria; kingdom Bacillati; phylum Actinomycetota; class Actinomycetes; order Streptosporangiales; family Streptosporangiaceae; genus Streptosporangium; species Streptosporangium oxazolinicum. The sequence goes on from NZ_BAABAQ010000008.1 coordinate 281,912, forward strand.
CGCCGCACCGCCTGGCCTCCCTGCTGCTCGCGGGCTTCCCGCCCGGCGGGGACCCGGGCCGGCTGCGCGCCACGGCCGACTCGCTGCGCGCGACGGGGATGGCCGGGTTCGCGGCCGGGTACCTGGCCGCCACGGTGGTGACCGACGGCGGCCCCTGCGGTGACGTCGGCGTGGCGGAGCTGACCGCGTCGATGACGGGCATGCGACCGGAGGCGTTCCTCGGCGCCCTGGAGGCGGCGCTGGGCTGGGAGGCGCCGGTGTCACCGGGCCCGGTGCCGTGCCGGGTGCTGCGAGGAGAACACGACGTCCGGGTGACCGAGCAGGCGGCGCGATCACTCGCGACTCGTCTCGGTGCCGACTACATTGGTGTTCCCGGAGCCGGTCACATCGCGTACGTGGACGATCCCCGAGGTTTCCGTGAGCTGATGGACGCCTTTCATCGGGTCGTCGAGGCGCGTACGGCCGTGCCGGACACCCTCGGTGCAGGATCTCCTGCTGAGCCCGTCCTCTCGCAGGAAGGAACTTGATGGCCAAGACCTCTTCGTCCGCCTCGTCAAGTGGATCCGCCGACAGCCCGCGCACCAAGCGCGACCGCATCGTCGCGGAGCTGCGCCGCATGATCGCGGAAGGCGAGCTGGCGCGTGGCAGCAGGATCAGGCAGGACGTGATCGCCGCTCGCTTCAAGACCAGCATCACCCCCGTCCGCGAGGCGCTGCGGCTGCTCGAGGCGGAGGGAATGCTGGTCAGCGAGCCGCACCGGGGAGTCCGCGTCGCGGACGCGGACTACGAGCGGGTCAAGACGGTCTACCTGCTGCGAAGGCTGGTCGAGCCGTACGCCATGCGCCGGGCCGCCCGGCGTCTCTCCCCCAAGGACCTCGACCTCGCGCAGCGGCTCGTGGACGACATGGAACGCGTCGCGGCCGAGGGCGACCGCGCGACGCTGAACGAGAAGAACCGGCGGTTCCACTTCCTGTTCTACGAGAGGACGGGCAACGAGGGGCTGACCGAGGAGGTGGCGCTCCTGTGGCAGCAGTTCCCGTGGGACGTGCTCCAGGTGCTCACCCACCGTGCCGAAGAGGTGTCGCAGGAGCACCGGGCGATCCTCAAGGCCGCCCAGGACGGCGACCCCGACGCGCTCGCCCGCGCGACGGAGGAGCACCTGGCGAGCAGCTTCCTCGCGCTGGCCCGCCATCTCACCGGCTACGAGGTCACCGATCCCTTCGAGATCGACAACGACTGACGGCAGACGCCGGCGGCGAGCAGGCCGTCGATCTCGGCGTCGGGCACGCCGAGTTCGCGAAGCACCTCCACCGTGTGCTCCCCGAGGGCGGGCACGGCCCGCTCCTCCTCCTCGACGTGCGCCGGATGGAACGGCGACGTCACCACCGTCGCCGTCTCGCCGTCCGGCAGGACGGCCGACGACCATCGGCCCGTGGAGCGCGCCTGCGGATGCGTGAGGACCTCGGGGAGGCCGTTCAGCCTGGCGTGCGGCACATCCGCCAGGTCGAGCCGGGCGACCAGCGTCTCCGTCGGCAGCGCGCGCAGCGCCGTCTGGATGAGGGGCTCCAGCCGCGCCCGGTTGCGCAGGCGGTCGCCGTTCGAGGCGAAGTCCGGATCGGTCGCGAGGATCGGATCCTCGATCACCCCCACGCACAGGCGGCGCCACTGCCCCTCGTTCTGCACGGCGATGAGCACCTGGTCCCCGTCCCCGGACAGGTAGGGGCCGTACGGGGCGATGCTCGCGTGGCTGAGGCCGGCCGGCTCCGGTGCCGTGCCCGCGTGCGACTGGGCGAGGAGCAGGGGGCTCATCCATTCGAGGAGCACGTCGAACATGGCGACGTCGATGCGTCGGCCGACGCCGGAACGTTCCCGCGCGTAGAGCGCCGCGTTGATGGCGGCGAGGGCGTAGGTGCCACCGGCCAGGTCCGCCAGGGACACCCCGGGCTTGGCCGGCTGCGCCGGTGTGCCGGTCGCCGTGACCGTGCCCGCCTCCCCCTGGATGAGCATGTCGTACGCCTTGCGGTGGGCGTAGGGACCCTGCGTGCCGTAGCCGGACAGGAAGCACCGGATGAGCCGGGGGTTGAGCGCGACGAGGTCGTCGTCGGTGAAGATCCGCTCGAAGGCGCCGGGCGCGAGGTTGCACACCAGCACGTCCGCGGACCGCAGCAGCTCTCCCAGCAGCCGCTTCCCCTCGGGCGTCTTGAGGTCCAGGGCGACGCTTCGCTTACCGCGGTTCAGCCAGACGAAGTGGCTGGAGTACCCCTGGACGAAGTCGTCGTAGTCGCGGGCGAAGTCGCCGCTGAGCCGTTCCACCTTGATGACGTCGGCCCCGAGGTCGGCGAGGTGGCGGGAGCACAGCGGGACGGCGACGGCCTGTTCCACGGCGACCACGCGCACGCCTCGAAGGTCGTCCCTCACCGCGCACCCCCGCCGAAGCGGAACACCGTGCCGACGGCGGGCTGCACGTAACGGTCGTGCAGTGACGCCGACATGTGCGCGTGCGAACGCAGCCCGCTGCAGTGCATGGGCACGACCGTGGCGACGTCGAGGTCCCGGAAGGCGTTCGCCGTCCGCTCGACGTTCTCGGCGGGAGTCGTCGGGAAGCCGAGGTGGAAGCCCCCGATGACGGCCCTGATCGGCCGGTCGCCGCAGACCCGCCGGGCCTGCTCGATGGTGTTGACCACGCCGGCGTGCGCGCATCCCGTCAGCACGATCAGGCCCTCCCCCTTGACGTCGATGACGAGTCCCATCTCGTCGATCACCTCGTCCCGGCGCAGGTCACCCTCCCGCGACACCTGGTACAGGCCGGGCGCTCCGCGCTCGAACGGCTGGGAGACCGACTCGAACGGCACCTCGCGCGGGATCTCGCCGGTCGTCCACACCCCCCAGCCCAGATCCAGCGGGTCCCTCGTCAGGACGGGCGCCCCGCCGGACGCCTCCACCTGCTCGAAGGTGAACGCGGAGTTGTAGACCGAGGACGTCCGCCCGTCGCCCATGACCGCGTAGCGCGGCAGCTCGGCGTCGTGGTGCGTGGCGACCGGGATCCGGCGGCCGGCCAGCCCGAGGAACCGGTGGACACCCCCGAAGTGGTCGGGGTGGCCGTGGCTGATGACCACGTGGTCCATGCCGGACGGGTCGACGCCGAGCACCCTCATGTTGTGTTCGAGCACGGTGCCGGTGAGGCCCACGTCGAACAGCACGCGCAGGACGTGCCTGCCGCGGGTGGCTTCGACCAGGAGACTGATCCCGTTCTCGGCCTGCGGCGGGACGCGCTTCCCGTCGAAGTGCTCGATCAGCCCGTAACGGCTGACGCAGTGGTCGTCGGACCCCAGTGGACTCGCCTGGTCAGGCAGCAACATGTCCACCCAGTTCTCCACGAGGACCGTGATCGTAACGGACTCGGCCTGGAACACGAGGCAGCTCCTTCCTTTGTACAACCAGGAAGGTACGTTACATTAGCTGGACAGATAATGCATCATATACAAGATCGTGTTTTATTTACTGGATCGATGTGATCGGGAAGGTCGCCGGGCGGGCGGCGAGGGCGGGGGAAAGGGGGGCACCGGTGGTGAACCGGGCCGTCCAGGACACCGGTGTTCGGCGTTCGGGACGTACGCCGCGGGGGGCGGGATTCTGGCCGGTGGGGAACGGAGGGCGGACGGGAGATTGCCGGTGGGTGAATTGACGACCCGTGATCTCACAGCCCCGAGGCCCGCGGCTTCATTATTGAGTGGTTGATGGAACCGCGTCTCGCCCCGGGCTTCGGAAGAGGTGGGAATTGCCTCGTACCGAACCAGGTGATCCGGGCGACCTCGGACAGGTGGGCGACTACCGGCTGACCGCCCGGATCGGGCACGGTGGCCAGGGCGAGGTCTACCGGGCGGTGACCCCGTCGGGTGCCGATGTCGCGGTCAAGGTGCTGCACGCCCGGTTCTCCGGGGATCCCGACGCGCGCCGCCGGTTCTTCCGCGAGGTCGAGCTGGCCCGGCGGGTCGCCCCTTTCTGCACGGCGCGGGTGCTCGACATGGGACTCCACGGTGAACGGCCGTACATCGTGAGCGAGTTCGTCGCCGGAGCGTCACTGCAGCACGTCGTACGGCAGGACGGCCCGAGATCGGGCGGCGGGCTGGAACGGCTCGCGGTCGCCACGGCGACCGCGCTGGCCGCGATCCACCGGGCCGGGATCGTGCACCGCGACTTCAAGCCGAGCAACGTCATCATGGGTCCCGAAGGCCCGGTGGTCATCGACTTCGGGATCTCGCGCGCCCTCGACAACACCGCCACGCAGTCGGGGGCGATGGGTACGCCCGGCTACATGGCGCCGGAGCAGATCGGTGCGGGGCCCATCGGCCCGGCGGCGGACGTGTTCAGCTGGGCCGCCACGATGGTCTACGCGGCCACGGGCCGACCGGCCTTCCCCGGAGCCTCGGTTCCCGCGATGCTGTACGCGATCATGCACGGCACCGCGGACCTCTCGGGCCTGCCGGAAGGACTGCGGTCCCTGGTGGCGGCATGCCTGGCGAAGGATCCCGGCAGCCGTCCCACCGCCGCCGCCCTGGTCCGAACCCTGACCGGCGAAGACCTCCCGAGCCCAGGCCGAGGCCCAGGTCCAGGTCCAGGCACAGGCCCAAGCCCGAGTCCAGGCATAGGCCCAAGCCCAGGCACAAGTCCGAGTCCAGGCACGAGCCCGAATCCGGATCCAGGCATGAGCCCAAGCCCAGGTTCGAGCCCGAGCCCGACTCCGGGTCCGGGCACGGTTCCGGGCTTGAGGCCGGGGCCGGGCCTCGGCCCACGTTCGGACCCGAGCCCGAGTCCGAGCCCGGTTTCGGGGGCGGACGGTGACGCGACCGCCCCGGCCGGTGCCGGGCGTGCGACCGAGGCCCTGCCCGCACCGGGTACGCGTGCGATCCCGCGCCGCGCACTGGTCGCGGCCGGACTCGCGGCCGTCCTGGCGGCGGGGGTGTTGACCGTATGGTTCTGGCCGCGCGGTACGGACGACACCGGCGCGGACTCCTCCCGGACGACCACCACCCTCACCGGCACACCGGGGACATCGGGCGGACCGGGCGCGTCGGGTACACCGGGTACGTCGGGTACACCGGGTACGTCGGGTACGTCGGGTACACCGAGCGTCGCCCCGTCGTCCTCGGTACCGTTCGGTGCCCCGGTCGGCGAGCCGATGACCGCTCACGCCAACGACGTACGGGCGGTGGCGGCCGACGTGCTCGACGGCACCCCCGTGGTGGTGAGCGGATCCGACGACGAGAGCGCCCGCGTGCTGGACCTCGCCACCGGTGAGCAGCGCGGTGCGACCATGTCAGGGCACACGGAATGGGTCCGGGCGGTCGCGGTCGGCCGTCTCGACGGCGTTCCCATCGCGGTGACCGGCAGCGACGACGACACCGCCCGGGTCTGGAATCTGGAGACCGGCCGGCGGATCGGTCCCGTCCTCGCCGGGCACACCGGTGACGTCAAGGCGGTGGCCGTGGGCGAGCTGGACGGCGTCCCCATCGCGATGACCGGCGGCGCCGACGAGCGCGCACGGGTGTGGAACCTGCGCACCGGCCGGGAGTCCGGTGTCCCCCTCGCCGGGCACAGGGGTACGGTGTGGGCGGTGGCCATCGGCGAACTCGACGGCTCACCGATCGCGGTCACCACCGGCGACGACGGCACCGTCCGCGTCTGGGACCTCACCACCAGGAAGCAGATCGGCCCCTCCCTGACCGGACACACCGGCTGGGTCCGGTCGGTGGCGCTCGGTCAGCTCGACGGGAAGCCCGTCGCCGTCACCGGCGGCCAGGACAGGACCGCCCGCGTCTGGGACCTCACGACAGGGAGGCAGCTCGGTGCCTCCCTGTCCGGGCACACCGGCTGGGTCTGGTCGGTGGCGTTCGGCGAGGTCGGCGGGAAGCCCGCCGCCGTCACCGGCGACGAGGACGGAACCGCTCGCGTCTGGGATCTCGGCACGCGAAAGCAGCTCGGCGGACCTCTCTCCGGCCATACCGACTGCGTGTGGACGGTGGCCTTCGGCGAGCTCGGCGGGCTGCCTGTCGCGGTCACCGGCAGCAAGGACGAGACGATCCGGGTGTGGAGTCTCGGCCCGCCCCTGCCCTCGCCGGGGTCCTGAAGGGCTGTCCACCGATCCCGGCAGGCGAGGTGTGACACCTTCGGCACGCGGTCGATGGCGGCCGACGGGCGATGCCGGTCCGGTGGCGGAGTTCCGGTAGGGCGGTCGTGACGCCGTCTCGACGACGACCGTCGCGGCGGGAAGACGGCAGGAAGAACGCGCGAGCCGCCGGTCACCACGCCGGGGTCCCGGACCCGCGGCCCGTTCACTCCGGGCCGACGCTCTCAGAAAAGGGCGAAACCGGTCGATTCCATCGGTGTGACGGCGTCATCCCCCGGCGCTCGACAAGCCATCCGACTTGCTGGGATCCAGTTTGCCGTTAGCAGGTATGGCCGGTGCGAGCATCGTCGGAGAGTCAGAACCGATCATGACATCTGGGGGAAAAATGCGTCGAAAACTGGTCCCGATCCTGGTCGCGATCGTCGCGGCGGGGTCACCGGCCATCGCGACCGAGGCCTGGGCGGACATGGCGCGGACCGCTCCGGCGGCCCGGTCGGCCGCCGCCGCGCAGACGGCCGGTACGTGCGCTCCGGGGTCGCCGTGCGCGGCGGTCAACTGCGGTCCCGGCCGCGTCTGCGTCCCCTCGCCCAAGCAGTGCTTCACCCAGCCGTGCCCGCAGTACGACTGTGTGCCCGCGTCGGGCTACCCGGGCGGGTATCCCGGCGGGTATCCGGGCGGCTACCCCGGCGGGTATCCGGGCGGGTATCCGGGGGGCTACCCGGGTCAGTGGCGGCCTCCCTACCCGGGCTGGCGGCCACCGTATCCCGGCTGGCGTCCTCCGTACCCGAGCGGTTACCCGGGCTGGCGTCCTCCGTATCCCGGCTGGCGGCCACCGTACCCGGGCGTGCGTCCTCCCTATCCGGGCGTGCGGCCTCCGTACCCGGCTCCGCTGCCTCCCGGCCCGGGGCCGAGGCCGCCCTTCCACCACTGGCGGACGGCGAGCCAGCCGGGGAGCGCCTCCGTCGGCGGTTCCTGACCTCCGGCGGGTGCCGTGCGGGCCGGGCGCGCAGCGACCCGGCCCCCACCTCCCACCTCCAGCGGCGACTCGTATGTCACGTTCATCGACCCCGCGACGGCTTGTGGTGACACCGGGTGAGCTGGTCTGATGTGCGAAGGATGAGGTGAGGCCGGTACGGAGGGGTTGCTTTCTGCCGTGAAGGCGTCTGTCGAGCAGCTGGTCTACGTCCGCGAGGACGAGTACACGATCGCGCGGATGAGCGCCGAGGGCATGCCCGGCTTCGTCGCCTCCGGCCGGGCACTGGGCGGGGTCCAGCCGGGGGAGACGCTCAGGCTCGCCGGAGAGTGGGGCGAGCATCCGCGGTACGGCAGGCGCTTCGAGGTCGTCGCGTGTGAGCGGCTGGTACCGGCCACCGTCCGGGCCATCCGCATCTATCTGGGCTCCGGCCTGATCCGCGGCATCGGGCCGAGGCTCGCCCACGCCATCGTGAGCCACTTCGGCGAGGCGACGCTGACGGTCATCGACACCGAGCCCGGACGTCTCACCGAGGTCGTCAACATCGGTCCCGCGCGGCAGGCCCAGATCGCCGACGCCTGGGAGGAGCAGAAGGCGATCGCCGAGCTCATGGTGGTCCTGCAAGGTTTCGGGATCAGCCCATTGCTCGCGGCGAAGATATACCAGGTCTTCGGGGCCGACTCGGGGGAGGTGCTCACCTCCGACCCGTACCGGCTCATCGGCAAGGTCAGGGGCATCGCGTTCGCCACGGCGGACAGGATCGCCCTGCGGTCGGGGGTCTCCGAGCACAGCCCGCAGCGGGTCAAGGCGGCGATCCTGGACAGGCTGGAGACGGCGGCGAGCCGCGACGGGCACTGCTATGTGCGGCTGGTCGCGCTGGTCGCCCAGACCGTGGAACTCGTCGAGCAGGACCACGACCTCGTCGGCCGGATGGTCGACGCCCTCGTCGCCGACCGCCGCGTGGTCGTCGAGGCGTCGCCCGACGGCCAGGGGACGGCCGTGGTCTACCTGAAGGAGACCCACGGCCGCGAGCTCACGCTGGCCGCCCAGCTGACCAGGCTCTGGGAGGCCCCCTCGACGCTGCCCATGCGCGCCTTCCAGGAGGATCCCGGGCTGGACGAGGACCAGCGGGCGGCGGTGAACATGGCGCTGACCAGCACCGTGTCCATCCTCACCGGCGGCCCCGGCTGCGGGAAGAGCCACACCGTCAAGACCATCGCGGCGACCGTGCGGGCGATGGGCGGCACGGTGACCCTCACGGCGCCGACCGGCAAGGCGGCCAAACGCCTGTCGGAGCTCACCGGCCTGCCCGCGATGACCGTGCACCGGATGCTGGCCCACCAGCCCGATCCCGAGAGCGGCACGCTGTTCGAGCAGATGCCCGCGCAGGCCGACCTGATCGTGGTCGACGAGGCGTCCATGCTGGACCTGCACCTGGCCACCCGGCTCACCGCCGCCATCACGCCCGGCAGCCACCTGCTGATCGTGGGCGACAGCGACCAGCTTCCCAGTATCGCCCCCGGCAGCGTGCTCGCCGACCTGCTGCGCGTCGAGACGATCGCGCGGATGCGGCTGACCAGGGTCTTCCGCCAGGCGGAGGGCAGCGGGATCATCCGGGCCGCCCGCAGGGTCAGGGCGGGCGAGGTGCCCGCGCTTCCCGGCGGTGGAGGTTTCTGGTTCGAGGAGGTCGACGATCCCGAGCGGGTCGCCGAACGGGTGATGCACCTGGCGACGGTGGCGATCCCGCGCAAGCAGGGGGTGAGCCCGGACCAGGTCCAGGTCCTGTGCCCGATGCGCAGGGGCCTGACGGGGACGGCCGAACTCGGCCGGATGATCCAGGAACGGCTCAACCCGGCCCGCGAGGGGGTCGCCGAGCACTGGTCGGGCGCCTCCGCCTTCCGGGTCGGCGACCGCGTCATGCCGATCCGCAACAACTACGACAAGGGCGTCTTCAACGGCGACACCGGTACGGTCACCGCCATCACCCCGGAGGAGAGGATCGTCGAGATCCGCACCGACGACGGGCACACCGTGAAGTACGGCTTCGGCGAGCTCGACGAGCTGACCCACACGTACGCCATCAGCGTGCACCGCTCCCAGGGCAGCGAGTATCCCTTCGTGGTCGCGCCGCTCGTCACCGAGTCCGGGGGCGTCATGCTGCGCCGCAAGCTGCTCTACACCCTGCTCACCCGGGCGCGGTCGTGGGTGGTCGTCGTCGGCGAGCGCAAGGCCCTGGAGATGGCCGTCAACCGGCTGGACCACCGTCGCAACACGGGGCTCGCCCGCAGGCTCGCGCTGAGCCTCGGCGCGGACCTCCACTACGAGACCGCCCCCGCCGCCGACTGACACGGCGGGTTTCCCGACGGTGCGATCTTCTTGACAATTTTTCTTCACATAACTTGAATTAAGTCAGACAAAAAACCGTCCTCGGCTTGCCGAAGTTGTTGGTAACGCCGGTCTCCGTTATGCCCGTGGGCGGGGCGGGCTTCGCCTTTGTCGCTTGTCACCAGACAGAGGAAACCTTCATGACCGGTGAGAACATGGTCGGCACGATGCGAAGGACGTGGGTGCGGCTCCTCGCCCTGCTCGCCGTCGCGCTCGGCCTCACGGCCCTTCCGGCCGACGGGAGCGCGCGGGCGTCGGCCGCCCCGAGCTTCAAGGTGATCGCCTTCTACAACGGGACGTGGGACGCGGCCCACATCAACTTCGTCCAGGAGGCGAACCGCTGGTTCCCGCAGATGGCCGCGCAGCACAACTTCTCCTACACCGCGACCAACAACTGGAGCCAGCTGAACGCGAGCAACCTCCAGCAGTACCAGGTGGTGCTCTTCCTGGACGACCTGCCGCAGAACGCCGCCCAGCGGTCGGCGTTCGAGCAGTACATGCGTAACGGCGGGGCGTGGATGGGCTTCCACGTGAGCGCGTTCAACACCAACGCGCAGAGCTGGTCGTGGTACCACAACGAGCTCCTCGGCACCGGGGCGTTCAGGTCCAACACCTGGGGACCGACCTCGGTGGTCATGCGCACGGAGGGCGGGGCGCACCCCTCCACGGCGCGGCTGCCCGCCACCTTCACCTCGTCGGTCAGCGAGTGGTACAGCTGGACCAACGACCTGAGGAACAACCCGAACATCAGGATCCTCGGGTCCATCGACCAGTCCAGCTTCCCGGTCGGCACGGACCCCAACCAGACCTGGTACAGCGGCTACTACCCGCTGATGTGGACCAACCGCAACTACAAGATGCTGTACGCGAACTTCGGCCACAACGCGATGAACTACAGCAACAACACCCCGCTGTCGTCCACGTTCGCCAGTGAGGTGCAGAACCGGTTCGTCATCGACGGTCTGCTGTGGCTGGGCGGCGGGAGCACCCCGCCCCCGTCGGACACCATCTCGCCGACCGCGTGGTACAGCCTCGCCAACCGCGCCAGCGGCAAGTGCGTGGACGCGCGGGCCGCCGCCTCGGCGAACGGCACCGTGATCCAGCAGTACACCTGCAACGGCACCCTCGCCCAGCAGTTCCAGGTCCAGCCGACCAGCGGCGGCTTCGCGCGGCTGAACAACCGCCTCAACAGCGCCCAGGTCGTCGACGTGACCAACGTCTCCACGGCCGACGGCGCCCCGCTCCAGCTGTGGACGTACTCCGGGGGCAACAACCAGCAGTGGCAGGCGGTCTCCGAGGGCGGCGGTTACTACCGCTTCGTCAGCCGCCTCAGCGGCAGGTGCCTGAGCGTGCCGGGCTCCTCGACGGCCGACAGCGTCCAGCTGGTGCAGAGCACCTGCAACGGCGGCGCCGCCCAGTCGTTCCGGATCACCCAGCAGCCGTAGCGTGCGGCGAGCATGAGTGAGGCCCAGGCCGGTGATCCCGGCCTGGGCCTTTCGGATGTCGCGGGCTTCCGCTGGACGAGTGAGCCCCAAGTCGTCTGGGACGCGGGAACGGCGAAGGGTGCCGAGGATCGATGTGCGACGAACGACCTCGACACCCTTTTCGCCGTCCTCGGGCCGCCGGCGCTACCGGATGACCGGTACGAACGCTCCCAGGCCCGAGCCGCTCGCGCCGATCGACCGGTGCCGCGCCGAGGGGTCTGGGATCGGGGGCTATGCCTCCCCGCCGGGGGGCGACCAGTGGCCCACGAGGCCGGCGTACTCGCGGTTGCCCGCGAGGAGTTCGGCGTGCGTGCCGAGGGCGGCGCGCGACCCGTCGAGCAGCAGGACGCGGCGGGCGCGGTAGGCGGACGCGAGGCGGTGCGCGACGACGACGAGCGTGCCGGGCCTGGTGGCGAAGGCCGCCTCCGCCCGCGCCTCGGCGACCGGGTCGAGATGGCAGGTCGCCTCGTCGAGGATCACCACCCTGGCGGGCGACAGATGGACCCTGACCAGGACGAGGAGCTGGCGTTCGCCGCTGGACAACCCCGTGGCGGGATCGTCGATCTCCGCGTCGTACCCGCCGAGCCGCTCGACGAGTTCCGTCGCTCCCAGCGCCCGCGCCGACGACGCCAGGTCGGCGTCTTCGGCCGCCGGGTTGAGATAGCACAGGTTCTCGCGCACGGTCCCGGCGAAGACGTACGCCTCCTGCGGGACGAACGCGATCGTCTCGGACCGGACGCGCCGGCCGACCTCGCCGACGGGCACGCCGCCGATCCGCACCTCCCCCCCGCCGGGGGTCCGCAGCCCGGCGAGCAGGGAGGCCAGGGTCGACTTGCCGATGCCGCTGGCGCCGACGACGGCCAGGTGGTCGCCGGGCGGGATGGTCAGCGACAGGTCGCGCAGCACGGGTTCGGCGTGCGGGCCGTACCCGAAGGTGAGACGGTCGGCCTCCAGCCCGGTCCCGTCGAGGACCTCGATCCCGGCGGACTCCGGCTCCCGCGCCGGGGCGGTCGCCGTGGCCAGGCGCGCGAGGGTCGTCGCGAGCTGGGCCCAGTACTCGCCCACGGAACCGGTCAGGGTCTGCAGGGCGGGCACCAGGTGACCGGTCACGTAGGTGACGGCGCCCACCAGCGCGCCGGCGGTGATCCCCCCGTCGGCGACCATCAGGGAACCGGCCACCAGCAGCGCCAGCATCGGGACGTGACCGCCCAGGAGGACGATGAGAACGCGTACGACCCCGAAGCGTGCCACCGCCACGCCGGCCGACGTGTACTCCCGCGCCGCCGCGCCGACCACCCCGGCCGCGTGCTCCCGGGCGCCGAGCGCGGCGACGTCGCGGGTCGCGCCGAGTACGGCGCCGATCTCCACCGACACCCTCTCCTCCGCGATGATCACCTCTCGCCTGCGGCGCATCACGGCGCGCAGCGACAGCGGGAAGACCGCGAGCGCGACGAGGAGCGGCGGCAGCACCAGCAGGGCCGCGACGGGGCTGAGCGTGGCCAGACCGGCGATCGCGGCCAGCAGCGTCACCGCCAGCGGGCGCGCGGTGCGCAGCAGGGTTCCCACCAGGCCGCGGACCGACTCGACCTGGCGGGTGAGCCGGGAGACCCCGGCGGAGTCGAGGGCCAGGCCGCGCCCGGCGGCCTCGGCCAGGGTGGCGCCGACCAGGCGTCGGACAAGGTGGTCGCGGAGGGGCTCGACGATGTCGGCGAGGTGGGGGAACATCGCGCGCTCGGCCACCGCCCGCACCAGGTACAGCACGCCCAGCAGGGCGAGCCAGGCGACGCCGGTCACCGGCCGGTCCGCCAGGAAGCCCCGGTCCAGCGCGGCGGCGGTCACCCAGCCGGAGACCAGCGCCGGAGCCGCCTCCAGCACCGACCAGCCCGCGATCCGCGTGGCCGGGGCACGGCTGCCGCGCAGCCCGGACCGGAGCAGTCTCAGCCCGTCCGAGGACTCTGAGGGCTCCGGGGCCTCCGGGGTCGTCGGAGCCGCCGGGGCCGCCGTCGTGCTAGGCATGTGCCGCCTCCTGCATGGATTCGTCGCGGGTGCGGACGCGGGCGTCGGCGTCGGTGTCTGCCTCGGTGTCGGCTCCCGCGCCGGTGCCGGTGGCGGTGGCGGTCTCGGCGGAGTCGCGGCCGAAGACCGCGCGGTAGTCCGGGTCGCGCCACAGCTCGGCGTGCGGGGCGAACGCCCTGACACGGCCCGACTCAAGCCAGGCGACGAGGTCACACCGGGCGGCGGTGGCGGCCCGGTGGGCGACCACCAGCCGGGTCCGGCCGGTCAGCCGCGTGGTGATCGCCTCGCTCACCTCGGCCTCGGTGACCATGTCCAGCCCGGAGGTCGCGTCGTCGAGCACGTACACGCGGGCGGGACGGGCCAGCGCGCGGGCCAGGCCGAGGCGCTGGCGCTCGCCACCGGACATGGGCGCCCGGTCGAGCGGCGTGTCGTAGCCCTCGGGCAGCCTCCGGACGAACGCGTCGGCGCGTGCGGCGAGGGCGGCCGAGACCACGTCCTCGCGGGACAGGCCGGGACGGCCGTAGGCGATCGCGTCGTGCACGGTGGTCCCCGGCAGGGCGGGGCGGTCGAAGGCGTACACGACGTCGCGGCGGAGGTCGTCCAGCCGCAGGTCGGCGACCGGTACGCCGCCCACGGTCACCTCGCCCCCGTCGGGGTCGGCCAGGCGGCCGATCAGCGCGGCGGCCAGGCTCTTGCCCGCCCCCGAGCGGCCGACCAGCGCCACCGCCGTCCCGTCCGGGATGTCGAGGCACAGGTTCCTCAGGACGGGCTCGCCGTCGCGCGTCACGGTGACGTCGCGAAAGACCACCTCTCCGGACGGCACCGGACCCGGGCGGGTGCCGTCGGCGGGCTCCGGGTGGTCGAGGACCTCGGCCAGGCGGGCGGTTCCCGCGCGGACCTGGGCGATCTCCAGCAGCACGTCGATCTGGCCCAGCGCCCCGATGGCGATCCCCAGGTAGCCGACGACGGCCAGCAGCTGGGCGGGGGCGATCCGGCCGCCGGTCACGCTCAGCCCGGCGACCATCAGGACGGCCACCTGGGTGAGCGGCGTGAGCAGCTTGAACTGCCACACCGCGCCGCGTTGCAGCCGCCACAGCTCCCGTCCCGACTCCGACATCTCGGGCAGCGATCGCAGCACCCGGTCCACCTCGGCGGAGACCGTGCCCGCGGCCTGGATCGTGCGTGCCCCGGCGAGCGCGGAGAGCAGGCGCGCGGCGATGCCCGACTGCGCCCGCAGATACCGCGCGTGCGCCGTGGTCGCTCCCCCGATGAACCGCCTGGCGATCAGGACCGCGACGGGCAGCGCGATCGTGAAGACGAGCCCGGAGCGCCAGTCGATGGACCAGAGCACCACCAGCGCGATCACCGAACCGACGAGGGACACCACCGAGCCGGCCACCGTGATCGGCAGACCGGCCGCGCCGGGAGCTCCCTGCATCACCCGGGCGGTGGCCTCCCCCGGGGACAGCGGCGACCGGGGGCCGAGCGCGAGCAGGTGCCGTACCGTCCGGGTCTGCAACCACACGCCCGCCACGCCCACCGTGGACACGCCGAGCACGGCGAGCGCGACCTCGAGCGTCCCGCCGCCGACGGCGAGCAGGCCCAGCGCGGTCACCGGCCAGGTCACGTCGGCCCGGTTCAGTGCCGCCTCCACCGCGGCCGCGAGCAGGGCGGGCGCGGCCAGCGTCGCTCCCACCCGCGCCACCAGCAGCACGGCGACCACCGCCAGCCGTCCGCGCACCCGTGCCGCGGTGGCGGCGAGCAGTCTCAGGCTCCCGTCACCGCGCGCCTTGGCCGTCTCCTGTTCACTCATCGCCGGACGCTCTCCTTGCGGGGTCGAAGTCTGTCTCCGTGCCGGACCGCCGCCGTACCGGGCGAGACCGGATACGGTCGGACGCGGCCTCCCGGGGCCGCCCGTACGGCGGCGCGGCCCCGGGACGCCGGGTGGTCGCCGGGGGTGGGTGCCTTCCACCCCCGGCGACGGGCAAATCACGCGGATGCCGGTCCCGGTCTCAGGGATCGGTGACGTGGCAGGTGTACCAGCAGCCGTCGCCGTCGCCGCCGCTCGCGGTGCAGGTCACGATGCACCCCGGTTTGTTCTCCTCGATGATGGCCAGCCGCGCTTCGTCGTCCGCCAGCATCTGCAACGCCTCGATGTCCAGTTCCATCTCTCTCACCTCCTCGCGGTTCTCGTGGTCTTCGCGGTCACGACGTGGCCCCGCCTCTCCCCACGTCCGCCGGACCGTGCCGCCGGACGCCGTACGGGGCGAGGCGAAGGCTCGGGAACGGCCTCACCCGGCGCCGGAGCGGGTGGCCGTACGCGGGTACCGGATGACGGCCCGCGTCCGGGCGGCTAGAAGGTTCCGCCGCACCCCGTGATGTCACAGCTCTTGTCGCACGAGAACACGCAGCTGAGCATGCAGGTGAAGGGGCAGGAGTTGTCCGGCCCGGGGGGAAGGAACAGGGCGCGCTCGTCGAGCATCTGCAGCGCCTCGATGTTCAGTTCCATCGTTGTCATCTCCGAGAATCGGTCATCGCCTCCGGGACGGGCCCGGAGACAATCAGTTGTTGGTGACGATGCAGGTGAGGAAGCAGGTCACCTCACAGCTCGATCCCTTGCAGGTCCACCCGCAGTTGTTGCCCGGCGTCGGCACCTCCAGCGCCTCCTCCATGGGGCTGAGCAGCTGCAGCGCCTCCAGTTCGAGTTCCATTCGTCTCACCTCCTCTCCGGTCGTGTGGGTCCGTCGCGAGGCGGCGTCTCACGCGCGCCCGCGGCGGAAGGTCCGTCCACGCTTCGTGGACTCATCTCGCCATCGGCGCCGCCGCCTCCGCGGCGCGTGCCCGATGGCCGTCTTGGGTGAGGAACGCGGTGATCTCACGCGCCAGCGGGTCACCGGAGTGCGTTCCGATCGCGATGTGCCCCCGGTTGGGGAGCTCGCGGTAGGTGACGTCCGGGTGTCCCGCGGAGATCAGCCGGTCCACCAGCTCGCGCGACTGGGTCACCGGGATGGTCTCGTCCAGCAGCCCGTGGGCGACGAACACCCTCGCGCGGACGCGGGGGGCCAGCGAGGCCAGGTCCCGGGGGCCCAGCGCGTCGGCCACCTCGCCCAGGCCGCCCAGCCGGTCGATGAGGTTGCGCACCGGCTGGGCGGCCCGCTCGTACAGCGACGCGGCCGACCGGAACGGGGCCACGGCCGCGCAGGCCGACCAGGCGCCGGGATCGGCGGCGGCGGCGAGCAGCGCGAGGAACCCGCCGTAGCTGGTGCCGTAGAGTGCCGGGGCCTCGGTGCCGGAGGGCCGCCCGGCGACGAGGATCCCGCACAGGGCGCGGACGTCGTCGAGGTCGGGGCCGCCCCAGGCGCCGACGATGGCCTCCGCGTGCGCCCTGCCGTATCCGGTGCTGCCGCGCTGGTTGGGCGCGACCACGCTCAGGCCCGCGTCGGCGAGCATCTGGAAGAACCCGTCGAACGCGAGGTTCCAGTGCCGGTCGGGACCGCCGTGCAGGGCCACCACCACCCGGCCGCCGGCCCGCCAGTCCGGCCCGTACACCACCGCCTCGATCGGCCCGGCCGGACCCCGGAAGGTCTCCAGCCTGCCCGGCCACCGGGCGGACTCCCGGAACGGCCCCGGCTCCTCGCCCATCCGGACGCTTGTCTCCCCCGTCGGCAGCCAGCCGAAGCCGGACGGCCGCGTCGACGAGGAGAACGGAAACCACAGCCCGTGCCCGGTCCACGCCGCGGGCGAGGACAGCTTTCCCCTGGGGACGGCGACCCGCCGGAGCTCCTCCGTCCCGGTGTCGTACAGCGCGAGCTCCGACCGGGCGCCGCGGGTGACGGTGAACGCCACGTCCGTACCGTCCGGATCCAGCGCGACCGGGGTGACCACGCCGCCCAGCTCGTCGAGCCCCTCCAGGAGGCGTACGGGACCGGGTCCGCGGCCCTCGGTCAGCCCCAGCCGCTGCCCGGCGCCGGTGGAGACCGCGAGCAGGACGCGACCGGCGGCGGCCAGCAGGACGTGGCACGCTCCGTCCGCGGGCGGTTCGAGGAACGGGCCGGTCTCCCCGGTCTCCGGATCGACGACGATCGGCGCGGGCGTGCCGCCGGCGACCGCGGTGACGACGAGCCGTCCGGCGTGGAGCACCGCGCCGCCCAGGCGGCCGGGAATCCGCGCCACCGGTGCCAGCCAGGGCTCCTCCCCGGTCATCCGCTGGACGGTCGAGGAGCCGTCGGCCTCGGCGCTCACGGCGGTCGCCTGCCATCCCCGGCGGCCGAGGCCGGGCAGCAGCCGCAGCGATCCCCGGACGGTGGCGATCGTGCGCCCGTGCCCGTCCGCGTCGAACAGCCGGACCACCTGGTGCTCCGGCCTGTGCCAGGAGATCAGCGTGCCGCCGTCCTCCAGCGCGACGATCTGGGACATGGCCGCCTCGCCGTCGAGCCTCGCGCGCGTCGTCACCCGCGGGCCGTCGGCGGTCAGCTCCCAGCCCTCGACGTACTGCCCGCCCCGGTCGTCGGACGCCAGGCAGGCCGCTCGCGTCCCTCCGGCGGAGAACCTCGCGCCGCTGCGCGACACGATCGACGGAACGGTCACCGCGGCCCGCCCACGAGGTCGGCGGCCGGGCGCGCGCCCGCCAGGGAGTGCGGCCACCCGGCGTCGGCCATCAGCATGCGCGGCCCGCCGTGTCGCAGGCGCAGCAGGAACCCGACGACGCCGGTCAGGCCGACGCCGTAGTCCACGGTGACCTGCGTGCCCGACTCGTCCGGCACGACCATCCGCCCGTCGCGCACGGCGTGCCTGGCGTGCAGGCACGCCGCCAGCTCCTCGGCCCAGCCGTGGTAGGGCCCGCCGACCGCGTCCGCCATGTCGAGCAGGAAGTCGCCGTTGCCGGCGAGTCCGTGGCAGATGGCGGATCCGCTGGCCCAGCGGGTCCGGTAGACCGCGCTCGCCGCGCCCTCGGCCAGCTCAAGGGCGACCGGGTCGCCGGTGGCACGCCAGAGCCTGAGCAGGAACGTGCCGACGCCCGACGCCCCGTTGCACAGGTTGTAGAGCATGCCCTCGCCCGGCCCGCCCTCTCGGTCGGTGCGCCAGCGCGTGCCCCAGGGACCGTGCTCGGCCGCGTCCGCGAGGGTACGGCCGGCGGCGCGGGCCGTGTCGAGGTAGTCCTTCTCGCCGGTCGCCTCGGCGGCGCCCAGCAGGAACGTGCCCACCCCGGCGACTCCGTGGGCGAACCCGAGGTGGGTGATCCCCGCCAGCATGGAGTCGAAGTCCGGCGGAACCTGCCAGAACACCCCGTCGTCCGCGTGCCCGGCCGCGGCCAGCAGGCCGTCCGCGCAGTCGGCGACCCGGTCGAGGAACTCCTGCCGCCCGGTCTCCCGCCAGAAGTGGAGCTGGGTCAGGCCCGCCCCCGCCGCGCCGTGGAAGAGATCCGGGTTGGGCCAGCGCACCGGCAGCTCCAGCGCGAGCCGTACGGCCTTCCCGGCGAGGTCGTCGTCGCCCAGGTACCCGGCCGCGTCGTACAGGGTCCACGCGGTTCCCGCCCGGCCGAAGTACAGGCCGGGCAGCACGCTCGGCGCGGCGGTGTGGCTCGCGTCGATCCAGGCCGCCACGCGGGCGGTCGCCGCGCGCAGGTCGTCCCGGTCGAGGACCCGTCCGGCCCGGGTGAGGACGCCGAGGACCCCGGCCGCGCCGTGCTGCACGGCGCACGCGTCGGTGCCCGTGCCGAACGGCGTGCTCGGCCACAGCCGGCCGGTGTCCCGCCCGGCCATCGTGGCGAGGACGTGTCCCAGGCCGTCGTCGATCATCCGTTCCTGGAGCGTCCGGCCGAGCCGGGAGGCCGGGAGGCCGGCGGCCGGGAGCGGCGATGGCGGCGGGGTGCCGGTGGACGCGCCGGTGGACGTGCCGGTGGACGTGCCGGTGGACGTGCCGGTGGACAGGGTGCCGACAGGTGCGGACGGCCCGGTCGACGAGGCGCCGGTGAGCAAGGGCTCCGGGAACTCAGAGGACCGGGACCGCGGGGACTCCGGGTCGGCGAGGAACGCCGTGAGCCGTTCCCGTGACCAGCGCCGCGCCGGATCCTGGGCGCACAGGCCGCGGATCGCCGGGGCCAGCAGCCGCGCGGAGTGGTTGAGCCCGCCGATCGGGGACAGCAGGCCGTCCAGCCGTTCGACGGCCGGGCGAGGTTCCGGCCGGTCGGCGGCGAAGGCGGCGTTGAGGCCGGTCACCAGGTAGAACAGCATCGCCCCGAGCGAGAAGAGGTCGGCGGCCTGGCCGGGGGCGGGCCCGTAGGTCGCGGTGGCCGCGTACTCCGGCGCCCCGTAGCCCGGGGTGTAGGCGCGTCGCCCCCACTGCCCGGCCCTGGTGACGAACTCCGGGTCGATCAGCCGCAGCTCGTCCTCGGGGGTGACCATCACGTTGTTGGGGCTGAAGTCGCGGTAGACCAGCCCCCGGTCGTGGACCTCGGCGACCAGCGCGGCCAGGCTCGCCGCCATGGCGAGGACGTCCTCGGCGGGCAGGCCCAGGTCGCGGTCCTCCAGTTCGCCGAAGCGCCGCTGCACCCAGTGGGCCAGCGTGAGGCCCGGGACCACGGTCTCGACGAGGAAGACGTGGTCGTCCTGCTCGAAGACCTCCACCAGCTCGGGGCACAGGCCGGAGAGCGCGCTCAGCGCCGCCGCCTCCTCGCGCAACCCGTCGCGGGCGTCGCGGCCGGTGAGCCCGCCGCCGACGTGCGCGCGGGCCTGCTTGATCACGACGTCCCGGTCCGTCTCACGGTCGACGGCGCGGTAGACGCCACCGCGCGCGGAGTGCCGGATCGCCTCGCTGACCACGTACCTGTCGCGCAGGAGGACCTGCTTCGGCGTGGCGGGCGCCCCGTCCGCCCTGCCCTCGGGGCCGGGGATCGGCAGCGTGGCCCACGGAGGCGGGCAGAACCACGGCTTGCGCGCGTCCTCGACCGCAGTGCCGTCCGGCGCCCGCAGCCGCGCCTCCCGCACGCCCTCGTGGCTCACGTACGGCACCCCCCTGAAGGCGCCGTAGCGGTAGTGGACGACGCTCCCCTTGCGGTACGGCCGGTCGGAGAGGATCGCGGGACCGGGCAGCCCGGCCGTCGCCAGGTCGAGCGCCTCCGCCAGCACCCGGAAGTGGTCGTCGTCGCGGGGGTAGGCGGTGACGAACTTGCCGCACTGCGCCCGGTCGTACCGGGCGGAGGTCAGATCCTCGACGTATTCCGCGCGGGCCGCGAACTTGAACGGGCATCCGTGATGGACGAGCACATGCGCCGCCCGGTGGAGCACCTCGGGAGCCGACAGCGGGGTGGCCGAGACGTGCAGTTTCCAGCCCTGGACGCGAGAGGGGACCTCCGGCGGGGTGACGCGGCACCAGAAGTCGTCCTCGACCATCTCCCAGTCGTCCGCGCCCCGGTCGGAAAGAACCAGTCGCACGAGCCCCTGGAGGGGGAACCCGGCGGCGGGGAGGATCCCCTTCTCGCCGATCGGCATGGCAACTCCCGTCGATATCGTCTCGCGGTTCCGCCACGACGTGGCGGCGCGGCGGGCCGTTCCGGAGTGGACTCAGAACGGGCCGGCAGGAGTAGACCTTCACAGAGACCCGAATTCGCGTCGTCCGTTAAACTACGTATTCGGGGTACGTAACCTCTTTTCGGCCACGTTTTCAGGGTGGATAACCCGATCTCACAGATCATTACGTGTGCGGGTGCTGAAAACGGCCACGTGGAGTCCGAGGGCCGCAGCCGGGCGGACACGTCGTGGAGCGGCCAGCGGCCAGCGTTCACTGGGCAGTGGGCAGCGGCCAGCGGTCAGTGGTCAGTGGGCAGCGGCCAGCGGCCAGCGGTCAGTGGGCAACGGCCAGCGTTTAGTGGCCGGTGGTCAGCGGCCCGGCGTGCCGGGGTCCTCGTCCTGGCCGATGGCAACCGCCAGGGCGACGCGGGAGGAGACCTGCAGCTTCCGGTAGATCCGCGCGAGGTGGGTCTCCACCGTCCTGGGGCTGAGGAAGAGCTCCTCGGCGATCTCCCGCGAGCGCTTGCCCGTCACCGCGAGGCGCGCGATCTCACGCTCCCGGCCGGTGAGCAGTTCGAGCGTGCCGGGTGTCCCGGGCGTGCCGGGTGTCCCGGGCGCGCCCACGGGCGGCGCGCTCTCCTCACGGACCGCCGACGCGCTCCGCACCCGCGGTTCCTCCTCGCGTACGCGTGACACCTCCTCGCACACGCGCACCGCCCCGCAGCCCTCGGCGACGGCCATGGCCGAGCCCAGCCAGCCCGCCGCCACCTCCGGCCCGCGTGCCGCCGCCGCCGAGCGGGCTCCGGCCACCAGCGTCCACGCGTGCTGCACCGGCAGCCCCGCGCGGCGGAAGCCGTCGGCCGCCCGCTCGAACAGCGTGGCCGCCGCGTCGTGCTCGCCGTTCGCCAGATGGATCAGGGCCTGGGCCCGGTGGGCGTACGCCCGCTGGGCGGGCAGCCCGAACCGCTCGGCGTCGGCGTCCGCGACGTCGGCCGCGCGCCGGGCCAGGTCGCGCTCCCCGCACCGGGACGCGGCCGTCGACAGCAGCGCCAGCATCGAGGGACGGAAGACCGGCTGGAGCAGCGGCAGGTCCTCGCCGCCGCCCTCCTCCAGCAGGACGCGCACGCACCCGGAGGCGTCTCCGTCCATCAGGCGTATCTGGGCCAGCGACCCGACCGCGGTGCCCGCCCACCAGCCCCGGACGGGCAGGGTCCTGCGGACCCCCTCCTCGGCGAGCGCGACGATCTCGGCGGTGTCCCGCCACCCCCGTGTCCACACCAGGGCCCCGGCCCGCATCGCCATGGCCAGTCCCACCGCGTTGTCCGCGCCGATGCCGCGGGCGAGCCGTTCCGCCTCCAGCGCCCGCTGCCGGGCCCGCTCCAACTGGCCGGTCCACTGGTGGAGGACGGAGAGCGCGAGCAGGCAGTGCACCGCGACGTGCCGCTGCGCGCCGCCGCTCGGACCTCTCAGTCCCCGGTGCAGGTGCCTGAGGGCGTCCGCGAAGCGCTCCAGATAGATCTCCGAGCAGCCGATCATGGCGAGCGCCTCGGGAACGCGCGCCACCGCGGCGTCGGGCAGCCCGTCGACCAGCCGGACACACCGGTCCAGCTCGGGCACCGCGGTGGCGATCTCGCCGACGCAGGTGTCGCCGAACGCGGAGAGGATCCGCAGGCCGAGCAGCGCGGCGTCGTCCTTCCCGTCCGTGACCCCGCCCGTGATCCCGTCCGCCCTCCCGCCCGTTCCGCCGTGCGGTCCGCCTTCCGTTCCGCCTCCCGCCGACCACGCGACCTCGCGGACCAACGGGCGCGCCCGCCGGAAGGTCCCGCGCACCATGTGCACCAGCCCGTACTTGAACGTCAGGTCGGCGGTCCCGGCGGGGAGCGGGTCGGGCAGCGGGCGCGGCAGCGCCTCAAGGGCGGTCTGCGCCACCGCCTCCGCCTCGTCGTACCGGCCCAGCAGGCGCTCCACGTCGGAACAGACGGCGTGGGCCCTCAGGCGGAGGTTCACGGGGAGATTCCCGTCGTCGCGCAGCACCTCGTGGACCAGGTCCCTGGCCTCTTCGAGTCGTCCGGCGGCGATCAGGGCGCGGCAGCGGGTGAGTGTCAGGACGACGCGGAACGTGTTCGGGCGATCCGTGCACGGCAGGGCCTCGGAGGCCAGGCGCAACCAGCGCGCCGCGGTGAACGGCGCCTCGGCGATGGCCTCCTCCGCCCCGTCGACCAGCGTCCGCAGCGCCAGGGGCTCGCCCGTGCCCAGGACGTGCTCGGCGTGCCGTGCCCGCGCCACGGCGGAGGCCCCCCGCGCGGTGAGCAGGTCCAGCGCCCGGCGGTGGGCCGACAGCCTGAACGAGAGATCGGCCCGCTCGTAGGCGACGTGTCCCAGCAGGGGGTGGCGTACGGCGAAGCGCTCACCCGACGCGGACGGCCGCACGACGTCGTCGCGGGTGAGCTCGGCGAGGGCCGGCAGGGTTCGTTCCAGGCCGAGGCCGGAGACCTCGGCGACGTCCTCCAGGCTGAACGGGGCGGCCAGTACGGCGGCCGCCTCGACGACCAGGCCGGCGTCGGGCGTGAGCGCGTCGATCTCCACGGTCAGCCCCGCCGACGCGCGGAGCAGGCCGTCCCGATCGGTTCCCGGGCGGTCCGGCCAGAGGCCGGGATCCCAGCTCGCCGCGAGCAGTATGTGTACGTTGCGGGGATTGCCGTCGGCGGCGGCACGCAGCCGCTCGGCGTGCTCACGGGATCCCGCGTCGTCACGGGAGTCGGTGTGATCGTGAAGTTCGGCGTGCTCGCGTGGGTCGGCGCGCGGCGGGAGTCCGGCGTGCTCCGCGGTGCCGCCGGCCGTGGGGAAGGCGGCCGGTCGGCCGCCCTCGACGAGGGCGGCCACCGCTCCGGTGTCCAGCGGCCCCGGCTCGACGCGGATCACGGTCCCGGCCTGTGCGCCGTGGTCCAATGCCTGCAGCAGCACGTGCGGGGTCCGCCGGGGGCAGTGGGCCACGGCGAGAACGAAGGGGCCCGCCACCGGGCTGCGGACGAGGTGGGCCGCGAGCCGCGCGGACTCCTCGTCGCACAGGTGCAGGTCGTCCAGGATCAGCACGCCGCCGGAGCCGGATCCCCAGTTCGCGAGCAGTTCGCGGACGACGACGCCCAGCTGGAAGAGGCGCGTGGGAGTGCAGTCCAGCGTGTAACACGGGACCGGATCCCGGCCCGGCTCCGAGGGCTGGGAAATCTCGATCCCGGGCCGGTCGCCCCAGGCGTCCATGAACACCTGGAAGGCCACCTTCATCCCCCGTACGGCGTGGGCGTGCAGCACCCGGACCCCGCTGTCGGCCGCCCGCGCCCTCAGCACACCCAGCAGACTCGTCTTGCCGACCCCCGGATCACCGGTGATCTCCAGCACCGTGCTCCGGTCCTCGGCGAGAGCCTTCAGCGCGTCCTCGATCCGCGCGATCTCCGCGTCTCGCCCGACCAGTCCCGTATGCGATGGCGCCGCGTACATGTATGCCCTCCCCGACAACGTCCGGCGGGTCCCGCGGCCGTCAGCCGACCTTCGCCGTCGCCGGACGGGCCGCTTCAGGATGATCGGATCCCCTGCACTCACCGAGGACGGTAAATGTACCCACCGACAGGACTCGCGGGGTTCGGAACGTCGCGGCGCGGCCACCGGGGTGCTGTGGCTTTCGGAGGAGGCCGCCCGCCTCGAAAGGGAGACCCCGGTCACCAGAAGGTGACCGGGGTCTCCCGAGGGTTCGGCCGATCGGCCGGTGGACGCGGGCGTTCACGCCCGCGTCGCCGGTGACCGTGGAGGCCGGTTCGAGCGTGCGCGGGGCACCGCCGCCGGGGACCACCGGCGTGACCGCGAGCCGGAACTCGTCGGCCGGGCCCGCATCGCCCAGCGCGTCCCCGCGACGACCGCCGCGATCCGGCGCGACCGCGCCACCGGCCGGCCCGTCACCCGATCATTGATCGCCTACGGCCACCGACCGGCGTCGGGACTCACTCGTCTAGGAGGCGTACACCTCGAACTCGGAGAGCTGCGCGGCGGGCCAGCCGGTGTTGGCGGTCACGTTGACCCGCAGGTAGCGCTGGCTGGAGGCGGGGAAGGTGATCGTCACGGTGTTGCCGGTGGCGGGGTTGAAGACGCGGGGAGCGGAGGCGGCCAGCGTGGTGAAGGTGGAGCCGTTGGTGCTTCCCTGGATGGAGAGGGTCTGGGTGCGGGTGGCCCAGGCGGCGGCGGGCGGCAGCTTGAGGGTGACCTTGCTGACAGTGGTGGCGGCGCCGAGGTCGACGGTGGCCCACTGCGGGAAGGCGTTGTTCGTGCTCTCCCAGTAGGTGTTGGCGTTGCCGTCGACGACGTTGCCGGAGCCGTAGTTCTGGGTCTGGCCGCTCGCGGTGGTGTTCTTGCCCCGGGCCAGGTTGCCGGTCGGGTTCGGAGTCGGGGTCGGGGTGGGAGTGGGGGTCGGGTTCGGCGAGGGGTTGCCGCCACCGCCCGGGTAGATGTAGTTCGGCGGCGGCCAGGTGCCGGTGCAGACCTGGTCGCTGGGGCTCCAGCCGGTGTTCCCGGCGCCCGTGGTGATCGCGAACGCCGTGCCGGTGCAGTTGTGGATCGCCCTGCCCGCGCCGAGGTGCGCGGCCCTGACGTTGGTGAACGACACGTTCGCGCCCGCCTGCGCCTGGATCATGTACGTGCCGGTGCCGTCGATGTTCACGTTGTTGAAGTTGACGGTCCTGGTGCTGCCCTCGATGAAGTGGATGGCGGCGTACGAGCTGTCCAGGATGTCGGTGTCGGTGACGTTGATGGTGGCGTTGACCTGTTCGTTGAGCCCGCTGAACCAGATGGCGCCGACGCCGAAGTTCCAGTTGAAGTCGGAGTTGCCCGCCCTGATGAGGGTGTTGCGGGCCACGGTGTGGGTTCCGGCGACCGCGGTGCCCTGGCCGGAGTTGACGCCCGGGTAGCGGTTCGCGATGTGGATGCCGCCGCCGTTGGTCACGCTGTCGGCCACCACGTTGTCGGTGATCTGGATGTCCCTGCCGCCGTACGTGACCAGGTGGTTCGCGAGCAGCGTGACGCCGATCGTGTTGAAGGTGAACTTGTTGCCGACGTTCTGCACCCGCTCGGCCCACATGGCCAGGGCGTCGTCACCGGTGTTGCGGACGAAGGTGTTCGTCACGGTCGAGTTGGTGACACCGATGTGGAAGTTCACGCCGTCGGCGGTCTGGTCGAGGATGCGGCTGTTCTTGATGGTGAAGTTGTTCATCGGGCCGTCCATCCAGGCGCCGACCTTGGTGTGCTGCATCCACACGTTGTCCACGACGGAGTTGCTCATCGCGCCGCCGATGGCGTTGACCTGGTCGTTGTCGACGCGCTCCGTGATCTCGCCGATGATGGCGAAGTCCCTGAGGTTGACGTTGACGCTCGGGCCGCCCTCGCCGACGTACTTGCCGTAGACGCCGACGGCCTTGTTGCGCTGCGTGGGGTGGCGTCCGCCCAGCACGCTGTACCAGGGACCGGCTCCGCGCAGGGTGACGCCGTCGACGATCACGTGGTCGTAGAGGTTGTACGTCCCCTCGGGGATGTACACCTCCTTGCCCTGGGCCTTTCCGGCGTTGACCGCGGCCTGGAAGGCGGCGGTGTTGTCGACGCCGGTGTTGTTCTTGACGGCGCCGAAGTCGTCGACCGACAGCGAACCGGCCGGGCGGGCGATCGGGGCGCCGACGAGCTCGAAGTCGGCGAGGTCCACCGTGATGGAATTGGTGACGGCGGTCGTGGAGACCTGGATGCGCACCTTGGTCCCGGCCGGAACCGTCGAGCCGAACATGGTCCGGGCCTCGTCGTAGAAGTGGTGCGGGTTGCTGCCGCCGGGGGTGTTGTTGAACGGGTAGCCGCCGTAGTACCAGCCGTACTTGGACGTGAAGCTCATGTCCTTGAGGTGGGAGCCGTTGATCCGGAGGCTGACGGGGGTGGTGAGACCCGTTCCCGAGGCGTTGTCCGGCACGCTGTAGCGCACGGTGACCGCGTTCGCGGGCTTGGTCAGCGTGAACTCGACGTACTCGCCGACGGCGTCCAGCTTCACCGCCCTGCGCCCCGATGCCTCGGAGGGAAGGCGGCCGTAGATGCGGTCAGGCCCGATGACCTGGCCGTTCGTGGTGGCGTGGGCCGGGTCCTCGGCCTCGAACTCGGTGAACGGGACGGTCGCTCCGCGGCCCGGGATGTCGAAGATCGAGTCAACCGCCACCGCGGCCGACGCTCCGGTCGTCATCGCGGCGGGGACTGCCAGTGCTCCCGCGGCCAGTGCCAGGGCCGTGGCCATCGGCCAGCCGCGTATCCTGCCGGTTTTCCTCATCGGATGACCCTTCTTGGGGGAGAAGAGCCGGACCTCGTCACGGTCGGGGGCGCGCTGACCGCCGCTTGCCCGGCAGAACTGCCCACACCATAAGATGACCAACAGATTGCCGCAATGTTTCAACGAAAACATGCAAGGTAACGACTGCATTACGGCATTTCGTGAGTCACCGAGGGCCAGGTCGACGCCGGATCGGTGGTCGCGTCGGGGTCGAGCGCGGACCGCGGGCGGCTCGGGCGGGCTTGACAGCTCCCTTTACTATAGACGGCCATCCGGTGACGGTCGTGGTCAAGCCTCACGTCAGCGAGGCTTCCGTCAGTCAAGATCATCGGAGGGGAGGTGTGCCTCTCCTCGGGGTTCGCGGCCGGTCTCACCGTGCGGGTCGTTCCGGGAGGAGTTCCGGGAGGAGGGGGTGGCCTGTCCTGACCGATGGCCTGTGGGCGTGCGGGATTAGAATTCCGTGCATAATCGCGATAAATATGGCGACTTTCTTTCAATAAAAAGTATGTGTTTTGCGGCCCGATTTTGGCGGGCCGTCGTTCCCGGCGGGGTGTTCCCGGACTCCCGGGACGTTGTCCCTTCCTTGTGGCCTCTCCCGGTGAGGGGATCCGGATCGGGGCTCTCCCGCGAGGGTTCCCTCTGTTCCCTCCTGCTCCCTCCGTGAGGCGAGGTCGGAGGGGGGATCGCGCTGACGGCGTGATCGTTCATATCCCGATGGGGTTCCGGACACCTTGGCAGAGGATTACGGCGATGGCCACACGTTGTGAGTCCCTCCCGGGGAAGTGGGATCGGTCTTTCAGCGCCTGTCTTGAAATCTCCGGCGCCTACCTTGAAATACGTCTAAATGCGGCAAAGGGTTCAGAGTGCCGTTCCTTTCCTCCTGGGCCCTCCGCAGGGACCCGCGGGCGGGGTTCCGCCCAGACGGTGTTCCGGTGTTCCGGTGTGAACGTGACTTCGGTGAGGGGAAAGGGTCCTTCAGGCCGTCCGGGCTCGCAGGGGCGGCGACGGAACGGTGAATCCCGGTGCGACTGCCACGGGTCAGGGGCATATAGGCGTGATTATGCGAAGGTATGGTGATTGTTCGTGACGACGTTTCGGATCAGCGAGGCCGCCGCGCTGCTGGGGGTGAGCCCCGACACGGTCCGCCGGTGGGTGGACGCCGGACGGCTCGCGGCCCGGCGGGACGAGCACGGCCACCGGATGGTGGAGGGTGTCGACTTGGCGGCGTTCGCGCGTGCCCAGATCGAGTCCGAGGACGGTACGGGGCACTCCTCGGCCAGGAACCGCTTTCGCGGAATCGTGACTGAAGTGATCAAGGACGCGGTGATGGCCCAGGTGGAGATCGCCGCGGGCCCGTACCGGGTGGTGTCGCTGATGAGCCGCCAGGCCGCCGACGAGCTGGGCCTGGAGGTGGGGGTGACGGCGGTCGCCGTGATCAAGTCCACCAACGTGGTCGTGGAGATCGCCGACCACGTTCGTACGACGAGTTGACGGCGCCGTGAGCGGTCCGTCCGGTGGAGTGGCGGGACGCCTGCCCTGGGTGCTGGTGCTGCCCGCCGTGGCGGGCATGGTCTTCCTGACGCTGCCGCTGGCCGGACTGCTGGTGCGCGCCCCCTGGTCCACCCTGGTGGAGAGGCTGGGCGAGCCTCGGGTACTGGAGGCGCTGCGCCTGTCGCTGGTGACCGCGACCGTGGCCACGCTGGTGTGCCTGCTGCTCGGCGTGCCGCTGGCGTGGCTGCTGGCCCGTGTCGTCTTCCCCGGCCGCCGCCTGGTGCGGGCGCTGGTCACCGTCCCCCTCGTGCTGCCCCCGGTGGTCGGCGGGGTCGCCCTGCTGCTCGTCCTGGGGCGGCGCGGCCTGGTCGGCCAGTGGCTGGACTCCACCTTCGGCGTCACCCTGCCGTTCACCACGGCCGGGGTCGTCGTCGCCGAGACGTTCGTCGCCATGCCGTTCCTGGTCATCAGCGTCGAGGGCGCGCTGCGCGCCGCCGACCCGCGCTTCGAGGAGGCCGCCGCGACGCTGGGCGCCTCGCGCTGGACCATCTTCCGCCGCGTCACCCTGCCCCTGATCGCCCCCGGCGTCGTCGCGGGAGCCGTGCTGTGCTGGGCCCGCGCGCTGGGCGAGTTCGGGGCCACCATCACCTTCGCCGGAAACTTCCCCGGCCAGACCCAGACCATGCCGCTGGCGGTGTATCTCGCCCTGGAGACCGAACCCGAGGCGGCGATCGTGCTCAGTCTCGTCCTGCTCGCCGTCTCGGTGGTCATCCTGGCCAGCCTGCGCGACCGGTGGGTGAGCGGCCCGTGACCCTGGACGCCCACCTCGTCGTCACCCGGCCCCGCTTCCGCCTGGACATCGAACTGGAGGTCGCCGCCGGTCAGGTCGTCGCGCTGCTCGGCCCCAACGGCGCGGGCAAGACCACCGCGCTGCGCGCGCTGGCCGGGCTCACCGCCCTGTCCGGCGGGCGGATCCTCCTGGACGGCGAGGCGCTGCACACCCTGGCGTCCGAACGCCGCCCGATCGGCATGGTCTTCCAGGACTACCTGCTCTTCCCGCACCTGTCCGCCCTGGACAACGTCGCCTTCGGACCCCGCTGCAAGGGTGCTTCCAAAGCCGAGGCGCGGCGCGGTGCCGCCGCCTGGCTGGAGCGCGTCGGCCTGGCCGGGTACGTCGCGGCGAAACCCCGGCAGCTGTCGGGCGGTCAGGCCCAGCGCGTCGCCCTGGCCCGCGCCCTCGCCGTGGGGCCCCGCCTGCTGCTGCTGGACGAGCCGCTGGCCGCCCTCGACGCCCACACCCGCCTGGAGATCCGCTCGCAGCTCCGCCGCCACCTGGCCGACTTCGGCGGCGCGACCGTCCTGGTCACCCACGATCCCCTGGACGCCATGGTGCTCGCCGACCAGCTGGTCGTCATCGAGAACGGCGCCATCGTGCAGCGCGGCACCCCCGCGGAGGTCGCCCGGCGCCCGCGCACCGACTACGTCGCCCGTCTGGTCGGCCTCAACCTCTACCGAGGCCTCGCCGCCGGACGACAGGTCACCGTCGGCGAGGTGGGTTTCAGCGTCGCCGAGCATCTGGACGGTCCCGCGTTCGTCGCCTTCAGGCCCGGCGCGGTCGCGCTCTACCGGACCCGCCCGGACGGTACCCCGCGCAATCTCTGGGAGGCCACGATCGAGGGCATCGAACGGCACGGCGACAACGTCCGCATCCACCTGGAGGGGCCGATAACCGCCTCGGCGGACGTCACCCCCGCCGCCGTCGCGGATCTCGACCTGACCCCGGGACAGCGGATCTGGGCTGCCGTCAAGGCCACCGAGACGCACGCCTACCCCGCCTGAACCCCGAGGCCCACGTCCCGGCTCCTGGGAACCCCCCCGTTCCTCTGAACGGGCTGCCGCCTCTTTCCGGCCGGTGGACCTATCACGCCGCTCACCCGTACGACACCTCACGGTGCCGCCGTCACCCGCGTGGCGGCCCGAGCCACCACGGGTCGCGGGGGCACAATGGCGTGAGGGGGGATGATCTATGCACGTCGCTGTACTCGGGATGGGCATGATGGGGCGGGCGCTGGCCCGGCGGCTGTTGACGCGCGGGTTCCAGGTCACGGTGTGGAACCGCACACCGGGGCGGGCGGAGGAGGTGGTCGGCCTCGGCGCCGTCGAGGCGGCCTCGCCCGCCGAGGCCGCGCGGGGGGCCGACGGGGTGCTGATGTCCCTCGCCGACGACCGGGCGGTTCGCGATGTGATGTCCCAGCTGACCGGGATCGGCTCCGACGGGCTCGTCGTGGCCGACATGAGCACCGTCGCCCCGGACACGACCCGCGCGCTGCGGGACATGGCGCCCGGGGGCCGGTTCGTGGCCGCGCCCATCATCGGCTGGCCACCGGCCGTCGCCGACGGGCAGGCCTCGGTCCTGCTGGGGGGCGAACGTGACATCGCCGACGTGCTGAAGCCGGTGTGGGCGGAGGTGTTCGCCTCCTACTCCTACTGCGGCCGGGACCCCGGTGCGGCGCTCGCCTTCAAGCTGCTGAACAACTACCTGCTCATGGCGGGGATCGCCGCGCTCTCCGAGGTGGCCGCCACCGGTCTGGCGGTGGGCCTCGACGAGACGCTGCTGCACGACTTCTTCCTCAGCTGGCCCACCGTCGCGCCCGCCCTGCACAACCGGGTCGACGACATCCTGGGCGGCGGCCACCGAGGGTGGTTCACGACGAGGCTCGCCGCCAAGGACGTGCGGCTCGCCTCCGAGCTGGCGGCGTCGGCCGGTCTCGACCTGCCGATCGCCCGGCTGGTCGAGCGGCGCTACGAGGAGGCGGCCGAGCGTGGCTGGGGCGACGCGGACATCGGCGCGATCGTCGAGCTGCTGCGCGGGAAGTCGAGCTAGGGCGCACCGCACCGCTCCGGTCGGCGGTGGGGACGGGCGACGACCACGGTCACTCCCTCTGGTCACCTCTCCCGTGTCGCCCCCGCCCGGCCGGGACCTTCCCGGTCACCACCTCCCGGCCGCCCCCCCACCCGCCGGGATCCCCGGTCACGACCCGTTCGGGAGGCCGGTGCGCCCGTACACGACGAGGGCCCAGGCGAGGCAGCCGAAGGCGGCCACGCACGCCAGCGTGCGGATGAGGTTCCAGCGGACCCACGCCGCTTCGAACCGCTCGCGCACCGCCGCGAGGTCGGTGATGCGGTCGGGGTCCCCGGCCGCGTCGAGCGCGGTGTTGAGCGGCACGTGGATCACCATCGTGATGACGAGCATCACCACGTACAGGACGAGCGCGGCCACGATCCAGGGCAGCACCGGCCGCCCGTCCTCCCGGAGGTGGAGCACCGCGGCGAGGGCGGTCAGCACCAGCGCGCCGCCGAAGCAGACGGCGAACCAGCCGTTGAGGATCGCTATGTTGATCTGCTGCATCGTGCTGATGAGGGTCCGGTCGTCCGTCCGGGCCAGGCCGGGCATGACGGAGCAGGTGTAGGCGTAGAAGAGACCCGCTACGAGTCCCATGGTGATGATCGCCGCGATCAGCGCGACGCCTCGGAAGACCAACATCACATTCTCCTTGCTTGTCGTGGGAACCCCGATGGCGGCGGGCGGGTCGTGATCACCGCCCGGTGCCTGGTGACCGTAGAGGGGGTGGGACGCGTGCGCTAGCCGTTCCAGACCCCGGTGGCGGCGGCGTCCCGCGCGTAGTCGCCGAAATCGCGGGGTTCCCGGCCGAGGGCGCGCTGGACGCCGTCGCTCAGGTGGGCGTTGCGGCCGTCCAGGACGGTGGTGAACAGCTTGGCCAGCTGCACGGCGTACTCGGCCGGTATGCCGTGCTCGACCGCCCCGGCCACGTACTCCTCGACGGAGATCGGCACGTAGTGGATCTCCCTGCCGGTCGCCTTGGAGATCTCCGCGGCGGCGTCGGCGAAGGTCAGCAACCGGGGACCGGTCAGCTCGTAGAGCTCGCCCGCGTGTCCGTCCTCGGTGAGCGCCGCGACCGCGACGTCCGCGATGTCGTCGGCGTCGACGAACGGCTCGGCCACGTCCTTCGCCGGGAGCGCGATCTCGCCGGAGAGGACCGGCTCCAGCAGGTAGTCCTCGGTGAAGTTCTGCGAGAACCAGGACGTCCGTACGATCGTCCACTCGACCCCGGACTCCTGGACCGTCCGCTCGCTCAACCGGGCCTCCTCCTCACCCCGGCCGGACAGGAGCACCAGCCGCCGGACACCGCTCTCGACCGCCCGCGAGACGAACGAGTGGACCGTCTCCACCGCACCGGGGAACGCCAGATCCGGGTAGTAGACGACATACACCGACGTCACATCCCGCAGCGCGGGTCCCCACGTCCTCTGGTTCTCCCAATCGAACGGCGGCTTCCCGGAGCGGGAGCCGACCCGCACCGGCAGGCCGCGCGCGGTGAGCCGCTCCACCACGCGACGGCCGGTCTTGCCGGTGCCGCCGAGGACCAATGTCGTGTTCTGCTGCTGCGTGTTCTTCGTCATACGAACAGTGAACCGGCCAGGCGTGAGACGAACCATGGTTGAGAAGCGCAATTCCATGTTTCAGCGTCTACGTTTCAGCGTCTACAGTGAGGGCGTGGACGCACTCACCGACTTGCTGGACGGTCCGAGGGCCAGGGGAGCGTTCCTGCTCCGCTCGGTCCTGGCCCCACCCTGGTCCCTGCGGATCCAGGACCGGGCGCCGCTCGCCCTCACGGCCATGGTGCGGGGCGAGGCGTGGGTGGTCCTCGACGACGGCGACCCGGTGCGCCTGGGCCCCGGGGACGTCGCGATCGTCCTCGGCCCCGATCCCTACACGATCGCCTGCGATCCGGCCACACCACCCGACGTGGTGATCCATCCGGGCCAGCACTGCACCACCCTCGACGGGCGAAGCCTCGCCCAGGAGATGGACCTGGGCGTCCGCACCTGGGGCAACAGCCCCGACGGGTCGGCGGTGCTCCTCACCGGCGCCTACCAGATGCGCGGGGAGATCAGCCGCCGTCTGCTGGAGGCGCTGCCCCCGCTGCTGGTCCTCCCCGGGGACGCCTGGGACTGCCCCATCATCCCGCTGCTCGGCGACGAGATCGTCAAGGACGAGCCGGGGCAGGAGGCCGTTCTCGACCGGCTGCTCGACCTGCTGCTCATCGCCGTCCTGCGGGCCTGGTTCTCCCGCCCGGAGGCCGGTGCCCCCGCCTGGTACCGCGCCCACAGCGACCCCGTGGTGGGTAAGGCCCTGCGCATGCTGCACAACAACCCGGCCCACCCCTGGACGGTGGCGACGCTGGCCGCCGGGACCGGTGTCTCCCGCGCGGCCCTGGCCCGCCGCTTCACCGAGCTGGTGGGCGAGCCGCCCATGGCGTTCCTCACCGGCTGGCGGCTGGCCATGGCCGCCGACCTGCTGCGCGAGACCGACGCCACGGTCGGCGCGGTGGCCACGCAGGTCGGCTACGGCAGCGCGTTCGCGCTCAGCGCCGCCTTCAAGCGCGAACGCGGCATCAGCCCTCAGGAGCACCGCGCCGGGGTTCGGGGACTCCGGAGTCCCCGGCGTGACCACGCGGTCGGCGCGCTCGCGCGGTAGGTCCCGGCGGGCTTGACGGTACGGGGACCGGTGGCCGGCGCGCCCGGAGACTCCGTGGCCGTCGTGGCCGTTGAGGCCGTCGAGGGCGTAAGGGGCCGAGCCGCCGGAGCCGCGTTCACACCGGGCCCGCGACGGGCCGTGTTCACGTCGGGCCCGCGACGGGCCGCGTCATGCCGAGTCCGCCACGGGCCGCGTTCACGCCGGGGCCGCGACGGTCAGAACAGCCAGTCGAGCAGGCCGCCGCCCCCGCCGCCGCCCGAGTTGTTGTTCGATCCGCTGTCCTGCTGCTGCGGCGGCGGCGGTGCCGTCGTCGGCTGCTGGCTCGGCGCGGCGCTCTCGGTGGGGGCCTGGCTCGTCGGCGAGGGCTCGGGCGCGGGTTCGGAGGAGCTGACCCTCGGCCGGGAATCCGAATTCTCCAGGGAGGTCTCCTCCTGCTCGGCCTCATCGGCGGGCCGCGTCGGGCGGGTCTCCTTCGGCGGGGCGCTGCGGGTCGGCGACGGCCGGGCGGAGGGCTCCTGGGTCTGGGGGGCCCTGCTGGGAGCGGTCGTCGGCTCGTCGGCCGTGGTCGGCTCGTCGGACGGTCCCGCCGTCTCCTCCTCGGGCGAGGGCGTCGGCGTCTCGGAGGGGATCTTCGGCAGGTCGGCCACCGAGCACCGCACGCCGGGGGAGCACGTGGCGCCGGTCTGCCCGTCCATGGAGGCGGAGAGCATCCAGCCGCCCGCGACTCCCGCGATCACGACGCCGCCCACGACCGCCAGCAGGATCCTGCTCTTGCTCTTGCCCTTGCGGCGGCGCTCCTCGTAGGGGTCGGGGTCCTCCCGCCAGCCCGACCCCAGGAAACCGCGTGACGACGTCGTCTCCTCCTCGTCGCGGTAGAGGGGGCCGTCGGACGTGATGTCGGTGTCCCCTATCTCGCGACGCTCGTCGAGATAGACCATCTCCCGGGACCCGTCGGCCCGGATGATCTCCCGGGACCCGTCGACGTGGACGATCACCTGGGACCCGTCGCCCACTGCGGGCTCCGGAAGGTCGATGTCGTCCCATCCGTCCGACAGCACGTCGCCGGCGGGGCGTTCGGGTTCCTGCTGAGCCGGTCCGAGGGGACCGGTTTGCTCGCGAGGATCTTCTTCGTATGATCCCTGGATGTCGTCGCGCCCCACGATGACCCTCTCTGACGTAAACCTTGGTCGGGCATCTTAATAGCAGATCCGACACCGACCTGTCCGAAAAGTTCACATACAGCTGGGAATAATGTGACTTATGTGACCTTGTTGGTGATCAGCGCTGGACCGGGCCATCGCTCCCTGAGCGGCGGATATCCGGGACGGGGACGAGGTTTCCGTACCGACGGGGAACACCGGACGTCACGCGCGCCGGTAACCGCGGTGAGGGGTCCTGTCGCGTGGAGAGCGGGGAGGAAAACGCGCGGGTACGCCCGGCCGGGCGAAAGACGTGCCTGAACCCGGCGACCGGGGTAGGAAGGGCGCCTAACGTTCTTCTCCGTTCGAAGGCGGAGGTCTCCACACCCAAGGAGAACTGATGACAGCGGATTCACCGATGGACGCGCTGCCCGGCCCCTCCCCTTTCCCGCCCATCGCCGACTACGGGTTCCTCTCCGACTGCGAGGTCACCGCCCTGGTCGCCCCGAGCGGGAACGTCGAGTGGCTCTGCCTGCCCCGGATGGACTCCCCCAGCGTCTTCGCCGCCATCCTCGACCGGAGCGCGGGGGGCTTCCGGCTCGGCCCCGCCGACCTGAGGGTGCCCGCCGCGCGCCGCTACCTGCCCGGCACCATGATCCTGGAGACGAGCTGGGGCACCCCGACCGGCTGGATCATCGTGCGCGACCTGCTGCTCATGGGGCCCTGGCACCACGACGAGGAGCTCTCCCACACGCACAGGAGGGCGCCGACCGACTACGACGCCTCCCACGTGCTGCTCCGCACGGTGCGCTGCGTCAGCGGGGAGGTGCAGGTCACGCTCGACTGCGAGCCGATCTTCGACTACGGGCGCAGGCCCGCGCACTGGTCGTACACCGACAGGGGCTACTACCAGGGCGTCGCGACGGCGGAGGGGGAGAGCCTGGAGCTGCGGCTCACCACCGACATGCGGCTGGGGTTCGAGGGAGGGCGCGCGACGGCGCGCACCCTCCTCAAGGAGGGCGACACGCGCTTCTGCGCGCTGTCGTGGACCCCGCACGAGCCGCCGTACACCTTCCAGGACGCCTACGAGCGGCTCGTGTGGACCGCCCACCACTGGCAGCACTGGCTCGCCAGGGGCGCCTTCCCCGACCATCCCTGGCGGAGGTATCTGGAGCGCAGCGCCCTCACCCTCAAGGGCCTGACCTTCGCCCCCACCGGCGCCCTCATCGCGGCCGCGACCACCTCCCTGCCCGAGACCCCGGGCGGCGACCGCAACTGGGACTACCGCTACGCCTGGATCAGGGACTCGACCTTCGCCCTCTGGGGGCTGTACACGCTGGGCTTCGACTGGGAGGCCGACGACTTCTTCTGGTTCATCGCCGACGTGGCGGAGCGGGACGAGGAGCTCCAGGTCATGTACGGCATCGACGGCGAGCGCGAGCTGGACGAGTACGTCCTCGACCATCTCTCCGGGTACGAGGGCGCCAAGCCCGTCAGGGTCGGCAACGCCGCCTACCGGCACCGCCAGAACGACGTCTGGGGCGCCGTCCTCGACTCCTTCTACATCCACACCCGGTCGCGGGATCGCCTGGACGAGCGGATCTGGCCCATCCTGAAGCGGCAGGTCGAATCCGCCATCAGGAACTGGCGGGAGCCCGACCGCGGCATATGGGAGGTACGCGGCGAGCCCCGGCACTTCACCTCCTCGAAGGTCATGTGCTGGGTGGCGGCCGACAGGGGCGCCAGGCTCGCCCGGCTCAGGGACGAGCCGGAACTGGCCGCGCGCTGGCAGGCGGTCGCCGACGAGATCCACGCCGACGTGTGCGCCGAGGGGGTCAGCGAACGCGGGGTCTTCAGGCAGCACTACGACACCGACGTCCTGGACGCGTCGCTCCTGCTCATCCCGCTGGTGCGCTTCCTGCCGCCCGGCGACCCCAGGGTCCGCGCCACCGTGCTGGCCATCGCCGACGAGCTGACCGCCGACGACCTGGTCCTGCGCTACGAGACGAAGAACACGGACGACGGCCTGGACGGGGAGGAGGGCACCTTCGCGATCTGCTCGTTCTGGCTCGTCTCGGCACTGACGGAGATCGGGGAGCACACCCGCGCCCGCAGGCTCTGCGAGAGGGTCCTCTCCTTCGCCAGC
The DNA here is from genome assembly GCF_039537505.1 of Streptosporangium oxazolinicum. Classification (NCBI taxonomy): domain Bacteria; kingdom Bacillati; phylum Actinomycetota; class Actinomycetes; order Streptosporangiales; family Streptosporangiaceae; genus Streptosporangium; species Streptosporangium oxazolinicum. The sequence goes on from NZ_BAABAQ010000008.1 coordinate 319,081, forward strand.
GCCCTCGGCCTCTACGCCGAGGAGATCGACCCGGTGACCGGGCGGCACCTCGGCAACTTCCCCCAGGCGTTCACCCACCTGGCGCTCATCAACGCGGTCATCCACATCATCCGCGCCGAGAGCGGGCAGTTCCCCCCGACCAGCTGGCCGTCATGACCCCGTACCTCCCCGGTGTCCCACCGCGCGCTGCGGTGCGGAACCACCCGGGCGCCTGGCTAGGCTCTCGGGTATGAACCGTCGGGTGATTGCCATAGTGGTGCTCGTCGGCCTGCTCGCGACGAGTGGTCTGTCCGTGGTGCTGGCCTGGGGACTGAGCGGCTGACCGCCGCTTCCCAGGTCGGCCAGGGAACTCGGCGGCCGGACGCCGCCTCGTGACGCCGGCCCGGGGGCTGGATCCGGCGGAGTGCGCCGGAACCCGGGAGCGTGTCCTGGCCAGGTGAGGTGCCGTCCCACGCGGGCGTTCCGGGCCGTGTGGGTGGCGGCCCGCGAGGCCGCCGGAGCGGCGCGCGGGTGCCGAGGGCCGAGCCGTCGCGTGCGCCCCCCGACGCCGCGACCGCTCCCCCGGAGGATCGCTAGGCGACCACCATCGAGTTCTGGCCCGCGGGCTGCGCGCTCTGCTGCTGGGGGTGGGGGTGGTGGTGGGTGGGCTGCCGGTGCACGATGGGCTGCTCCACGGGCTGGGGCTGCTGCTGCGAGTGGGCGGCCTGCTCGGCGGGGGCCTGCTCGGCAGGGCAGGTGCAGTAGCCGTTGGCCAGGATCAGGCGTCCTCGCTGCGCCGTGTAGGTGCGGGAGTCGGTGGCGAGGAGAACACCCGTGCATTTATGGCAGACGACGGACTGGTGATCCATGGGCCGGCTTCCTTCCGTGAGGGTAGCCGTCGAACGTCTCTCGGTCCGGCCGGCTGGCTGCTCTTGCCCCGATCGGAAGACGTGAATCTCCCTAACGGGGTTTCTATCTTACTTCGTGGCACTGAGTGATCTTTGAGCCGCACCGGGTGACAGATGTGAACCCTGGTGGTGCTGCTTCACAACGGTCTCATGTGAAGCGACCCGGCGGGTGGGGAATGTCCCTCTCTCACCCCCGCCGATCACCCCTCCAACGATCTCCGCGACCCCTGGATCCCCGATGCGGACGGGGGTCACTACGTGCTCAGGACTTTTTTCTTTTTCTCCGCCACCACCGGCCGGAACAGCAGCGCGTTGGCGGCCACCGCGATGCAGACCAGGCCGAGCAGGAAGCCCCAGCTCACGTCGCTCAGGTGGTGCATGCCGCGATACATGCGCGAGAAGGCGATGCCCACGGGGATACCCAGGCCGATCACCCACCACAGCACGTTCAGGATCTTGAAGCGGTGGGTGTGGATGGTCAGCACCAGGGCGACGCCGCAGTAGAAGGCGACCGCGGCGCTGGTGTGCCCCGAGGGGAAGCTGGAGGTGGGCGGGGCGGGGTCGAGGTGCTCGACGGCGGGCCTCTTGCGTTCGGCGAAGACGGTCGCCAGCAGGAAGATCGCCGACTGGGAGAAGACCGCCAGGGCGAGGAAGATCGACTCGTTCCAGCGTTTGAAGGCCAGCCGGAAGCCGATGACCAGCAGTGCGGTGGCAGTGATGATCACCGGGGTGTCGGACAGACTCGATATCACGTCGGTGATCGAGCTCCAGTAGGCCGTACGGTCTCCGGCCAGTTGCGCGTTGACCCCCTCGTCGTTCGCGATGAGGGTCGTCGTCTGCAGGACCTTGGTGATGAGGAGCCCGACGCCGATCGTCAGCACGGCCATGATGGCCAGTGGCGCCAGGATGAGGCGCGACACGCCCTTGAAATCCACCGACATTTTCGACATGGCGCGCCAGCTACCCCGAATGGCTCCCTCGGAACGCCTCGGGTTCGACGCCTTCCACGTGAGGTTCGGCGGGCTCGCGGCCCTCTCCGCGGCGCCAGGTCTCGAAGCCCACGGCCGCCGCCACCACGACCACCACGCCCAGCGCGACCCCCGCGATCACGTCACTGGTCCAGTGGACGCCGAGTGCCACCCGGCTGTACGCGACGAACACCATGATGGCCGCCGCGACGACCCAGACGACGATCCGCGAGGTCATGCTCCGCAGGAAGGGCAGCAGGATGAGCACGAGGATGCACGCGCCCAGCGCGGCTCCCATCGCGTGCCCGGAGGGGAAGGAGGCGCCGGGCGCCGAGGCCACGGGGTCCGGCAGGTCGGGCCTGGCCCGGTCCACGATTCCCTTGAGGGCGAGGTTCAGCAGGCCGCCGAAGGTGATCGTGGCGACCGCCCAGACGGCGAGGCGTGGCGCGCCCCGGCGCCAGAGCCAGAAGGCGGTCAGCACCACCAGCACACGCCACGTCCAGGGACCGAAAACCTCGGTCGCCACGTTGAGGAAGGCGATGTAGCCGGGGTTCTCCAGCGCGTGGGCGTGCAGGCTCAGGGCGATGCCCTCGTCGAGATTCGTGAGAGAGGGGGAGGAGGTCTTCACGAGCACGAGCAGGATCACGAACGGCACCGTGAAGATCGCCACTGCCACCAGCGCCATCGTCAAGCGCACACTCAACCGCAGGTCAGCGGCGTGATCGTCGGAGTTTCCGTGAGGCGGGGACTTACCCTCGACAAATCTGACCATCATTCATGGCTACCCGATCCCTCGTGAATATTCCCCGCGCGGCAGGTGGGAGATCGGGCCGGAGGGGGTCCCGGACCGCTGAAATCCAATCATGTGACGGGGTCTTCGCGGGACCCGCCGGGGTCGCGTGACGGGCTCCTCAGACCACGTGGCGGGCTCCTTGGGGCGTGTGGCCGTGGGTTCGCGCCGGGGTTCTCGGGCCGCGCGCCGGTCCCTCAGGCCGCGCGGCGGCGGGGTTCGCGGCGGGTCGTCCAGCGCAGGACGTCGCAGTGCCGCCGTTCGGCCTCGGCGAGCGCCGCGTCGTCCGTGTAGGCGTCGAGGACGGCCCGCAGCCACGGCATCTGCTCGGTGACGTCGTCCCACGCCTGGGAGGGGTCGTCGAGGCCCAGCTCGATCAGCGCGTCCAGGTGCGCGGCGTAGGCCGTCCACCACTGGCGGCTCAGCTCGGCCAGGAACCCGCCCAGTCCGTCGAACTCCCGCTGGATCTCCTCTTCCCACCAGGCGGGGACGGTGACGTCACCGGTGTCGGCGAGGTCACGGAGCACGAGGTTCGCCAGGGTGCGCCGTCGTCGGGCGACGGCCGAACGTGACAGGATGTTCATACGCCTACCCTGCCGATCCTTGTTTGCCGAGCGCTTAACGATGTATTGACGGTGATGTGCGGCCCCTGCGATCCGGCCAAGGCGGGGAACCGCTTGGCCGGAGTCATCGGGCAGCACTAGGCTCTGATCCGCAGATCATTCCGCCCTGTGTCCGCGGAGCTACCTCGACGTGGAGGAAGCCCGCCCATGACCCAGGTCCTTGAATTCTCTCAGCTCGTCGACCGTACCCTGAGCGCCCTCGCCGACGTTCTCGGCTCCGACGGGGCGGCTCTCATGCTGATAGACGACCACGACCGCTTGCGCGCGATCGGAGGGTCCGACGACCGGGGCCGGCAGCTGGAGCTGATCCAGGAGCAGATCGGCGCCGGGCCGGCCATCGAGACCCTGAACCGCGGCGAGGACGTCGTGGTCGACGACCTGCGGGCGGCCAGACCCCTCGGCTTCCCCGGCGTGGCCGCGCGGGTCTCGGAGGTCCGGGCGGTGCTCTCCGTGCCCCTACGGGCGGAGGAAAGGCTGATCGGCACCCTGAATTTCTACGACCGGACAAGTCATGAATGGCAGCCCGCGAAAGTCCGGACGGGAGAACGTCTCGGTGAGCTTATGGTGATGGTCCTCCAGACCATGGCTCATAGATCCCCTTGTTCAGGGAAGTCGTAGTGTGCACGTCAAGTAACCAGGTCGACGCTGAAAGGCGCTCCACATATGACTCACATTGATCCGGAAGCGCTGGTCGCGAGCCTGAGAAGGCTCCAGACGACCTCGTCCACCACAGGCATAGTCCATCAGTTGGAGCGTGCCGTGGATGTGGTGAACTCGCTCTTCGGATATGCGGGTGCGGGTCTGATGTTCGCGGAAGAAGGTAAAGATCTCCGCTATTTGGTTGCCACCGATGAACGGGGACGCAGTCTTGAGGGCGCGCAACTCCATCTCGGTCAGGGACCGTGCGTTTCCGCGTACGAGGAGAATTCCGCGGTGACGTCAAGCGATGTGCGTGTCGACCCGCGCTGGCCGAAGCTCGCCGATCGGCTCCACCCGGAGGTGCGGGCGGTGGCCGGCGTGCCGGTGCGGCTTGGAGACGAGCCGGTGGGCACGCTGAACGTCTACCAGGCCCGGTTTTACGAGTGGGACGAGTCGGACGTCCAAGCGCTTTACGGCTACGCGGACGTGATCGAGCAGCTGCTCACCGTGGCGATGGCCGCCGAGGAGAAGAGCGCCCTGGCCGACCAGCTCCAGTACGCCCTCGACTACCGCGTGGTCATCGAGCGGGCGATCGGTTACCTGATGGGAAAGCACGACCTGACCGCCACCCAGGCTTTCACCGGTCTGCGCAAGCAGGCCCGTGACACCCGCCGCCGCGTCGCCGACCTGGCCGCCGAGGTGCTCGGTGAGGGGGCGGGCGAAATACGGTGATTCTGCTCACGTCGCCGGAGCCCTCCGAGAACAGGGACGAGATCACCGTTTACGGTGATCTCGACGCCGTTAGGGGCGTCGAGTTGCGGCATGTCCTCGGCGCGCTCACCACGGCGACGGCGGAGCTCGACCTGGCTCACGTGGGCTTCATCGACTGCGCGGGCGCGCGGACCCTGCTCCGGGCCGACGAGCACCTGCGCGGCCTGGGCCGCGAAATGATCATTTTGCGGCCGTCGGACCCGGTGCTCCGGTTGCTGCGGCTGCTGGGATTCGATCGATACCTCCTGATCAGGCATCCCGGAGACGCGGTCGGCGCGAGTCGCACCCCGTCGGGGCACTAACCTGATCGGTGATGTATCGATTCGTCTTCTCGCAGGTCCTCAGCCGCCTCGACCCGGAGGACGCGCACCATCTGACGGTGCGCGCCCTGCGCGTCCTCTCGGTGACGCCCGTGGTCAGGCGGCTGCTCCACCGCCGTCTCGCGCCACGCGACCCCGCGCTGCGCGTGCAGGCCTTCGGCGTGCACTTCCCCGGCCCGTTCGGGCTGGCGGCCGGCTTCGACAAGGACGCCGACTGCGTGGAGGCCATGTCCGCGCTCGGCTTCAGCCACGTCGAGGTCGGCACGATCACCGCCCACGCCCAGCCGGGCAACGCCAGGCCCCGCCTGTTCCGCCTCGTGAGAAACCGGGCGATCATCAACCGGATGGGTTTCAACAACGCGGGCGCGCCCGCCGCGGCCCGGCTGCTGGCCAGGCCCCGGGGTGTCCCCGCGATCGTCGGCGTCAACATCGGCAAGACCAAGGTCGTGCCGGAGTCGGGAGCCGTCGCCGACTACGTGGCGAGCGCCAGGGCGCTCGCGCCGCTGGCCGACTACCTGGTCGTCAACGTCAGCTCGCCCAACACCCCCGGCCTGCGCGATCTGCAGGCCGTGGAGTTGCTGGGCCCGCTGCTGCGGGCGGTGAAGGAGGTCGCCGACGCAACGCCCAAGCGCACCCCGCTGCTGGTCAAGATCGCTCCCGACCTGGCGGACGCCGACGTGGACGCGGTCGCCGACCTGGCCCTGGAGCTCGGGCTCGACGGCGTCATCGCCACCAACACCACGATCGGCAGGCAGGCACTGGCCGTCGCGGAACCCGCGGGCCGTGACCACGGCGGCGAGAGCGGCGGACTGTCGGGACGCCCGCTGAAGGCCCGGTCGCTGGAGGTCCTGCGCAGGCTGCGCGCCAGGGTGGGCGACCGCCTGGTGCTCGTCTCCGTCGGCGGCGTCGAGGACGTGGACGACGTCTGGGAGCGTCTGCTCGCCGGGGCCACGCTCGTCCAGGGCTACAGCGCGCTGATCTACGAGGGGCCCTTCTGGGCGTACCGCGTCAACCGCGACCTCTCCCGTCGCCTCCGCCGCCACGGCGTGGTCGACCTCCGCCAGATCATCGGCCGCACCGCGGACCGGAGCACCGCGGCCTGACCCGGTTCGTACCGCGTCCGGGTCGCGGCCCGGCCCGGCCATTCGATCCGGTCCGGCCGCCGCTCGATCCGGTTGTGACGCGATCCGGCCGCCGCTCGATCCGGCCGCAGTCGCTTGATCCGGTCATGGTGCGATCCGAGGTGTCGCGGTCCCGGCCCTTTGCGGCAGGGCCTGATTCGTCACCCTCAGCGGGCCGTAAGGCGGCCGACGTTATACCCTGGGTGGGTAACCTCAGGACACTGGAGGCACGATGAGCACGACCACATACACCGTCACCGGCATGACCTGCGGCCACTGCGTGAGCTCGGTCAAGGAGGAGGTCGGCGAGGTCCCGGGTGTCACCGATGTCGACGTCGACCTTGAGACCGGCAGGGTCGACGTCTCCGGTGACTCCTTCGACGACACGGCCGTCCGCGCCGCCGTCAAGGAGGCGGGGTACGAGGTCTCCGCCTGATCGGACGACCTGGTCGAACGACCTGGTCGGACGTCCGATCGGACGACCCGATCGGACGATCGCGCCGGACCCCGCCTCGTTCTCCACCCCACCGGCGGGGATCGTCAAGGGCGGGAGACCGTCACATGCTGGGACGGGTCGAGTCGGCCTGGTGGGTCATCTCCTCCAGGTGCTTCATGACCTCGTCCACCTTGACGACCCCCGGCCGGTGGCGCCGGTGGCCGGTTCCGCCGACCTGCCAGGGACGCGGGCCGGTCAGGGGCCGGTACTCGACGCCGAGCGCGTCGAGGCGGCCCAGATGCGTCTCCAGCCGGGCGTCGAACCCGGCCCTGGCCGAGCCCGACCAGGTGACCTCGGCCAGCGCGCACCCCCGGGGCCAGGCCCGGTAGTCCACCGCGCGCCCGTCGGGCAGCCGCTCGCTCCACAGCTGGAACTGCGCCCCGAGCACGTGCTCCCGCTCCTCGGCCGTCCACGACTCCGGTGCCGGGGCGTAGGCCGCGACGTCGGAAACGGTGATCGCGTCGCCGATCGCCACGGGCTCCTCCTCGGAGGAGGCCTCGGCGTAGTCGAAGTACAGCGGGAAGACCGGGGTCTGCACCACGTCGTGCCCGGCGGCGGCGGCGCGCCTGGCCACCCCCGGCCCGCGCCAGGGCATCACGATCGTGTCGGGCCTGAGCATGCCGCTGACGAACGCCTCGTCCCACACCACCGCCCTGCTGCCGCGTTCGGCCAGCTCGTCCGCGAGCCGGCGCAGAAACCAGGCGTGCAGGTCGCTCACGCCCTCCAGCCCCAGCTCCGCCTGGAACGCGACGATCTCGGGGGAGGCGGCCCAGTCGTCGAGCACGCACTCGTCCCCGCCGATGTGGACGTACGGGGTCTCGCCCAGCGCCTCCACGATCTCCTCGATCACGTCGGTCAGGAAGCCGATCGTCTCCGGCAGCGGGGACAGGATGGCGGGGGAGATGCCCCAGCGTTCCAGGACCGTGAAGGGCTCCGGCCGGCGCCCACCGGTGGCGCGGGCGTCGAACTCGGGGTAGGCGGCGAGGATCGCCGAGGCGTGTCCCGGTACGTCGATCTCGGGCACGACCGTCACGGCGCGGGCCCGCGCGTAGGCGCCGATTTCGGCGAGGTCCTCCAGCGTGTAGTAGCCGCCGTGCGGTACGTCGTCGAAGGTGAGGTCCTCCCGGTAGTAGCTGGTGGCCGTGCGCGGGCGGTGCGCGCCCACCTCGTGCAGCCGAGGGTGCCGGCGGCTCTCGACCCGCCATCCCTGGTCGTCCACCAGGTGCAGGTGGAGGCGGTTCAGCTTGTGGACCGCCATGGTGTCGACCATCCTGAACACCTCGCGCTTGGGCATGAAGTGCCGCGCCACGTCGAGGTGCACCCCGCGCCAGGAGAACCGGGGCGCGTCCCGCACCCGGCCGAGGGGGACGCTCCAGCTCGCCCCGGCACCGGCCACCGCGCGGAACGCCGCCGCAGGCAGCAGCTGCCGCAGCGTCTGGCCCGCGTAGAAGGCACCGGCCCGGTCTCCGGCCGCGATCCGCACGCCCCCGTCCGTCACGTCCAGGACGTACGCCTCGGCGCCGAGTGAGGCGTCGGACTCCACCGTGATCGTCCCCGCCTCGCCGGGGCGCGGGTCGAGGACGGCGAGCGCGAGGCGTACGGCGTCGACCAGCTCGGCGGAACCGGAGACGACGACTCCGTGGGGAAGGCCGAGGAAACCGCTGGCAGGGATAAAAGCGGAGGGAAGCGGCAGGAGGTCAGTCATGGTTTGAATCATTCCAAATCACCAGAGAAATAAGCCCTTTAGGCTGGCGACCCCGGACACGGAACCAAGAACCGCCCAAGTACCGCGCGGGAGAACCGGGGGAGACCCCTCGCGCGGACATGCTGCTGCTCATGTTCCAAGCGTCCAGGCACCCGGCCCGCACACCACTGGCGACCCTGGTGACGATACCGGTGGCGATCATGCTGGCCGCCGGGTGTTCCGCCACCGTCGACCGCCCCGCCGACCCGCCCACGCCCACTCCCTCGCCGTCCTCCTCCGCGGTGCGGAGCGCCGAGGGGGACAACGCCACGGTGGCGGAGAACGCCGGGAAGGGCGATCCCGGCTGGCGGGTGCGCCGGCGCGGCGCCGAGCACGAGATCGAGGGCTTCGCCGACCGGGTGAGCGTGCTGCCGGGCGAGAGTTTCCGGCTGTACGTCTCGACCACCGCCGGCCGCTACACCGCCAGGGCCTTCCGGATGGGCTGGTACGGCGGGGCCGGGGCCAGGCAGGTCTGGCGGGCGACCGGCCTGCCCGGTACGAGGCAGGCCCCGCCCAGGACGATCGCCGCCACCGGGACGGTGACCGCCGCCCACTGGAAGCCCGGCCCCGAAGTGGACACCTCGGGCTGGCCCGAGGGCTCCTACCTGATCCGGCTGGACGCCGCCACCGGGGGACGGCGCTACGTTCCCCTCACCGTCAGGTCCGCCTCCACCCGGGGGCGCCTGGTCGTCGTCAACGCGGTCACCACCTGGCAGGCGTACAACGACTGGGGCGGACGCAGCCTCTACATGGGCCCCGGCGGCTTCGAGGACAGGTCCCGGGCGGTCAGCTTCGACCGTCCGTACGACACCTCGGGGGCGCGGCTCTTCCTGGACATGGAGCGCGACGCCATCGAGCTCGCCGAGCGCCGGGGCGTACCGCTCGCCTACGTCACGAGCCTGGACCTGGACCGCGACCCGCACGTTCTCGACGGGGCGAGGGGACTGGTGTCACTGGGCCATGACGAGTACTGGTCGCCGGGCATGCGCCGCACCGTCGAGACCGCCCGCGACCACGGCACCAACCTCGCCTTCCTCGGCGCCAACGCCGTCTACTGGCGGATCCGTTTCGCCGCGACGCCCCTGGGCCCCCGCCGCCTGGTGGTCTGCCACAAGGACGCCGCCGAGGACGCCCGGACGGTCCTGTGGCGCGCCACCAGCAGGCCGGAGAGCTCGCTGACCGGCCCGATGTACGACTGCTTCCCCTCCGAGTCCGCCTACGTGGTCAGGCGCCCCGACAACTGGATCTTCAAGGGGACCGGGGTGCGGCGCGGCACCACCTTCCCCGGGATGGTGGGTGTGGAGACCGACAGGGTCGGCGCGGGCGTACCGCGCCCGATGGAGGTTTTGTCGGTCTCCCCGGTCAACTGCGCCGGTAGGGCCACGGTCGCGCACAGCGCCTACTACACCGTGCCGAGCGGCGCCGGTGTGTTCAGCTCGGGCACGATGCGCTGGGTGTGCGCCATGCGGGGCGCCCGCTGCGGCCACGGCGTCACACGCGAGGCCGGGGCCTTCGTCCGCAGGGCCACGGGGAACGTCCTGCGCGCCTTCGCCGAGGGTCCGGCCGCGCGCAGCCACCCGGCCCGCGACAACCTCGCGCCCCTGGGCCTGGGCCGGGACCTGGGATCGAACGGCCCGGCGGGCCGCTGAGACGAGCCGTCCGCCCCGGCCGGATCCGGTACGCGAGCCGTCCGGGCGGGCCTTTCCGCCCGGAGCCCGGACTACTTCAGGTACTGCTGCAACCCGTTCGCCAGGGCGAGCGCGATCCTCTGCCGGAACGCCGGCTGCTGGAACTTGGCCGCCTCGGCCGGGTTCCGCATGTTGCCCGACTCGATGAAGATCTTGGGAACCGTGGAGAGGTTCAGGCCACCGAGGTCGTTACGGTAGTCGAGGGCGTCCTTGCCGATGTAGGTGGAGTACGACAGGCCGGTGCCGCGCCTGAAGGCGTTCCGCACGTCCAGGCCGAGCTTTCTGGAGGCGTTGACCACCGGGTCGACCGGGCCGCCGATCTTCTTCGGCATGATCACGTGGAAGCCGTGGTTGGCGGGGCTCGACCCGTCGGCGTGGACCGAGATCGCCGCGTCCGCCTTCGCCCTGTTGCCGATCGCGGCCCGCTGGGTGATGCACGGCCCGACGCCGGAGTTGCTGTCGCGGGTCAGCTTCACCGTCGCGCCGCGGCTCTTCAGGATCTTGGCCAGACGCTGCGAGACGTCCCAGGTGAAGGCCGCCTCGCTGTAGCCGTTGTCGGTGGCGGTGCCCGTGGTGTCGCAGGCCTTCGACTGGGTCAGGACGTCGACCTGCTTGTTGATCTCCGCGGGGTGGCGGTAGTTCTGCCCGTTGTGGCCGGGGTCGATGACCACGACCTTGCCGCTGAGCGGCCTGTCGCCCTGGTCGCCCTGGCCGCTCTGCCCGGTGGCGGGACTCGCCGTGGGATCGCTCGCCGCACCGGCCGCCGGGCGGGACAGGGCGTCGGACGCCGGAGCCACTGGAGCCGCCGCCGTGCCCGCGGCGGGAGGGACGGGTCCGCGCTCTCGCGCGAGGTCCGCGCCCGCGGCGGTACCGCCGCAGGCGGCGGCGCCGAGTCCGCACAGGACAAGGGTCGCCGCGAGTGCTTTGCCGGTCACGCTCATCGCCCCCAAGGAAGTCGTCAACCACCCAACCTACGTGGCCCGGAAGCGTGTTTCGGCCGTTGTCGCGATATGTGCCGGCCCGTCACGAGGCATGGTGTGCTCTCCCGTCACGGGACGCGACATGTGCCCACCCGGGAACAGGAGGCGCGTACCAACACGCGACGTCACCAGGCGTGCTCGCCGACCTCCTGCTTCTGCAGGAGCGAGGCGAGCTCCCTGGCGTCCTCGGCGTCCAGCCCGAGGACCACGCGCGGCCGTCCCCACGGGTGGTCGATCGAATGGGCCACGTAGCTGGCCACGGACTCGGCTCCGGCGTCGCCGTTGCGGCCCCGGGCGGCCCGCCAGTGCGCCCACGCCCGTTCGAGCTCGGCCGCGGCCCGCTGGGCGCATGACACCAGTTCCGGATCACGCATTGTTACCCCCCTCGTCTCGGCCAGAGTCAACACCGGCGGCGCGTCGCCGTCCGCGATGTTGACCCGCATTTGGGGAGGCCATGGAGCCTGCCTGGGCGTGCTGTAACGCTCCAGGCAGGCTCTTTAGCGTTCGGCGGGGCTCGTGCTGTGCCGTACGACCAGCTGTGGCGCGACCTGGCGCAGGCGCGAGGCCTTGCCGGGGTCGCCGATCCGGTCGTTCAGCAGCGCGGCGGCGGAGCGTCCCATGGCGCGGCGGGGCTGGTCCACGGTGGTCAGCGAGATCGGCTGGGTCCCCGCGCGGTGGATGTTGTCGTACCCGACCACGGACAGGTCCTCGGGAACCCGCAGGCCCAGCTCGGTGGCCGCGGAGAGCACGCCCATGGCCACCCGGTCGTTGGCGGCGAAGATCGCTGTGGGCCGGGGGTCACGCGTGAGCAGGCTGTGCGCCGCCCTGGCGCCGCCCTCCTCGCTGGACTCGCCCTCCTCGACCATGATGTACGGCGCCAGGGAGTGCCTGCGCATCGCGACCAGGTAGCCCTCGCACCGGAAGCGCCCGGAGGAGATGCCCGCGCCCTCGATGTGGGCGATCCTGCGGTGGCCGAGCTCCACGAGGTGGTCGACGGCGAGGCGGGCGCCGAGCTGGTCGTCGTCGACGACGATGTCCACGCCGCCGAGGTCGATGTCGCGCTCACCCACCACCACGGTCGGCGTGTAGCCGGTGGCCTCGATGAGCGTCCCGCTGGTGGGCGCGATGCCGAGCAGGACGAGCCCGTCGACGCGCAGTTCGAGGAACGCCTCGACGGCCTCGTCCTCGAAGGCGGGGTCCCACTGGCTGTTGCCGATGAGAAGCCTCAGCCCGTCGCCGTGCAGGCTCTCCTGGAGGCCGTCCAGGAACTCCGCGTAGAACGGGTTGTGCAGGTCGGCGACGAGCGCCCCGACCAGGTGGGTACGGCCCTCGACCAGGCTGCGCGCGACGGCGTTGGGCCGGTAGCCGAGGTCTCTGGCCGCCTGGAGCACGGCCTGCCTGCGATGTTCACTGACGTGGGGCGATCCGCGCAGGACGAGCGAGACCAGTGATTTGGAGACACCGGCTCGTTCTGCCACGTTGCGGATCGTGGGTCTCGGGCGTGGCCCGCCCCCGTCGGACATGACGGGTTCGGCGAACCCGCGGGCTCGGGTGACGGTGGTGTTGACCGGCGGTCCTGACATGGCTCTCCCCCGTGATGGTGGATGGGCACCTGTCACTCAAAACGATCGAGTTCCGAATGGGGTACGGCTTGGGCGGAAGGGAACTGCGATCTTGACCAAGCCGCCGGCGGAACGGCTCCGATAGTCTTCGCGGTGTGGGGTCGACATCCGGAGCCGCCGAACGGGCGAAACCCGTGGCGGGGGGCGTGCGACCGGCGCGGCGCAGGCTCAGCGTCGACCGGCGCCGCGAGGAGCTCATGGCGGCGGCCCTGGAGCTGTTCGGCAGGCGTGACGCCGAACACGTGTCGATCGACGACGTGGCCTCCGAGGCCGGCGCGTCGCGGGCCCTGGTCTACCACTACTTCGGCGGCAAGCAGGAGCTCTACGTCGCCGCGCTGAGGAGCGCCGCGGCCCAGCTGGAGGCCAGGCTCGGACCCCGGGGGACCGGCACCCCGCTGGACGAGCTGGCCGGGGGCCTCACCCGATACTTCGACTTCGTCGAGGAGCACGCGGCGGGCTTCGCCGCGCTGCTCAGGGGCGGTCCCGCCCATCGCGGCGGCGAGGTCGGGCAGGTCGTCGACTCGGTCAGGCACCGGCTGCTCAGGATGATCATGAAGCAGATGCGGGTCGAGGAGCCGGGGCCCGCGCTCCGGGTCGCGTTGCGCTCGTGGATCGCCTCCGTCGAGACCGCGGGCCTCGACTGGCTGGAGCGCCGTGACATCGAGCGGCCGGCGCTGGAGCGGATGCTGATCGGTCAGCTGACGGCGCTGCTCGGCGTGGCGGCCGGACACGACGCGCGCGTCGGCGAGTTGCTGGACGGCCTGATCAGAGACCAGGCGAGCCGCCCCGCGGACCAGGAGAGGCCCGGGGCGGACGGCTGACAGACGGCTGACAAAGGCCCCTCGGGACACTGCCGAGGGGCACTGCCGAGCCCTTCGGGAGGGCGGGGCAGGTGCTGGGGCGGCGCCGGGCGGGCGACGCCGCTCCCCACAAACCCGTGTGGCCTACACGCTCAAAGGGTGAGCGCGCACCAATCCCCCTAGGTCAGTGACGGCCCCCGTCTTACTCTGAACGCTGCTGCGGAATCCCCGCGAGCAGTGCGCGAACCTCAGTCTCCCGGTACCGGCGGTGTCCACCCAGGGTGCGGATGGACGTCAACTTGCCCGCCTTCGCCCACCGGGTCACGGTCTTGGGATCGACGCGGAACATGGTTGCGACCTCCGCCGGGGTGAGCAGCGGCTCTGCCTCGGGTGTACGAGCTGACATTTGTGCGGCCTCTCCTCCATGTGGACCGGCGACAGCGATCCTGCGACTTGACGCTTGTCACGGATGTCCGCCTATGGCCCTTGCGTGCGGCTGTTTGGGCCATATGCGGCATCACCCGATGTGACCATACAGCCACGTAGAGCGATTGGCGAGCCTTTGAGCGACTCATCTCTCTTGTGCACGTGTTGTTGTCACGCTCGGTGATTCTAGCGACACGTTTCGTGGTATCGCAGTGAAAACGGCAAACTACTCAGTTCGTAGGTGCATCCCCGGTCATCGACGGACCTACTTACGCAGGTCGAAGGGATGATTTGCGACTCAGTTTGCTGATTCGAGAAGTTGTATTGATCGCCAGCGGAGGATGACGCGCTGGTACATGGCGAACGCCAGTTCTTCCTCGCCTTTTTCCAGACCTGTCAGCGCCGCCGCGAGCTCCGCCACGGATTCGTCGGCCTGGAGTGTCTCGTCGTCCATGAGGTTGACGATGCCGCCGTAGTCCAGCTCGACCAGCGAGTGCGGGTGGAACTCCTCCAGCCAGCGCGCCACGTCCTCGACCTCGGCGGTGACCGAGACCTCGCCCACCTGCCTCCTGATGATCTGCAGGGCTCGGGCGCTGCGGCGCCTGGCGTGGGCCATGGACGTGACGTAGATCAGGTTGCGCGTGGTGGTCGTGCCCTTCTGGCCCTCGTCGCCGTCGATGACGAGCCAGCGCTCGTTGCCGTCGAAGGGGACGAACCACGAGGTCGGAACGTGCCATGTGGAGCCACGGATGTGCGTGCGCAGCGCGGTGGAGTCGGTGCGGCGCTTGAACCGGTCGAAGTCGTCGGCCGTCTGCTTCGCGACGGCGGGCGGGACGAAACGCTCCATGAGCTTGGGCGGGGTCGCCCCGCGAAAGCGCGAGAAGGCGAGCCACGACCTCAGCCTGCTCTGCCACGGACAGACGTACAGGACCTCCTCCACGCGCCTCAGATAGGCGTTGGGGCTCTCCTGGACGGGGGCCGGGGCCGGTGGCACCCCGAGGAGGCGCCGCACCGCCTCGCCGTGTTCGGCGTGGAGGGCGCTCGCTCGGCGCGGTCGGTCGGCCGTCTCGGCGTAGGCGGTCCACGAGACGCGCTCCGCCGGGGCGAACGCGACCAGCGGTTCGTAGACGCGGAGGTACGCGGCGTAGGGCAGCACGACCGCATCGTGTCACGAAGGACCGGCCGTTGTCCGTAGCGGGCACGCTTCCGCGCCGGCCGTCTCGGACACTGAGATGGGACGTTCGCGCACGTCGTCCCTGTTACGCACTTGTGGTTACGCTGAGGGTGATCTCCGCCGCGACGGAGCGGCGGGAACGGACGACTGGGAGTCACCACAGTGACCGACGTCTTCGGGCTGTCCCACAAGGACGCGGGCCCGGCAACCGGCCAGGCGAGGCACGAGCAGGTCGTCTTCTGCTCCGACGAGCGAAGCGGCCTCCACGCGATCATCGCCATCCACAACACCGCCCTCGGCCCCGGCCTGGGCGGCACCAGGTTCTATCCCTACGAGAGCGAGCAGGCCGCGCTGGCGGACGTGCTCAACCTCTCGCGGGCGATGGCCTACAAGAACGCCCTGGCGGGACTCGACCTCGGTGGCGGCAAGGCCGTCATCATCGGCGATCCGGCGACGGACAAGAGCGAGGCGCTGCTGCGCGCCTACGGCAGGTTCGTCCAGTCGCTCGGGGGCCGCTACTACACGGCCTGCGACGTCGGCACCTACAGCGAGGACATGGACATCGTGGCCCGCGAGTGCTCGTACGTGACCGGCCGCACGCTGGCCAACGGCGGTGCCGGCGACTCGTCGATCCTCACCGCCCTCGGCGTGTTCCAGGGCATGCGCGCCGCCGCCGAGCACGCGTACGGGACGCCGACGCTGCGCGGCAGGCGCGTCGGCGTGGAGGGCGTCGGCAAGGTCGGCCACCGCCTGGTCGGCCACCTGATCGAGGACGGCGCGGAGGTCGTGGTCTGCGACGTGAGCGAGCGGGCCGTGGAGCGGCTGCGGCGGATCCATCCCCGGGTCGAGGTCGTCGCCGACCGGCTGGAGATCACCGCCGCCGACGTCGACGTCTACGCGCCGTGCGCCCTCGGCGGGGCGCTGGACGACGAGACGGTGGCCCGCCTGCGCGCCACGATCGTCTGCGGCGGGGCCAACAACCAGCTGGCCCACCCCGGCGTGGAGAAGCAGCTCGCCGACCGGGGGATCCTTTACGCGCCCGACTACGTGGTCAACTCCGGCGGCGTCATCCAGGTCGCGGATGAGATCAGGGGGTTCAACATGGAGCGGGCGCAGGCAAAGGCCACCCAGATCTACGACACGACTCTCAAGATCTTCTCCAGTGCGGCGGAGGATGGCGTTCCCCCGGCCGTCGCAGCCGATAGGCTGGCTGAGCGCAGAATGTCGGAAGTCGGGCGAATTAGGGGCATTTGGCTGGGCCACTAGCCCCACACGCCCATACGACGTACCGAGCCGGGCGTAAAACGGGTACGGTTGTAGGCGAACGAGAGCTGACGCCTCAAGTCAGGTGGCGTCAGTGCGTGGTGCGTTAGCGACGAGGGGTCGGGCACGACCCCACACGAGGGGGTCGAGCCAATGGGGCGCGGCCGAGCAAAGGCCAAGCAGGTCAAGGTTGCTCGCCAGCTGAAGTACAACAGCGGTGGCACTGATCTTGAGCGTCTGCGCGACGAGCTCGGAGTCAGAGACGACTCCAACCACAATGACGACTCCAACGACGCCTACGACGAGCTGGCGGATCGGTACGCCGATTACGCCGATGACTTCGGCTCCGGAGATGACCGCGACGACGGGACATCCGGCCGCCGCTAGGCGGATTTCAGGTTGACGTGAGCAGGGCACCCGGCGGTGAGCACAAGCCGCCGGGTGTTCTTCTCGCTACGAGTCGAAAATACGCGGCGCTCCGGTGGTCCGGAGCGCCTTTCGCCGTACCCGCCGCGCATCCGGCCGCATCTGGTCACACTCGGCCACATCCGGGCCACATCCGGCGCGTCCCGCCCGGCCGGTGGCACCGGCCGGGCGGGACGAAGGCCGCGCGAGGTGCTTTCCCAGGGGGTTCTTTCCCGGAGGGAAGGGCGCGGATCAGCGGAAACGGGCCTGGCCCGAACCCTCGACGATCTCGCCGAGCACCCAGGCGGGCAGGCTCCGCTCGCCGAGCAGCGCGAGGGCGGGCTCCACGGCCTCGGCGGGGACGACCGCGGCCATGCCCACGCCCAGGTTGAACGTCCGGTCCATGTCGGCCTGGGCCACCCCGCCGTGCCCCGCGAGCACCTCGAAGACGGCGGGCGGGGTCCACGACGAGCGGTCGAGCAGCGCGTCCAGCCCGGGAGGCAGCGAACGGGACAGGTTGCCCGCCAGGCCGCCGCCCGTGATGTGGGCGTACGCGTGGACGTCGACCGCGCGGGCCAGCTCCAGGCAGTCGAGCGAGTAGATCCTGGTCGGCTCCAGGAGCTCCTCGCCCAGCGTCCGCCCCAGCTCGGGCAGCTCGGCCTCCAGCGAGAGCCCGGCCCGGTCGATGATGTGCCTGACCAGCGAGTAGCCGTTGGAGTGCACGCCGGAGGAGGCGAGCGCGAGGACCACGTCGCCCGCGCGGACCCGGTCGCGGCCGAGCATCCTGTCGGCCTCCACCACCCCGGTCGCGGCGCCCGCGAGGTCGTACTCGCCCGCCTCCATCGCCCCGGGGTGCTCGGCGGTCTCCCCGCCGACGAGGGCGCAGCCCGCCAGGCGGCACCCCTCGGCGACACCGCCCACGATCTCGGCGATCCGCTCGGGGACCACCTTGCCGCAGGCGATGTAGTCGGTCATGAACAGCGGCTCGGCGCCGCAGACCACCAGGTCGTCGACGACCATGCCGACCAGGTCGATCCCGATCGTGTCGTGCTTGTCCAGCCGCTGGGCCAGCATGACCTTGGTGCCGACGCCGTCGGTTGACGTGGTGAGCAGCGGCCGCCGGTACGACAGCAGGGCCGAGGCGTCGAAGAGCCCGGCGAAGCCGCTGGCGTCGTCCACGACCTCCGGCCTGCGCGCCCGCGCGACCTTCGCCTTCATCAGCTCGACGGCGCGCTCACCCGCGTCGATGTCCACCCCGGCGGCCGCGTAGCTGGTCATGAAGCCTCTCTCTGCGCGCCCGGCCCGCTCAACGCTTGGCCTCCAGCACGTACTTGCCCACGTTGTCCTGGTCGATCGGGATCGGATACTCGCCGTCGAAGCAGGCGCGGCAGAGCCGGTCCGCGGGGATCGTGGTGGCCGCGGTCAGGCCCTCCAGCGAGATGTATCCGAGTGAGTCGGCGCCGAGTGAGGCGCGGATCTCCTCCACGCTGAGCGAACCGGCGATCAGCTCGGCCCGGGTGGCGAAGTCGATGCCGTAGAAGCACGGCCAGCTGACCGGCGGGGAGGAGATCCGGACGTGCACCTCCGTGGCCCCCGCCTCGCGCAGCATCTTCACGATCGCCCGCTGCGTGTTGCCCCGCACGATCGAGTCGTCCACGACCACCAGGCGCTTGCCCGCGACGACCTCCTTCAGCGGGTTGAGCTTCAGCCGGATGCCCAGCTGGCGGATCGTCTGGGACGGCTGGATGAAGGTCCGGCCCACGTAGGAATTCTTGACCAGACCTTGACCGTAGGGGATCCCGCTCTCCTCGGCGTAGCCGACGGCGGCGGGGGTGCCCGACTCGGGGGTCGGGATGACCAGGTCGGCCTCGACCGGGTGCTCGCGGGCCAGCACGCGGCCGACCTCGACGCGCGTGGTCTGCACGCCGCGCCCGGCGATCGTGGTGTCGGGGCGGGCGAGGTAGACGTACTCGAACAGGCAGCCCTTGGGCTCGGCGAGCGCGAACCTGCGCGAGCGCACGCCGCGCTCGTCGATGGTGATCAGCTCGCCCGGCTCGATCTCGCGGACGAACGTGGCGCCCACGATGTCCAGCGCCGCGGTCTCCGAGGCGACCACCCAGCCGCGCTCCAGGCGCCCCAGGACCAGCGGGCGGACGCCCTGCGGGTCGCGGGCCGCGTAGAGGGTCTTCTCGTCCATGAAGACGAGCGAGTAGGCGCCTCTGATCTGCGGGAGCAGCTCGGCGGCGGCGTCGTCGATCGATTGGCTGCGGTCCTGGGCGAGGAGCGTCGTCAGCACCTCGGTGTCGGTGGTCGCCCGGGTGGACCCGGGGGCCAGACGTTTGGCCAGCTCCGGGGTGTTGATCAGGTTTCCGTTGTGGGCGAGCGCGAGCCCGCCGGACTCGGTCGAGCTCAACGTCGGCTGCGCGTTCTCCCAGACGCTCGATCCGGTCGTCGAGTAGCGGCAGTGGCCGATCGCCAGATGGCCGCGGAGGGTCCCGAGCACGGACTCGTCGAAGACCTGGGCCACCAGGCCCATGTCCTTGTAGACGAGGATCCTGCTGCCCTCGCTGACCGCGATGCCCGCGGACTCCTGGCCGCGATGCTGCAACGCGTACAGCCCGTAGTAGGTGAGTTTGGAGACTTCCTCCCCGGGGGCCCACACCCCGAAGACGCCACATGCGTCCTTCGGAGGCCGGTCGTGGGAGTCGAGGTCATGGCTCAGATGGCCGTCGCCCTTCAGCACATGCTTCATTCTAGGTCGGCTTCTTCCCTGCTCGCACCCAGGGTCCGTTCCGTGGCATGTCGCACCCTGACCGAACGATCATCGGTGTTTTGCCGTGTCAGCCTGTTTCGCCGATGGTCCACAGGGGAGTGTGAGATATCCGGCATGCCCGAGCGTCGGGAGAAGAGACGTGACAACACCTGTGGACCCGAACCAGCCCGATCCCCGGCGAGTGCCGCGGGACAGGCCCTCCGACCAGGAAGGGTCCGGCTCGGAGGAGCCGCCGGGCACCTCCGAGGAGGCGGCCGTCCCCGGCGAACGCGAACACGAGCCCGGACCCGCCGCCCCGGAACCGGCCGCCTGGCCCGTCCCTCCCTCGAACGAGCCGCCCACGTGGCGGCAGCCCGCCACCCCGGCGGGGGAGCCCACCCGGTGGACCGAGCCTTCCGGTTCCGGTGAGCCCTCCGGCCGGGCCGAGCCGACCGGATGGACGGAGATCCCCGGCCGGGCCGAGCCGCCGGGCCGGGAGACCGGGGAGGGGCCCGTGTGGGGATCGGGGGCGTCGACGCCACCGACCCCGCCGCCGCCGTCGGTCCCCGAGCCGTGGGAGGAGCCGGATCCCGAGGCGCCCGTGCCCGACCCCAACGAGCCCTCGACCTGGCCGCCGTCCTCCGTGCCCGCCGAACCCCAGGTTCCGCCGCACCCGGACACGCCGTCCGCGCCGGAGGTGCCCCCGCCCGACCAGGCGGGGGGCAGGTACGCCACGCCGGGGTCCCCGGGATCTCCGGGGTACTCGGGGTCTCCCGGGTCTCCCGGGTACGGGGCGCCGGTGTCCGGGGCGCGGGCGCAGGGAGCACCGGGCGGCCCGTCGCCGGAGGGAACGCCCGGGGGAGCGCCCGAGGGGGCCGGGGCGCCTGAGGGGCAGCCCTACATGGTGCCGGGCACCACGCCGTCGGCCTATCCCGGCTGGGAGGGCACCTCGGAGGCTCCCGGCGGACCCGAGCACCCCGGGGCGGACCGTCCCAGTACGTCGGCCGCCCCCACCCCGCCCTCGCGCTACGAGCCGCCGACGCCCTCCGAGGAACCGACGGCTCCGCAGTGGGCAGCCGGGGCGGCTGGGGCCGCCGGGGCTGCTGCCGGGGCCGCCGGTGGTTTCCAGTCGGAGCGGCCACCCACTCCGGGCACCCCGGGCCAGCCGGGCCAGCCGGGGCGAACGGGTGAGCGGGGGTACGGGGAGCAGCCGAGATACGGGGAGGCGCAGCAGGCCGGGCAGCCCTACGGCGGTCCCGGGGGGCCACCGTCCGAGGCCGCCTCCCAGCCGCCCCAGGGCGGCACACCGTACCCGGCGCAACCGGGCACGCCCGGCTATCCGTACGCCACGCCCTATCCGGGTTATCCGGACGAGGGGCGCAGGTCCGGCGGTGGGCTGGGCACCGCCACGCTCGTGCTCGGGATCGTCGCGATCCTGTCGCTCGTCATCTGCGGTCTCGGCGTGCCGATCGCGATCGTCGGCCTGATCGTCGGCATCATCGCGCTCGTGAGGAAGTCCAGGCCGCGCCGGGCCTGGGTGGGGATCGTGCTGAGCCTTCTCACCCTGGTGATCGCCGCGGTGTTCCTGAGCTGGCTCTACAGCAAGGTCGGCGACTGCGTGAACCTGCCTCCGGAGCTCCAGCGGCGCTGCGTCGAGGACAGGTTCGGCGTCCAGCTCCCGCCCACCTCGTAACAACGGCCGGGGCTCATGGCGTGTCCGGGGCGGCTGTCGGATTCGGCGTCCGGACCGCGTCCGCCTCGTAACGGCGGGCGGGGCTCATGGCGTGTCCGGGATGGCTGTCGGATTCGGTGTCCGGATCGCGTCCGCCTCGTAACGGCCGGTGGACCTCACGGCGTGTCCGGGGCGGCTATCGGAGAGGCAGGTGGCCGGACAGGTCGGCGCGGGCCCCGCTCGCCGCGATCTTTCCGGCGGCCATCGCCTCGGACCAGGTCAGCCCGCCGGTGGCGAGCTCCAGCCAGGTGCGCGCGTCGGTCTCCACCACGTTGGGCGGGGTGCCCCGGGTGTGGCGGGGACCCTCCACGCACTGCACCGCCGCGTAGGGCGGGACCCGGACCTCGACGGTTCGGCCCGGAGCGGCCGTCGCCAGCTCGTCCAGCAGGTGTCGTACGGCGAAGCGGGTGATCTCCCGTTCCGGGCGGATCCCTCGCCCGAAGGCTCGCAGCACCACGCTCACGCAGGCGCCCAGCAGCGCCGCGAGCCCGCCGGGCCCGTCGTAGGGCGGCTCGTCGAGGGCGCTCAGCTGGGTGTCGAGGGCGGCGCGGACCTTGGTCGTGTCGGGTTTGTGAGGTGGCACGCCCTCCATGATGCCCGCCGGAGCCCCACCTCCGGACAACGTGACCCCCGCCCCCTCCCGGGCGGCCCGTCCGGGAGGTACGGGCGTGCCAGGCGACTCGTACCTCCCGGGTGGTGCGACGGTTCCGTGTGACGGTTCGTGCGAGCGGCCCGTCCGGGTGGTGCGACGGCTCGCACGGGCGGCCCGTCCGGGGGTGTGAAACCCACCCGAACAGCTCGTTCGGGTGAACGGTTCATCATGCGGGCAAACGTCGTTCACCTCCGGTTCGGCTGGCACACGTAGCCTCCGGGCCGAAAGACCTCGCCCCTTTTTGGAGGACCCTGTGGCGAACACGTCGCCGCGCCGACCGCTTCCCCTGCTCACGAGCCCGCACAAGGGTGGACGCAGCGCGCTCACCTGCCGGTTCCGCTGCGGTGACCAGTGCGCCCACGATGTGACGAACACCAGCGACAACACCTACTTCGGTGACGTGGTCGCCGAGGCGATGACCCGGCGCGGCATGCTGCGCGCCGGTGCCCTGGGCGCGATCGTCGCCGGGGTCGGGATCGGCACGGCGCTCCCCGCCCTCGCCGACCCGGACGTGGACGCGAACAGGTCCGGCCACGGTCACGGCAACGGCCATGGCAACGGGCACGGCCAGAAGAGCGGCCTTCGCTTCACCGCCATCGCGCCGAACACCGACGACAAGGTGACGGTCCCCGCGGGCTACCTGTCGGCGGCCGTGGTGCGCTGGGGCGACCCGGTGCTGCCCGGCGCCCCCGCGTTCGACTTCGAGAAGCAGACGGCCGCCGCGCAGGCCAAGCAGTTCGGCTACAACTGCGACTACGTCACCCTCTTCCCGATGGGGCACAACCGGGGCCTGCTCTGGGTCAACCACGAGTACACCGACGAGAACCTGATGTTCCGCGGTTACACGGACGGCAACTCCGCGACGGAGGAGCAGATCAAGATCGCGCTGGCCGCGCACGGCGGCTCGGTGGTCGAGATCGAGCGGGTCGGCGGGTCCGGTCAGTGGAAGCTGGTCACCCGGGGCTTCCGCCGCTACAACCGCCGCATCACCGTGCGTACCCCCATGAAGTTCACCGGCCCGGCCGCCGGCAGCGCCCTGCTGAGGACCGCCGCCGACCCCAGGGGCACCACGCCGATCGGCATGCTGAACAACTGCGCGGGCGGCACCACGCCGTGGGGCACGGTACTCAGCGGCGAGGAGAACTTCAACCAGTACTTCGTCAACGGCAACGGCGTGCCCGAGGCGCAGAAGCCGTACCTCACCCGGTACGGGGTGAGCACCACCACGGGCATCCCGAGCGGCAACCGCAGGTTCGACCGGGTCGAGGAGCGTTTCGACCTGGCCAAGCACCCGAACGAGATCAACCGCACCGGCTGGATCGTGGAGATCGACCCGTTCGACCCCGACTCCACCCCGATCAAGCGCACCGCCCTGGGCAGGCTCGCCCACGAGGGCGCCACCACCTCCCTGGCCGCCGACGGCCGGGTCGTGGCCTACATGGGCGACGACTCCCGGTTCGAGTACGTCTACAAGTTCGTCTCCCGGGAGCGCTACATCCGGGGCTTCGACCGGCACAACCGGACCCTGCTGGACGACGGCACGCTGTACGTGGCGAAGTTCACCGGCGACAGCCCGGCCGCCGAGATCGACGGCACCGGCAAGCTCCCCGCCGACGGGCAGTTCGACGGCTCGGGTGAGTGGATCCCGCTGGTCACCGGCAAGGTCTCGCACGTTCCGGGGATGACGGCCGCCGAGGTGCTCGTCTACACGCGTATGGCGGCCGACAAGGTCGGGGCGACCAAGATGGACCGTCCCGAGGACGTGGAGCGCAACCCCGTCACCGGCGGCGTCTACGTGGCCCTGACCAACAACACCAACCGGACCCCGGCCCAGGTGGACGAGGCCAACCCGCGCCCGGCCAACAAGCACGGTCACGTCCTGGAGATCGTCGAGCGGCGCAACGACGCCGGGGCCACGACCTTCGCCTGGTCCCTGCCCCTGGTCTGCGGCGACCCGAACGACCCGGCGACCTACTTCGCGGGGTTCGACAAGACCAAGGTCTCGGCGATCTCCTGCCCGGACAACGTCGCCTTCGACGCCGACGGCAACCTCTGGATCTCCACCGACGGCAGCCAGCTCGGCGCCCACGACGGCCTGTTCGCCATGCCGGTCCGAGGTTCCGAGCGCGGCTACCTGAAGCAGTTCCTGAGCGTGCCGGTCGGCGCGGAGACCTGCGGCCCGCTGGTCAGCGAGGACCAGCGCAGCGTCTTCGTGGCCGTGCAGCACCCCGGTGAGACCACCGGCGCCACCCCCGAGGCCCCCACCAGCCACTGGCCCGACGGTGGCGCCTCCCAGCCCCGCCCGTCCGTCGTGGTCGCCTGGCACGCGAGGGGCGGCAAGATCGGTTCCTGACCCGGCCACGGGTCCGCGTCGGTCCGTTAGTTCGTGTCGGTTCGCCGGTCCGCGCCCGCTCGGAAGAGCGGGCCGGTCCCCGGCCGGGGCACCGGCACGCATCCGCTCGCGGCACCGGCTCGCGTCCCCCCTCCGAGACGCGAGCCGGTGCCGTTCCGCGTGCGCGGGGGTTCTCCGCGCACGGGGGAGTTTCCTAGCCCACCGCTACGGGCGGACGCTCCTCGGTGGGCACCGGCGGGTTCGCGGCCCGGGAGGTCCGCAGTGACAGCAGGCTGACCGGCACGCCCACCAGCACGATGGCCGCGGCGACGACCAGCGTGTACTGGTACGCGTCCAGGAAGGCGGCGAGCTGCCCGGCGCCCTCCGCCAGGAGCGAGGACTGCCGCGCGTTGAGGATCGCCCCCAGGACCGTGATCCCGAGCAGGCCGAAGACCTCGCGCGAGACGTTCAGCACTCCCGAGGCGACCCCCGTCCTGCCCGTGGGGAGCGCGCCCAGGATCGCCGTGGTGAGCGGTACCAGCATGCCGCCGCCCAGCCCGTAGACCAGGAACCACGGCAGCAGGTCGCCGAACGAGCCGCCCTCCCCGACGAACGAGATCCCGAACACCGACACGGCCATCAGCAGGAGCCCGGCCGCCACGGTCCGCGCGGTCCCCAGGGCCCTGTCCAGTCTCGGGGCGAGGGCCGCGGTGGCGGCCATCACCAGCGCCATCGGCACGAACGCCGCCCCGGCCTCGATCGGCGAGAAGCGCAGCGCGTTCTGCAGGTACAGCGCGGTGAAGAAGTAGATCCCGAACACTCCGAAGGACCACAGGCCCATCGACAGCGCGCCCCCGCTGAACACCCGCGACCGGAACAGCGACAGGTCGATCATCGGCTCCCGGCTCCGGCGCTCGATCGTCACGAAGGCCAGCGCCGACACGGCCGCGATCCCGAAGGCGCCCAGGATCTCCGGCGAGGTCCATCCGGCCCCCGCGCCCTCGATGAGCGCGTACGTCAGCGCGACCAGCGCCAGGCTCGATGTCACCAGGCCGGGGACGTCGAGGCCGCGCCGTGCCGTCTCCCGGGGGACCGTCCTGATCGCCCAGAGTCCGAGGCCGAGCGTCGCGATCCCGATCGGCACGTTGATCAGGTAGATCCAGCCCCAGTGCCAGCGCTCGCTGATCAATCCGCCGGTCAGCGGGCCGAGGGCGAGGGCGAGCGCGCCGACCGCGCTCCACAGGCCGACCGCCGTCGCGCGTTCCCTGGCGTCGGGGAAGGTCGAGGTGAGCAGCGCCAGCGCCGTGGGGGTGAGGAACGCCGCCCCCACGCCCTGCACCGCCCTGGTGGCGATCAGCACGCCGCCGTCGGTCGCCATCCCGGCCGCGAACGACGCCGCGGTGAACACGACGAGGCCGATCAGGAAGACGCGCCGCCGCCCGAAGACGTCGGCCAGGCGCCCGCCGACGAGCATCAGCCCGGCGAACACCAGGATGTAGCCGCTCACGATCCATTCCAGCCCGGAGATGCTCAGGTCGAGGTCGCGCTGGATCGTCGGCAGCGCCACGTTCACCACGTTGTTGTCGAGATATGTCATGAAGGTGGCGAGCGAGATCGCTCCCAGCGCCCACCACCTGCGGGTGTCCGTCATTCCCCGTCCTCTACGTTGTACTTATACGTCGTACATGTACGGTGCACAGTGGAACCCGTACGGCGTATAGTTGTCAAGTGTGATGGGGAAACTGACGCGCGAGGCGGTCGTCGAGCAGGCGCTGGAGATCGGCGACGCCGAGGGGCTGCAGGCGGTGACCATCCGGAGGCTCGCCCAGGAGCTGGGCGTCACCCCGATGGCGCTCTACTGGCATTTCAAGAACAAGGAGCAGCTGACCGTAGGCATGGCCGACCACCTGGTCGAGGGCTTCGTGATCGAGGGAGGCTACGCGGGCCCGTGGCAGGAAGGGCTCCGCGAGCTCGTCGCGGGCCTGGTCAGGGTGCTCAGGCGCCACCCGTGCGCGGTGGATGTGCTGGTCGAGGTGGACCAGCTGGAGGTGCCCGCCTTCCTGCGGGTGTGGGACACGGCCCTCGGCCTGGCCAAGCGCGGCGGGTTCGCCCAGGAGGAGATCTGCATGATCTCCCAGTACCTGCTGCAGGGCGCGATCGCGCTGGCCGGGGGGCCGACGAAGCACCGCACCCCCGGGCTCTCCGAGCGGGACGCGGCCGAGCGGAGGCGTCTCAAGCGGGTCAGGCTCCAGTCGGTGCCGCCGGATGTCTATCCGCACATCGTGGAGATGGCCGTCCCCCTCACCGAGGGCAGCCCTCCCGATCTCTACGACACCTTCGGCGTCGACCTCCTCATCACGGGCATCGAGACGCTGTCCGCCCGCTCAGGGGGTCACTGACGCTGTTCCGGGGTCGCGGGCGGGGCGGGCGAGGGCGGCCGTCAGGGCGCCGGTGAGCGCGACGGCGAACAGGACGGCGTAGGTCCGCTGGAAGCCGGTCATCAGATGCTCGACGGCGACGGGGGAGACGCGCGACAGCGTGCCCGCGTACACCTGCCCGCGCAGCTCGGCGCTGACCGAGCCGGTCAGGACGCTGAGCGTGAGGGCGACGCTCAGCACGATCCCGACGTTCATGATCATGAGCCGGAAGCCGTTCACCACGCCCAGGCTCCCCGGGGGCAGGGCGGACATGACCTGGGTCGTGTTGCCGGTCATGAAGGTGCCGCTGCCACAGCCGCACAGGAACAGGCCCACCCCGATGATCCAGTACGGCGTGGCGGGGTCGGTGTTCAGGAGCAGGACGCCCAGCCCGGCCGCGCTCATCAGGGCGCCGCCCACCGACAGCGCGTACGGCCTGACGCGGCGGCCGAGGGCGCCGGTGATCGGGGAGGCGAGGCCCATGCCGATCGGGACGGGGAGCACGCCCAGGGCCGCGGTGACGGCGTCGACGCCCCTGGCGGCCTGGAAGTAGAGGGCGACCAGCAGGATCAGCGCGGAGCGCGCCAGCGCGTTGCAGAAGGAGGCGAGGTTGGCGAAGGCCAGCGTGCGCTCGCCGAACAGCCGCACGTCGAGTACCGGATGCGACGCCCGGCGCTCCACCACGACCAGTACCGGCACCAGCGCCGCCGCGACCGCCGCGCCGACGACCACCACGGGGCTCGACAGGCCGCGCGATCCCGCCTCGGACAGTGCGATCAGGGCCGCGGACAGGGCGGCGAACACGATCAGGTTGCCGAGCGCGTCCACCGGCCGGCGCGCTCCCCGCGAGACGCGGCGCAGCGTGAACGCCCCCCAGGTGAGGCCGACCAGCCCCGCGGGCACGTTGATCCAGAAGATCCACTGCCAGCCGGCCGTCTCGGCGATGAGGCCGCCCAGGGTGGGACCGGCGAGCTGGGCGATCGAAAGGGTGCCGATGTAGACGCCCATGCCCTGGCTGAGCCGGTCGGGAGGGAAGGCGTCGGTGATGATCACGGTTCCGTTGGCGAGGATCATCGCGGCGCCGACCGCCTGCACCGCGCGCATCGCGATCAGGAACCAGATGCCCGGCGAGAGCCCGGCCAGCAGCGATCCCGCGGTGAACAGGACGAACCCCGCCAGATAGATCTCCCGGCGTCCGAGCAGGTCGGCCACCCGGCCGAAGAACACCAGCGTCGCGGTGTTGACGAGCAGGAAGGCGAGCAGGACCCAGCCCGCGGAGAAGGCGTCGGCGTGGAAGTGCCTGATCACACTGGGAAGCGCCACGTTCAGGGTGCTGCCGGATATGCCGATCAGGACCAGACCGAGGCTGGTGACCGAGCAGACCCGCCACGCGTAGCGGAGTTTGGATAGGTATTCGGGGGATCCGGGTAGGTCTTGGGGGACTGCGACCATGACTCCCAGTTTGACGCACTTTGTACGTCGACCGTGATCCAACTCCACCCGGAGCGCGCGCGTCCGCTGCCGTATCCCGCGTCCGCGTTCCCCCTCGCGTCCCGCGCCCGTCCGCGTTCCCCCTCGCGTCCCGCGCGTGCCGCGTCCGCGTTCATCACCGCGTCCCGCGTCCGTCCGCGCCTCGCGCGTCCGCGTTCATCACCGCGTCCACCCACGCGTCCCGCGCTCACCTGGCGTCCGGCGTCCGGTATCCGGTGTGCGGCACCCACGTCCCGCGTTCGTCCCCGCGTGCCGAGGGCGTGCCTTCCCTTCGCGGGCAGGCACGCCCCTCCGCCGGTCGTGCGGCACGCCCTCAGCGGGCCCGTTTGCGCAGGCCCTCCATGTCGTGGATGATCACGCGGCGCCGGCCCGTCTCGATCAGCCCGCGATCGCGCAGGGAGCGCAGCGCCTTGCTGACCGCCTCGCGGGAGGCCCCGGTCCAGCCGGCCAGCTCGTCCTGGGAGAGGGGCAGCGCCACCCGCACCCCGCCGTTGTCCGGCTCGCCGTACCGCTCGGCCAGCTCGACCAGCCGGGTGGCCACCCGGCCCGTGGTGTCGAACGCGCCGTACTCGATGCGCTTGCGGTCGGAGTCGCGCATCTTGCCGGTCACCATCTGCATCAGCAGTACGGCGACTCTCCCATTGGCCTGCAGGTACGAGGAGAAGTCGCGGACCGTGATCCCTTCCACCGGTTCGAGGGCGGTGACCGTGGCGGACCTGGGCAGCCCGTCGATCGCCGCGAACTCGCCGAGCAACGCCCCCGGTCCTCGCACCGCGAGGACCACCTCGCTGCCGACCGCGGTGTGCGAGGACACCTTGACGCGGCCGGAGGTCAGGATGAGCACCCAGTCGCTCACGTCGCCCTCGGTGAACATCGTGGCGCCCCTGTCCCAGCGCCGGGGGCGCCCGATGGCGTACAGGGCTTTTACCTCGTCATCTGTAAGCAATGTGATGAATTCGCCCGGTTCGGGGGAAGAAGTCATGACCACCTCCTGGCGATCTCGATTGTGTTCGTTCGGTTCCCGCGGCGAAAGGTACTTTTACGAGAGTCCAGACAGTACGTGGGCATAGACGGGCTGTTCCCTCCCCTTGAGGTTGAGCGGGCCAAGGGGCCGGGTCTCGGCTTGGGGGCCGATCAGGTCGAGGGTGCTCTGGCCGATCACGACGCTGCCGGGCTCGGCGATCCCCTCGAGCCGGGCGGCCACGTTGACGCAGTCGCCCATCGCGTTGAACCCGCGCAACTCGGGGCTGCCGATGTTCCCGACCAGCGCCTCACCGGTGTTGACGCCGATTCTGAAGCGAGGATATCCAGGTGCTCCCGCCGCGATCTCCTCGGCCGCCTCCTGCATCGCGAGGGCCGCCCGCACCGCGGCGAGGGCGTGGTCCTCCTGCCGGGCGGGGGCGTTGAACAGCGCGAGCAGCGCGTCCCCCACGAACTGCACGATCGTGCCGCCGTTGCCGAGCACGATGGGCACGGCCGCGGTGTGGTAGCGGTTCAGCATCTCGACGATCTCGCCGGGCGCCACCCGCTCGGAGAAGCTCGTGAAGCCCTTCAGGTCGGCGAAGAGCGCGGTCAGCTCCACCAGCTCGCCGCCGAGCGCCGCGGTCTGCGGGTCGGCGAGCAGCGACTGGGCCACGTCCGGCGACATGTACTGCCGGAAGAGGGTCTCCAGCTCGCTGTAGAGCCGGGCGTTCTCCAGGGAGATGGACATCTGGCCGGCCAGGGTGGCGGCGAGCGCCTCGTCCTGCGGTGTCCTGCCGATCGGCACCTCCAGCGCCCCGGCGAGCCTGCCCTTCACCGTCAGCGGGTGCAGGACCTTCCCCTCCAGCCGGATCGGCCGGTCCTCGGGGAAGTCGCGCTGGCCGTACTCCTTGGAGTTCACGGTGACCCGGCCGTTGTCGACCAGCTTGATCCGGACGTCCCCGTACGCCTGCCGCACCCGGTCGAGGCCCTGGGCCAGCATCTCCTTCTCCGGCAGGCCCACGCGGGCCTGTCTGCCGATGTCGACCAGCGCCGCGAGCCGGTCGCTCAGCTCCCGCTCGTTGGCCAGCGCCTCGCCCGCCCGGTCGAGCACCGCCACCTGCGACTCGGTGAGCCCAAACTTGCCCGCCAGCCTGTTCGCGATCGGGACCCTGCTCTCCTCCCGGCGCCGCAGGTGGCCGACGAGTTCCTCCAGGGCGGCCTCGTAGTCGGCCCTGATCCTGCGGACCGTCGCCGACAGCGCCACCGAGTCGAACAGCCCCGTGCTCGTGCCCTCCCGCCGGAACTGCAGGTAGGCGCTGTAGGCGACGAAGACGAACGCCGTGGTCAGCAGCACGTGCCACAGCCACCACGACAGGTGCCAGTTGCGGGGGAACAGCCCCGCGATCAACGCCTCGGCGAGCAGCGCGTACGCGGTGACCAGGCTGATCAGCACGACCGCCGGACGCCTGCGGTGCAGCTGGAACATCATCGCCGACGCCGCCGTGAAGAGGGCCACCCCGATCCACTCCAGGCCGCCCAGGCCCGTCTCCTCGGGGGGTGAGCCGCTGAGCGGGGTGAGGCCGGGCACCAGGCAGGCCACCCCCCACAGGGTGATCACAGCCGCGAGACCGCTGCGCAGCCACAGCTGGTTCCTCAGCACGGCCTGGGCGGCCCGCTCACCCAGAGGCAGCGCCGACGCGAACGCGAACACCGAGGCCACGAGAAGACCGACGGGGTGGGAGAGGTCGAAGCCGTAGCTCGTCTTGTCCAGGATGACCGTCGGCGTGGTCAGCCCGTGCACCAGGAACGATCCCGCGCCGCTCAGGAAGACCAGCGAGACCAGCAGCAGCCGGGCGTCCGCCCGGCGGGCCGACGCCTCGCCGACCATGAGACCCAGGACCAGGTTGATCCCGGCCACGGTGATGATCAACCAGAAATGGCTGGGATTGTCATGTAAGACGATGTTCAGGTCGGGTTCGGCCAGCAGAAGCCAGAGGCCGAGCAGCGGCATCGCCAGATGCAGCACCCACACCACGGTGCGGATCGGCTGGGTCGCCGGTGGAAGGTACGGTTCCCGCCGGGCACGGTCTTCCGCGACCGCGTCTGTCGGGTTGATGGTCGGCACGGTGGCCTCCGCGTCTGGAGAACCCTGTTGGTTCCCTGTCTTGTTCGTCCACGCCCAGCGGGCGGGTTCCCCCGAACGGGTCTGATTATCCCGTACGCGACCGGTGTCGGCAGGCGAGATAACCGCCGCGTTCCGACGCCGAAGCGTGATGTTCCAGCTGCCAACCGCTGGAACGTTTGAAACGTGTACTACATGTATCTCTCCCATCACACCAGGCTCTGGTGTCGCAGAAAGGAAGCCCAGTGGCTGTCAAGTTGCCGGGCGGACGCACGCTCGCCGTCATGACCGTCGGCGTGCCTGCCGGAACGTCGTTCACCGCGAGCGGCAGCGCCGTCGCCTCGCCGGCGGCCGGGGAGGGAGCCAGAGTGTGAGCTGTGGTTCCGGCAAGGTCGCCACGGGCGGCGGCTTCAGTGGCAGTGCTTCCGGTCAGATCCACACGAGCGCGCCCACCGGCTCCCCCCCCCCGACCGGCTGGACCGTGAGCGGCAAGAACACCAGCGGCACCGTATACGCGATCTGCACGCAGTCCTGATCCCGGATCGGGCGCGGAACGCCGAACACGAGACCGGCAGAAGGCGTCCCCGCCGGTCAAGGGGTGGGAACGACAGCAGGACCCGGGGTGTCGTGCACATGACCCGCATGACGCCCCGGCCGTCTCGGTCATCAGACCCGTTCGCGGAAGGTGACGGAGGCGCGGCGGAGACCCGCCGCGTCTTCCGGACGCCGACCGTGTGATCCATATAGATCGGTCAGGCCCCTCACCGTCGCGCGACGGTGAGGGGCCTGAACCATGAGTGTGCCCCGTACGGAAGACGATCAGCCGAAGATGCCCGGCAGGGTGGACGTGTGGGTCTCCCGCAGTTCGGTGACCGGGATGTCCAGGACACCCTCCACCTTCAGGGAGTCGCCGCCGGTGGTGCCCAGGCCGTAGCAGGGCACCTCGCGGGCCGCGCACAGCTCCGCGAAGGCGTCGAACGACTCCGGCCGGACGGTCACCAGCGCGCGGGCCGACGACTCGCTGAACAGGTCGACGAACGCGTCGCCGCCCGGCAGGGAGACCTCGCAGCCGACGCCCTGGGCCATGCACGCCTCGGCGAGGGCGATCGCCAGCCCGCCGTCCGACAGGTCGTGGGAACCGGTCAGCAGCCCCCGCGAGGCGGCCTCGGCCAGCACGAGGGCCAGGTCGCGCTCCGACTCCAGCCGTGCCACGGGCGGCAGGCCGCCGAGGTGGCCGTGGGCCACGTGCGCCCACTCCGAGCCGCCGAACTCCTCCTCGGTCTCGCCGAGCAGGACGACCCTGTCGCCGTCGCCGGTGAAGCCGGTCCGCACGCGGATGGCCACGTCGTCGATGACGCCCAGCACGCCGACGATCGGCGTCGGGTTGATCGGGACGGATCCCGTCTGGTTGTAGAACGAGACGTTGCCGCCGGTGACCGGGACACCGAGGGTCTTGCAGGCGTCGGCGAGGCCGCGCACGGCCTCGGCGAACTGCCACATGACCTCGGGGTCCTCGGGAGAGCCGAAGTTGAGGCAGTTGGTCACCGCGAGCGGCGTCGCGCCGGTCACGGCCACGTTCCGGTACGCCTCGGCGAGGGCGAGCTGGGCCCCCGCGTACGGGTCGAGGCGGGCGTACCGGCCGTTGCCGTCGGTGGCCAGCGCGATGCCCCGGGTCGTCTCCTCGGCGCCGGGCATCGCCTCGCTGACGCGCAGCACGCCCGCGTCGGCGGGCTGGGCCAGCACGGTGTTGCCGCGGACGTACCGGTCGTACTGGGAGGTGACCCACTCCTTGGACGCCAGGTTCGGTGAGCCGAGGAGCTCCAGCAGTGCCGCGCGCAGGTCGGCGGGGCGGTCGAGGCGGCCGGGGTCGTCGCCGTTCAGCGCGACCTGGCCGGCGGGCTCGTGGAACGGCCGCTCGTAGACCGGGCCCTCGTCGGCCGCGGTGCCCGGCGGGATGTCGACGATGGTCTCGCCGTGCCAGGTCATCACGAGACGGTTGGAGTCGGTGACCTCGCCGATCACGGTCGCGGGGATGTCCCACTTCGCGCAGATCGCCATGAAGGCATCGATGTCGTCGGGGGCGACGACCGCCATCATGCGCTCCTGCGACTCGCTCATCAGGATCTCCTCGGGCCGCAGCGACGGATCGCGCAGCGGGACGAGGTCGAGCCTGACGTCCATGCCGCCGGTGCCCTTGGCCGCCAGCTCGGTGGTCGCGCAGGAGACGCCCGCGGCGCCGAGGTCCTGGATGCCGACGACCACGTTCGCCTGGTACAGCTCCAGGCAGCACTCGATCAGCAGCTTCTCCATGAAGGGGTCGCCGACCTGGACGCTGGGGCGCTTGGCCTGGGACTCGTCCTCGAAGGTGGCCGAGGCGAGCACGGACGCGCCGCCGATGCCGTCGGGGCCGGTGAGGGCGCCGAACAGGACGACCTTGTTGCCCGGTCCCGGAGCCACCGCGAGCTTGATCTGGTCCTTGCGCAGCAGGCCCACGCACAGGGCGTTGACCAGCGGGTTGCCGATGTAGCAGGGGTCGAAGACGACCTCGCCGCCGATGTTGGGCAGCCCCAGGCAGTTGCCGTAGTGGCTGATGCCCTCGACCACGCCGGGCAGCACCCGCCGGGTGTCGTGGGCGTCGGCCGCGCCGAAGCGGAGCGCGTCCATCACCGCGATCGGCCGGGCGCCCATCGACATGATGTCGCGGACGATGCCGCCGACGCCGGTCGCCGCGCCCTGGTGGGGCTCGACGTAGGACGGGTGGTTGTGCGACTCGATCTTGAAGGTGGCGGCCCAGCCGTCGCCGATGTCGACGACCCCGGCGTTCTCCCCCATGCCGACGAGCAGCGCCGCCGACTCGGGGGCCTTGGTGCCGAACTGGCGCAGGTGCACCTTGGACGACTTGTAGGAGCAGTGCTCGCTCCACATGACGCTGTAGATGGCCAGCTCGGAGCCGGTGGGACGGCGGCCGAGGATCTGGCGGACCCGCTCGTACTCGTCGATCTTCATGCCCAGCTCGGCGTACGGCTGGCGCTCGTCCGGGGTGTCCTCGGCCCGCTTGACGGTGTCGAGACTCATGCGTTCACCAGCTTCTTCAGGATGGAGGAGAAGAAGGCGCGCCCGTCCGTGCTCGGGGCGCCGGTGAGGTCCTCGACGGCGTGCTCGGGGTGCGGCATGAGGCCGACGATGTTTCCGGCCTCGTTGCGGATGCCCGCGATGTCGTTCAGGGAACCGTTGGGGTTGCCGCCCGTGTAGCGGAAGACGACCTGGCCACCCGCCTCCAGCGCGCCCAGGGTCGCCTCGTCGGCGACGTAGCGGCCCTCGCCGTGCTTGACCGGCAGCACGATCTCCTGCCCCTCGGTGAAGTCGGAGGTCCAGGGGGTGGCGGTGTTCTCGACCCGGATGCCCTGGTCGCGGCAGATGTAGTGCAGCCCGGCGTTGCGCATCAGCGCCCCGGGCAGCAGGTGGGCCTCGCAGAGGATCTGGAAGCCGTTGCAGGTGCCGAGCACCGGCAGCCCGGCCCTGGCGGCGGGGATCAGCTCCTCCATCAGCGGCGCGAACCTGGAGATGGCCCCGCAGCGCAGATAGTCTCCGTAGGAGAATCCACCCGGCAGGAAGACCGCGTCCACCCCCTTGAGATCGGGGTCCGCGTGCCACAGCGGGACGGCTTCGCCACCCGCGTGCCGCACGGCGCGGGCCGCGTCCTGATCGTCAAGAGTCCCGGGAAAAGTGACCACGCCCACGCGGGCAGCACTCATGACAGCGTTCCCCTCCACAAACGAGCGCCGCGCCGGCGTCTCACACACTCGGACGTCGGTCTGCGGCGGTGCTCCCAGGCTATCCGCTCCCGGTGAGCGGTCAGGCGCCGAGTGTCCGATCGCACAGCCCGGCGGGCGAGGGCCGGGGCCCGCACGGCGGGGGCGTGCTCCGCCTGGTCACGCTCCGCCTGGTCACGCGGGACGGAGCGATCCGGGCGAGGACCGGCCCGGACGGGAGGGTACGGCGGAACGCCGCGAAAGCCCGGTCCGTACGGCCTTGGGGGGCGGTCCTACACGGCGGCGAGCACCCGGTCGCGGAAGCAGGCGGCGTCGTCGTCCCAGTCGAGGTGCTTGCGCAGGTGCACGACGGTGCCCCGGCCGGGCGTGATGTCGAAGGAGATCTCGTCCACCACGGCCTGCATGATCAGCAGGCCCCTGCCGTTCTCGACGTCGATCGGCGGGTAGTGCTCGGGCACCCGGACGAGACCCTGGCCCCTGTCGATGATGCGGACGTCGCAGCGGCCGTGGCCGATGGCGGTCTCGACCTCGTAGCGGTTGGCCGGACCCCCGTGCCGCACGGCGTTGGCGCACGCCTCGGTCACCGCGAGCAGGATGTCGGCGACGCAGTCCTCCGTGACGCCGAGTGAGCGCAGGGAGTCACCGAGCGCCCTGCGGACCATCGGAATACCGACGGCCTGTCGTGGCAGAGCCAGCGAGAACTCCATGTCCACCGGTTTCCTCCCGGGGTCCGACGTCACCTCGTGAAGGCTTCCCTGCAGAATCCGGGCTAACCGCAAAATAACCGTAATGTTATTGACTGGTGGTCAAGCCGTGGGATTGCTCCGTCCACAAAGCCGGATATAGCCGGATCTGGGCGGTTGATCTGCGGGGAGTAGCGGCCTACGACTCGACGGTGACGGTGTAGTCCTCGATCACCGTGTTGGCGAGCAGGGTTTCGGCCATTTTCCGGACGTCCGCAAGTGCCGCCTCGTCGGCGGGCCCTTCGAGCTCCACCTCGAACCGCTTGCCCTGCCGTACCGCTGAGACACCGGAGAAGCCGAGCCGCGGCAGTGCGCGGGCGATCGCCTGCCCCTGCGCGTCGAGAATCTCGGGCTTCAGCATGACGTCGACGATGACGCGCGCCACGGTGTTCCTCCTGGTTGCGATGGGGACGGTCCGGCGCCTCAAGAGTAACGGGCTCCGGCCGCACTCCGGCGCGGGGGCCGAACCCGGACCCCACCCGCGAGGGGACGGACATCATACGGATGAAGAGTCCCGGATCGGGGGAGGAGAGCCGGACCCGCGTCGTACGCGGGGAAAGAGGCCGGGGCGGCTCCGCGCCACGCGGACGAAACGGGTGGGTGAAAGGGAACACGCGGGGAACGGGGAGCATATGGACGCCGAGGCAGGTCTTGCGCACATGTATGTGGCCTCTGCCACGATGGCCACAAGCGCGGACGAACCACCACCAGACGGGTCGAACGCGTCGCGAATCGGCCGGACGGCGGTGGCGAACCCACCCAGACGGCCCCGAGCACACAGGAGTGGCACGTGACAGCCGACGCCTCTCGTGGTGCGGAAGCACCTCCGGAGCTCATCCAACTGCTGACCCCCGAGGGAGAAAGGGTCGAGCACCCCGACTACGACATAGACCTGACCCCCGAGGAGATCCGCGGGCTCTACCGGGACCTGATCATGGTCCGTCGCGTCGACCTGGAGGCCGTGGCCCTGCAACGCCAGGGCGAGCTGGGTCTCTGGGCCTCGCTGCTCGGCCAGGAGGCCGCGCAGATCGGCTCCGGCCGGGCGCTGACCGAGGCCGACATGGCGTTCCCGACCTACCGCGAGCACGGGGTGGCCTGGTGCCGGGGAGTCGACCCGGTCAACCTGCTCGGCCTGTTCCGCGGCGTCAACCACGGGGGCTGGGACCCCGCCGAGCACAACTTCCACCTCTACACGATCGTGATCGGCAGCCAGACCCTGCACGCGGTCGGCTACGCCATGGGCGTCCAGCGCGACGGCGCCGAGGCCGCCACCATCGTCTACTTCGGCGACGGCGCCACCTCCCAGGGCGACGTGAACGAGTCGTTCATCTGGGCGTCGGTGTTCAACGCGCCGGTGGTGTTCTTCTGCCAGAACAACCAGTGGGCGATCTCCGAGCCGCTGGAGAAGCAGTCGCGCATCCCCCTGTACCGCAGGGCCAGCGGGTTCGGCTTCCCCGGTGTCCGGGTCGACGGCAACGACGTCTTCGCCTGCCTCGCCGTCACCCGCAAGGCGCTGGCCGACGCCAGATCCGGGCAGGGGCCCATGATGATCGAGGCGTTCACCTACCGGATGGGCGCCCACACCACCTCCGACGACCCGACCCGCTACCGGGTGGCCGCCGAGCTGGAGGCGTGGAAGCTCAAGGACCCGATCGAGCGGGTCCGGGCCTACATGTTCAAGAACCAGATCGCCGACCAGGACTTCTTCGACGCGGTCGAGGCCGAGGCCGACGAGCTGGGACGGGACGTCCGCAAGCGCTGCCTCGAACTGCCCGACCCCGAGCCGCTGGCCATCTTCGACCACGTCTACGCCGAGCGGCACTCCCTGATGGACGCCGAGCGTGCCGAGTTCGCCACCTACCTGGAGGGGTTCGAGGCATGAGCATTCTCACGATGGCCAAGGCGCTCAACGAGGGGATGCGCAAGGCCATGGAGGACGACCCCAAGGTCCTCGTCATGGGGGAGGACGTGGGCAAGCTCGGCGGGGTGTTCCGGGTGACGGACGGCCTGCAGAAGGACTTCGGCGAGCAACGGGTGATCGACACCCCCCTGGCCGAGTCGGGCATCGTCGGGACGGCCATCGGCCTCGCGCTGCGCGGCTACCGCCCGGTCTGCGAGATCCAGTTCGACGGGTTCGTCTTCCCCGCGGCCGACCAGATCATCACGCAGCTCGCCAAGATGCCACTGCGCTCGCTGGGCAAGCTGAGACTGCCGGTCGTCGTACGGATCCCGTGCGGCGGGGGCATCGGCGCGGTGGAGCACCACAGCGAGTCGCCCGAGGCCTACTTCACCCACACCGCGGGCCTGCGCGTCGTGGCCTGCTCCAACCCGGCCGACGCCTACACCATGATCCAGCAGGCGATCCGCTGCGACGACCCCGTGGTCTTCTTCGAGCCCAAGCGGCGCTACTGGGAGAAGGCCGAGGTGGACGACGATCCCTCCGGCTGGACCCCCTTCGACGAGGCCAAGGTGGTGCGGCCGGGGACGGACGTCACCCTGCTCGCGTACGGGCCGATGGTGAAGACCTGCCTGGAGGCCGCGAAGGCGGCCGAGGAGGACGGCCGTTCCCTGGAGGTCGTGGACCTGCGCTCGCTCAACCCGCTCGACATGGCGAGGGTCGCGGAGTCGGTGCGCCGGACCGGGCGCTGCGTCGTGGTGCACGAGGCGCCCGTCTTCAACGGCTTCGGCGCCGAGATCGCCGCCCGTGTCACCGAGGAGTGCTTCTACCGGCTGGAGGCCCCGGTCCTGAGGGTCGGAGGACCCTCCACCCCCTACCCGCCCTCGCGGCTTGAGGACCACTACCTGCCCGACCTGGACCGGGTCCTGCACGCCGTCGACCGCGCGTTCGCGTTCTGAGGAGGGGCGGAGATGAAGGAGTTCAAGCTCCCCGACGTGGGGGAGGGCCTGACCGAGGCGGAGATCGTCCGCTGGCACGTGAAGGCCGGAGACCCGGTCAAGGTCAACCAGATCATCGTGGAGATCGAGACCGCCAAGGCCGTCGTCGAGCTTCCCTGCCCGTTCGAGGGTGTGGTGGCCGCCCTGATGGCGGACGAGGGCGAGGTCGTGGACGTCGGCAGGCCGATCATCTCGGTGGACGACGGCACGGGTCCCCCCGCGGCCCCCGCCCCCGCCGCGGATCCGGCTGTTCCGGCGGCGGATCGGACGGAGGCGCTCGCCGACGACATGGTGCCGACCCCGCCGGCCGAGGTCCGTCAGCCGGTGCTGGTGGGCTACGGCGTCAAGCCGGGCGCCGCCAAGCGTCGCCCCCGCAAACCGGTCTCCCCGGGCGGTACATCCGGCACATCCAGCACATCCGGTACGCCTTCCGGGGCGACGCGGCTTGGTGAGGAGGCGCCGGGTGCGCCCGCCGGGACGGAGTCCGCGACGCGGGCTCCCCAGGCGGTGCCGTCCGGCGTGACCGGGCCGGGTGTGAGCGGACCCGGTGTGGCCGGGCCGGGTGTGACCGGGCCGGGAGTGACTGGACCCGGTGTGGCCGGGCCGGGTGCGCACGAGCCGGGAGCGAACGGGCCCGGTGCGGGCTCGGCCCCGTCGCCGGTGGGGAGCGCGGTCTTGGCGAAGCCCCCGGTGCGGAAGCTCGCCAGGGATCTGGGGGTCGACCTGGCCTCCCTCGTGGGGACCGGCCCGCACGGCTCGATCACCAGGGACGACGTCCAGGCCGCGCTCGTCGCCACCCCCGCGACGGGTGGCGACGTCCAGGCCGCGCCCGCCCGGCCGTGGGTGCCGGCCGCGACGTGGGAGGGCGAGGACGAGGAGCGGATCCCGGTCAAGGGGGTGCGGAAGGCGACCGCGCAGGCGATGGTGGCCTCCGCGTTCACCGCGCCGCACGTGACGGAGTTCCTCCAGGTGGACGTGACGGCCACCATGGACGCGGTCCAGCGCCTTCGCGGGCTGCCCGACTTCGCCGAGGTCAAGGTCTCCCCGCTGCTCATGGTCGCCAAGGCGGTGCTCGTCGCCGCCCGCCGCCACCCGATGATCAACTCTGTCTGGGACGAGGCCCGCCAGGAGATCGTGGTCAAGCACCGCGTCAACCTGGGCATCGCCGCGGCCACCCCGCGCGGCCTGCTCGTTCCCAACGTCAAGGACGCCCACCGCCTGTCGCTGCCCGATCTGGCCGGTGCCCTCGGAACCCTCGCCGAGACCGCCAGGGCGGGCCGCACCCAGCCCGCCGACATGGCGGGGGGCACGATCACGATCACCAACGTGGGCGTCTTCGGGGTGGACGCGGGCACCCCGATCCTCAATCCGGGAGAGTCGGCGATCCTCGCCTTCGGCCAGGTCAGGGAGATGCCGTGGGTGGTGGACGGGCAGGTCGTGCCGCGCAGGGTCTGCACGCTCGCCCTCTCGTTCGACCATCGGGTGGTGGACGGGCAGCTCGGCTCGCTGTTCCTCCGCGACGTCGGCGCCATGCTTGAGGACCCGCTCCGCATGCTCGCCTGGGGCTGACCCGGCGGCACCCGTGAGCCCGCCCTCTCCGCAGAGGGGGCGGGCCCCCGCGTTTTCCGGGAGACGCGGCTTCCCGGGAGTAGCGGTCTTCCGGGAGACACGGTCTTCCGGGAGTAGCGGCTTTGCGGGAGACGCGGCCTTGCGGAAGTAGCGGCCGATTACGGGAGAAGCAGTCGAGAGGCTTTCCGGGAAAGAATGCCCGTGGACGTCCTTTCCCGTATCCCCGAGGGATCCCCGACGACCCTTTCCCATGCGCTCGTGCCCGTGTGGGCGGCTTTCCCCCTCGTACCCGTCGGGAAGGTGGGCTTTCCGATATCCCGCGAAGTGTGCGCCCGACATTTCCTCGCTTAGTGCGACGTTCCTCAAAGCAGGTCACGAACGGGCGGTCAAGAGCCCAAGGTCGCTGGGGTGATCCTTCCCGGCTATAACCTCCTGGGCCGGTGGGATCTGTACTTCCAGTGAGGAACGCAGCATTAGCCGGTCGATTAGCACGAGGGAAAAGGCGAATACTTCGAGGTGCCTCGTCCGGTCGCCGGGACGTCGCGCGGACGGCAATGGGAAACCCCTTTTTGTCTCCTGTCGATCAGGCTTTAGGGTGCGCGTTCCCGGCCTGGACCAGGCCGCGGGGCGGCGCTGCGAAGTTGGATCAAGCTTTACCCTCGATACGTTTTATGGCTTTTACGAATGGCTTGTTAAAACATCTTTAATGCGCGTCGAATTTGGTGGTTTGTCCGGGTATGGATGCTAGTGTCGTGGTTGGTAAGCGCGACAAGCTCAGTACGAAGGGGGAAGCCATGACCTTCAAGCAGCTCTTCCCGACTGGCCGCTACCTGGACTGGGGGGGCGGCTGGGGATGCTGCCGCCGCCGTCGCCGTTGTGGATGCGGTGGTGGCGGATGGTGGTGGTGAGCCGGATCCGGTGCTAGCGGAGACAAATGAGAGTCGGCGGGTGAACCGTCGGCTCTCATTCTCAAAGTCGCTCTCGCCCTACGGCGCGAGGGCCGCCGTACGCCGTCCTCCGGTGGCGCCGACGGTCTCGATCCGCAGGACCTTCCGGGAGTTCTGGCCCTACACCCGAGGTGTCCGCCATCTGCTCGTGGCCGGTGGCGTGCTCGCCATCGTCGCGGCCGTCTGCGAGGTCGCCGCGATCGGCCTGTTCGGGTACATCACGGACGAGGTTCTCAGCAAGCAGAACCTGGGGGCCTTCTGGTCCCCCGCCGCCGTCTGGCTGGGCCTCGCGGCCCTCGCGGGGCTGGTCTCCTTCGCGGGTTCCTACCTCACCGCCCTGGCCGGTGAGCGTTTCCTGCTGCGGTTGCGCGACAGGGTGTTCGAGCACATGCAGACGCTCACGCCCGACTTCTTCGACAACCGCCGCCTGGGCGACCTGATGGCCAGGCTCACCGACGACATCGAGGCCATCGAGGAGCTCATCGGCTCCGGCCTGGTCAAACTCTTCACCACGCTCATCAGCGTCGTCTTCTTCGCCGGTGCCGCCTTCTACATCAGGTGGGACCTGGCGCTGCTGACGTTCGTGCTGGTCCCGGCCTTCCTGCTGGTCTCCAAGGTCTTCGCGAGCAGGTTCAGGACCGTGTCGGCGCGCGAGCGGCTCAGCAACGGGCTGATGAACAGCGTTATCGAGGAGGGCCTGTCCAATCAGGCGCTCGTCCAGTCCTACAACCGCCAGGGCACCGAGGCCGGGCGGCTGCACTCCGAGGGAAGCACCTGGATGCGGGCCAACGTGGCGCAGGCGTGGCTCTCCTCCCTGTACGGGCCCGCCGTGCAGGTCATCGAGACCGTCTGCCTGATCGTCATCCTCGGGTTCGGCGCGTGGGAGATCTCCTCGGGACGCCTCACCATCGGCGGCCTCCTCGCGTTCGCCGCCTACCTCGCCTACCTCTACCCGGCGGTGCAGAGCCTGGGCGAGATCGCGCTGACCGTCTCCGAGGCGGCGGCGGGCTCCGACCGGATCATCGAGATCCTGACGACCCGGCCGACAGTCACCGATCGCGACGACGCCGTCCACCTGGGACGAGGGCGAGGCCACGTCGAGTTCCAGGGGGTCGGCTTCACCTATCCGAACAGGAGGAGGCCCACGCTGAAGGACCTGTCCTTCGCCGTCGAGCCGGGGGAGCTGGTCGTGTGCACCGGGCCCAGCGGCGTGGGCAAGTCCACGCTCGCGAAACTCCTGCTGCGCTTCTACGACCCCACCGCCGGACGCGTCCTCCTCGACGGGATGGACATCCGGGACCTGTCGCGCGAGTCGCTGCGTGACAACATCACCATCCTGCAGCAGGAGAACCTGCTCTTCTCCGGGACCGTCCGCGAGAACATCGCCTACGGAAGCCCCGGCGCGGACCCGGACGCCGTCGTCAGGGCCGCCGTGATGGCGGACGTCCACGACTTCGTCACCACGCTTCCCCTCGGGTACGACACGCCGATCGGGCAGCGCGGCCGGTTGATGTCGGGCGGGCAGCGCCAGCGGATCGCCATCGCCAGGGCGATCCTGCGCGACGCGCCCGTGCTCGTCCTCGACGAGCCGATGACGGGCCTCGACGCGCCCACCGCGGCGCGGATCATGGAACCGCTCAAGAGGCTCATGGCCGGGCGCACGACCATCCTGATCACCCACGACCTCCGGTTCATCCCCGAGGCGGCCCACAAGATCGTGCTCGAAGCCGTGCCGAGACGCTCCAGCCAGATAAGGATCAAGTCCGCCGGGCGCCGAGGATCCGCGCCGCGTCCGGCGTGAACGCGGGTTCGGCGCCTCCCGTGTCGCCGGGGCGCCGCCGGGTCCCGGCGCGCCTGGCCGTACGCTGGCCGGGCACTCAGGGCACCTGGGGCACCCGAACGAAGGGAAGATCATGTTCCGGCACGTCGTGCTGTTCACCTGGACGGAAGAGGCCACCGAGGAGCAGAGGGCCAGGGTCGCCACGGAGCTCGGCAGGCTGCCCGAGGCCATCACGGAGATCCGTTCCTACACCGTCGGGCCCGACGCGGGCGTGAGCCCCGGCAACCACCAGTTCGCCGTCGTCGCGGACTTCGACAGCGCGGACGACTTCCTCGTCTACCGTGACCACCCGCTGCACCAGGCCGTGATCGCCGAGCACATCAAGCCGATCGTGGCCTCACGGGCGGCGGTGCAGTTCGAGGTCTAGGGCAGCACGCCCGGAGTCCGGGGTCCGGGGAGGTCAGACGTCCGGCGGGTGGTTCTCGCGGTGCATCAGGCGCTCCTCGGACGTGAGACCGCGCCTGGGGGCCATCACGATGCTCAGCACGACCCCGACGGCACCGACGATCATGAAGATCAGGCCGATCACGTCGATGCGCACGGCCTCGCCGAGGACGTCGGGATCGATGGCGAAGCGGAGG
Organism: Streptosporangium oxazolinicum; assembly: GCF_039537505.1. Taxonomy (NCBI): domain Bacteria; kingdom Bacillati; phylum Actinomycetota; class Actinomycetes; order Streptosporangiales; family Streptosporangiaceae; genus Streptosporangium; species Streptosporangium oxazolinicum. The sequence continues at coordinate 362,607 of NZ_BAABAQ010000008.1, forward strand.
ATGGCGCCGAGCGTGAGAAAGAAGATGCTGACCCCGACACCCATGAAGTTCCTCCGGGTAAGGCTGTACGCCAGGCAAAGAGACAGTCTGGGGTTGGTCATACCCGCTCAGGCGTGATCACACCTCCGAGGAGGGTCTTGTCCGCGGCGGTGGGCCCCGACGAGCCCAGCCACACCGGCACCCCGAGGGCCTCCGCCACCGCCGAGGGCCAGTCGTCGATCCCGTCGGCGTAGCGCGGCCCGGCCCCGCGCAGCCGTTCCGTCAGCCTGGCCTGCCCGTCGAGGTCGCCCGCCGTGCCCACCGGAAGCTCCCCGATGTCGTACGAGACACACATCCGCGACACCGGCGCGTCCAGGTGGGTGAGCGCGAGGGCGTCGGCCCCGCCGGAGACCGCCAGCGCGTAGCGGTGGGCCACCGCGTCGAAGTGACCGGTGCGAAAGGGCCCCTGCCAGGGGCCGGTCCCGTTGTGGGCCTCGGGCGGCGTGAACGTCGCGTCCTCGGTGACCAGCGGTCCGGGGCCGTGCCGCGGGGTGTAGGTCCGCAGTACGCCCAGCCGCAGGGCGGGCACCCCGTCGAGCAGCTCCAGCGCGTTGGCGAAGGTCGTCGTGCTCCAGGTGGTGTACGGGTGGAAGCCGTGCCACTCGTCGAGCAGCACGCCCTGCGCCCCCTCGAAGACCACGGGCCGCCTGCGCAGCAGCGCGGTCGTGAACGAGGAACCGACCAGGATCACCCGCTCGGCGAACGCCCGGTAGGCGTTGACGCAGTCCTCCACGGGCGGCCCGGTCACCCCCAGGGCCTCGCGGAGCGCGCGCAGCTTGCGGGCGAGCCGGACCGGTTCCTCGCAGTCGCCCGCGACCGGCGCGAGATCGGGGTGCTCCAGGGCGTAGGCCATGGTCTCGCCGACGCCCATCCCGCACGACCCGTGCCGGTCCGCACCGCGCGCCAGCTCCCTGGCCCGCCCCGCCGCCACGTGGTACGGCGTGGCGAGCAGGGCGTCCCGGTCCACGGTGAGCAGGCGGAACGGGTCGGGGACGCCCAGCTTCTCCAGGTGGGCCGCCTCCCCGGCCAGCGACAGCGGATCCACGACCATGAACCTGGACAGGTGGGTCGGCACGCCCCTGAACGTGCCCGCCCCGAACTGCGCGAACGTGTGGTGCCTCCCGTCGGGCAGGACGACGTTGTGACCCGCCTGCCCGCCCCCGTTGAACCTGACGACCGCCTGGACGGGCTCACGGGCGCAGAGCCAGTCGACGACGGTGCCCTTCCCCGCGTCGCCGTACCCGAGGTCGGTCACGATCACGTGCTCACGCATACGGCCACCCGTTCACCCTCGTCTCCTCCGCTTCCTCTTCTTCTCACCGGCTCTCACCGGTTCTTCTCACCGGCGGGCCGTTCCCCGCCCGTATCCCCACCGGAAGTCCTCGTCCGTGCCTCCGGGCGGAGTCCCCGTTTGTCCTTACCACCGGAAGCCCGCACCGGTTCCTCGGCCGGAAGTCTTCACCGGTCCTTTGGCTGAAAGCCTCCACCGGAGGCTCCTCCCCAGCGGGGTGTCGTCCCCGCCGGGGAGGAGCCGTCTCCCTTCGTGGTGGCACTCCCCGCCGCTCTCGCGGTGGCCGCCGCACGGCGGGGAGGTCTTCAGAGCCGCATCACGCCGCTGTCGCCGCCCAGGTCGAGCCCGTCGGCCACCACGAGGGTGCCCCGGTCGAGCTTGGCGAGGGCCTTGCCCACGGCGGTTCCGGCGTTCGAGCCGAGCTCGTCGAGGTCGTCCAGCCCCTCCCGCAGGTCGATGGCGTCCTCGCCGAGACCGACGGTGAGCGCGATGGTCTCGCAGACCGCGTCCAGGTCGTCCAGCTCCAGCACGTTCTGTCCGAGCAACTCGCGCCAGGCGGCCAGCACCCGGCCGTCCCCGGCGTAGCTCGCCCCGGCGGGGAGGATGTAGTAGACGTCGTAGATCCTGGTCAGTTCGGCGACCATGTCCTTGGTCGGGATGTCGCGCTGGAGCCGCTCGCCGACCACCTTCTCGACCTCGCGCCGCTTGACCCGCGGGTAGGGCAGCTCGTCGCCGATGATGAACAGGTAGCCCCGGCGCCCCCGCTTCTCGAAACAGTCGATCGAGGTGTGCCTGGCCATGAAGTACATCGCCAGCTCGTACGACTCGGTCATCTGGCCGCCGCCCCCGCCCTCAAGCAGGATCTTGCCCAGGTGCTCGTCCATCCGGTTGTCGGACTCGAACTGGCCGACCTGCAGCGGGGCCCGGTCGCAGGTGGCGTCGCCGATCGCGCCGAAGAGGATCTGCGGGTCGGTGGCGTACCCCTTGCGGAGCAGCAGCCCGAGCAGGTCGGGCAGCTTGGTCTGGAGGGTGCGGGGCACCCCGCCCATCGAGCCGGTCACGTCGAACAGGACGGCCACGGCGAGGGAGTTGGGGTGCTCGGCGGAGTCGCGGCTCTCGCGGAGCGTCACTCCGTGCGGGTCGAGGTCGGGGTGAGCGGAGCGGGCGCCGCTGTCGCTGTAGGCGAAGGCGCTCGAACCCTTGGCCGCGCGGTAGCTCGCGGCGGCGGAGTAGACGTCGGTGGACCAGATTCCGCTTCCCACGGGTGGATCTCCTCGGATCAGGGGTGGAACGTTCTATGGGGTCGTTTGTGAAGGTCAGAGATGGAGCGGCCGGTATTTCCTCGGCCCGTACAGGTCGTCGAGCAGGTCGTCGAGCTCTCCCAGCAGCCGCCAGGCGTCGTTCGGCGGGCTGAGCAGGCTGCCCCGGACGAAGTTCCTGACCGGGGCGGGGACGCGGTCGCCCATGAGGGCGGCCACGCAGCGGGTGGCGAGGTGGATGTCGGTGGCCGGGGTCGCGGGCCTCCTGGCCAGGACCCCGGCCGGGTAGTCGTCGCGGTGCCTGGCCACGAGAGCGGTGATCGGGGTGCCGAGCGGGACCGACTGGCTCCAGTCGACGAGCACCAGGCCGTGGTCGAGCGGGTGGACGAGGACGTGGTGCCCGAACACCGCGCCGTGCGCGACCCCCGCCCGGTGGGCCGCGCCGACGACCACCAGCAGCCGCCGCCAGATCCACGCCGCGTCCCGCACGTCCAGCACCGGCCGCCGCCGCCGGACCTCCTCCAGGCTCAGGAACCCGTCCGGCACCCGGCTGAGCACATTGGCCTGCCGCTCGATCCCCCCGGAACGGTGCCGGAACGACTCCACCACGCGGGGCACGTACGGCAGGAGCAGCGGGTCGCCGTCGCGGGCGATCGTCTCCAGGGACTCCGCCTCGCGGCGCATGAGGTCGTTGTCCGCGTGGCTGCGCGGGAGCTTGAGCAGCGTGTCGGGACCGCTCTCGTAGAGCACGGCCGACGCGCCCCGCCGGAAGACGCCCCCGATCCGGTAGGTGCCCCGCCTGGTGGTGATCACCGTCTCCTTGGCCCGCTCCGAGGCTCCCTTCGGGGCTCCCTTCGAAGCCGAGGCGCCGTCGCGGGCCGCCCACAGCCTCGCCAGCCGGGAGAACGCCTCGGCGGCCTCCGCCCCCGGCGCGAGGTCGGGGTGGAGCAGCCTCGCCAGCCTCCGGTACGCCCGGTGCGGGAAGTCCCCGCCGAACAGGTCGTCGGGCGTGCGGGCGGTGGTCACCAGCGCGATCGCCTCGGCCGTGGTCATCTGATCTGCTCCTCCCTGGCGGGCCGCAACAGGGCGGGGTGCAGGAGCCGGGCGTCGCCGGCCCGGTAGAGCTTGGCGCGCGGCCCGCCCCTGGCCCCGCCGCTCTCGGTGGTCTCGCCGGTGCTCTCCACGAAGCCGGGCACCGACAGGATCTTGCGGTGGAAGTTGCCCGCGTGCAGCGACACACCCCAGACCGTCTCGTAGACGCCGCGCAGCTCGGAGATCGTGAACCTCTCACCGGCGAACGCGGTGGCCAGCGGGGTGTACTCCAGCTTGCCGCGCGCCCGCTCCAGCCCGTGCGCCAGGATGCGGTCGTGGTCGAACGCGAGCTCCGGCAGCTTGTCGACCGGGTGCCAGGAGGCGTCGGCCGCGTCCGAGCCCGCCCGGGGATCGGGCAGGTCGGGGGCGAACGCCAGGTAGGAGATCGACACGATCCTCATCCGCGGATCGCGCTCGGGCGCCCCGTAGCTGGCGAGCTGCTCGATGTGGACCCGATCCGACAGGCCCGTCTCCTCGGCCAGCTCCCGCGCCGCGGCCTGCGGCAGATCCTCTCCCGGCCGGATGAAGCCCCCGGGCAGCGCCCACAGCCCCGCATGGGGTTGCTCGGCCCGCCTGATCAGCAGAACGCGCAACCCGCCCCCGCGAATGGTCAGCGCCACCACGTCGACCGTCACCGCGACCGCCGGATATGCCCGGGGGTCGTAGCCGGCCAGGAACTCGGATTCATCCATCACATGTCCTTCTCACGTTGAGACAATCTCAGTATGAGAATAACAAAGGGTTGATGTCAATGACTTTGCGGTGATCCATCCTTCTTCGCCCTCCCCGGCCCCCTCCCCGTGATCCGGCCGTCCTCCGTGGTTGGCCCGCCGGGGGCGTCCGGGAGATCGCGTCGCGACGTGAGAGGCCGGGAAACGGATGAGGGACCGGCCCCGTGAGAACGGGGCCGGTCCCTCATCGTGCCTGCCGCGGGAGCAGGTGATCCTCGGGCCCGAACCGGCCTGAAGCGGCCTGGTCGGGATCAGGTCAGAACGCCTCTTCGGGCAGTTCCATCAGGTCCTGGTCGGTGGCGTCGAGCGTACGGCGCTCGGCGGCGATGCGAGGCAGGACGGTCTGGGCGAAGAACGAGGCCGCGGAGACCTTGCCGGTGTAGAAGGCGTGGTCGCCTCCCTCGGCGGCCGAGTCCAGCGCGGCCAGGGCCACCTCGGCCTGGCGCAGCAGCAGCCAGCCGATCACCACGTCGCCCAGGGCGAGCAGGAACCGGGTGGTGTTGAGGCCGACCTTGTAGACCTCCTGCGGGGTCTCCAGCGAGCCGATCGCCCAGCCCGCCATGGTGTCGGCCATGGCCTTGACCTCGTCCGCGGCCTCACCGAGGAGCTTGCGCCCCTCCTTCAGCCGCCCGTTGCCCGCCTCGGAGGCGGCGAAGGCCCTCACGTCGCCGTACAGCGAGCCGAGGGCGGCCCCCTGGTTGCGCAGGACCTTGCGGAAGAACAGGTCCAGACCCTGGATCGCGGTGGTGCCCTCGTAGAGGGAGTCGATCTTCGCGTCCCTGATGTACTGCTCGATCGGGTAGTCCTGCAGGTAGCCGGACCCGCCCAGGGTCTGCAGCGAGCGGGCCAGCAGCTCGTACGAGCGCTCGGAGCCGACGCCCTTGACCAGCGGCAGCAGCAGGTCGTTCATCGCCTCGGCGTGCTCGTCCCTGCGCCCCTCGTGCTCGGCGATCAGCACGTCGTCCTGGTAGGTGGCGGTGAGCATGACCAGGGCCCGCATGCCCTCGGCGTACGACTTCTGGAGCATCAGCTCCCGGCGTACGTCCGGGTGGTGGGTGATCGTCACGCGCGGGGCCGACTTGTCGGCCATCTGGGTGAGGTCGGCGCCCTGCACCCGCTGCCTGGCGTAGGCGAGGGCGTTGAGGTAGCCGGTGGAGAGCGTGGCGATCGCCTTGGAGCCGACCATCATCCGGGCGTGCTCGATGATCATGAACATCTGCTTGATGCCCTCGTGCACCTCGCCGATCAGCGTGCCCACGGCCGGGCGCTCGCCGCCGAAGGTGACCTCGCAGGTCGTGGAGACCTTGAGGCCCATCTTCTTCTCGACGTTGGTGACGTGGACGCCGTTGCGCTCGCCGAGCTCGCCGGTCTCCAGGTCCACGTGGTATTTCGGGACCAGGAACATCGACAGGCCCTTGGTGCCGACGCCGTGCCCCTCGGGGCGGGCCAGCACCAGGTGGAAGATGTTGTCGGACAGGTCGTGCTCGGCGCTGGTGATGAAGCGCTTCACGCCCTCGATGTGCCAGGTGCCGTCGTCCTGCCGTACGGCCTTCGCGCGGCCGGCGCCCACGTCGGAGCCGGCGTCCGGCTCGGTGAGCACCATGGTGGCGCCCCACTGGTTCTCGATGGCCAGCTCGGCGAAGCGCCGCTGGTCCTCGGTGCCGATCGTGTGGAGGATGTAGGCGAAGGCCGGGCCGCTGGAGTACATCCACACGGCCGGGTTGGAACCGAGCACCAGCTCGGCCAGGGCCCAGTTCACGCTGCTCGGCAGGCCGGGGCCGCCCATCTCGGCGGGAAGGCCGAGGTTGGTCCAGCCCGCGTCACGGTAGGCGGCGAAGGACCTCTTGAAGCCCTCCGGCATCGTCACCGTCGAGGTGGCGGGGTCGAACACCGGCGGGGTGCGGTCACCCTCCTCGAAGGAGTCGGCGAGCACGCCCGTGGCGAGCCGGTTGACCTCCTCCAGGATGCTCCGCACGACGTCCTCGTCCAGATCGGCGTAAAGACCGCTGCCCAGGATGTCCCGGCGCCCGAAGACCTCGAAGAGGTTGAACTCCAGGTCACGCACATTGCTCTTGTAGTGGCCCATGGGGTCTGCTCCTTGAAACCGGGGGTCCGGGGCTGTCCATACTCGCCAGTAACGTTACCTGTAATGCTACCCGCGAGTAACCCCTAAAAAACACCCCTGACTGGGACGTTCGTCACGCCGCCCAGGGGGTGTCTCGGGGGGCCGATCGACGGGCGGGGAGAGCTCTCCTAGGCTTTCCGCATGGATGAGCGGTGGCGGGCCGACCTCGGGATGTGGGCCATTCCCGAGGAGATCGCGGCCAGGGCGCCGGTCAGTCCCTGGGGCCACTCTCCGGCGCGGTTCGCCCAGCGCACCGACCTCGCCCTCGCGGCTCCCGAGGGGCCGACCCTGGCGCGGATCGCCGAGGCGCTCCCACCCGGCGGGAGCGTGCTGGACGTCGGCGCCGGGACTGGAGCGGCCTCCCTGCCACTGGGCCGGGACCTGGGGGAGCTGATCGCGGTCGACCCCTCCGGCGCCATGCTCGCCGAGTTGGCCTCCCGTGCCGCGGCGCTCGGCGTCCCCACCCGGACCGTCGACGGCCGCTGGCCCGACGTCGCTGACCGGACACCGGTCGCGGATGTCGCGGTATCCGCCCACGTCGTCTACGACGTGCCCGGACTGGCGGGGTTCCTCACCGAGCTCACCCGTCACGCCCGCGTCCGGGTCGTCCTGGAACTCACCGGGCGACACCCGATGAGCTGGCTCAACCCCCTGTGGCAGCACTTCCACGGCATCACCCGCCCGCGGAGGCCCACGGCCCACGACGTGATCGACATCGCGGAGGGACTCGGTCACGAGGTCCACCACGAGTGGCGCGTGGCCCCGCTGCCCCGTTTCACCCGGCTTGAGGACCTCGCCGAGAGCGCCTGCCGGAGGCTCTGCCTCGGGTGGGAGCGGGCCGACGAGGTCATCGCGGCGGTGGTCGAGCTGGACATGTGGCCGGTGCCCCGCGACCGGTGGTTCACACTCTGGTGGGAATCAAAGTGAGATCCGGCTACGTTCCACGGTAGAACGCTCAAAAGGGCGTTTCCGGACGAGACGCGCCGTACCCGGTAGGCAAAGACGACGCTCCTGATCAAGAAGGAGTCGTCATGGCCTGGGTCTTCATCGTGGTCGCCGGTCTGTTCGAAGTCGCGATGGCGTACTCGCTCAAGCTGAGCGACGGGTTCTCCGTGCCGCTGCCGAGCGTCGGCTTCGTGGTCTTCAGCGTGCTCAGTTTCGGCCTGCTCGCCATCGGCCTGAAGACCCTGGAAGTCGGTACGGCCTACGCCGTCTGGACGGGCATCGGAGCCGTCGGCACCGCCGCGCTGGGCATCGTCGCCCTCGGCGAGGACGCGTCGGCCCTCAAGATCGCCTCGATCCTGCTCATCGTCGCGGGCGTCGTCGGCCTCAACCTCGCCGGCGGCGGCCACTGACCCCCCGCCCGGACGTCTCGGCGCCCTCTGAGGGCGGTCATACGGGTACGTCCGGGTGCCCTGATCCCTGATCCGGCTCGCCCGAAACCGGCTTGACGGCTTTGGTGGTGTCGGGTTGGGTGGGGGGCATGATTGACGTTCACTGCGTGACCTTCGACTGCGCCCAGCCGTACGAGCTGGCGACCTTCTGGCGCGACGCCACCGGCGGGGAGCTTCACCCGGAGACGGAGAAGAACGACGACGAGGTCCTCCTCCAGGGTGGCCGAGTGGACCTGTTGTTCATCAAGGTCCCCGAGGGCAAGACGGTCAAGAACCGCGTCCACCTGGATCTCACCGGTTCGGCGGGCACCACCCGCGAGGAGGAGGTCGAACGCCTCGCCGAGCTCGGCGCCACGATCTTCGAGGACCACCGCAACCCCGACGGCAGCGGCTGGGTCACGATGCTCGACCCCGAGGGCAACGAGTTCTGCGTCTGCCGCGCCGAGTACGAGCGGGTCTGACGTCCCCGGACGGTCCCGGCCCGGTCAGGCCGGAAGGCCCGGCCGGGCCGTGAGGTTCAGCGGCCACCGGGCAGCGAGGTCTGGCCGCGTCCCTTGAGGGTCAGGGCCACGACCGCCGTGATCAGGTAGACCACGACACCCCCCTGGAGCGCGTCCAGCGCCGCCCCGAAGACGCCCTCGCGGTCGAGGACGAGCTGCACCGGGTACAGCAGGATCGCGGAGCCGAGAGCGGGATAGAGGGAGAACCTCCAGGGGTGGCGCAGCGCCCAGAGCCGGGCCTGCCGGGTCACCCGGTCGCCGATGTCGGGCTTGCTGATCGAGCCGATGGCCGCGATGAGCGAGAACAGCCCGATACCGACCGCTACCGCCCAGGTAAGATCCGCACTCCCGGTGAGCAGGCCCAGCCCCAGGCTGGTGGCCGCCACCGCGCCGCCGGTCACCGCCGCGGCCTTCCAGGGAGCACCGCGCAGCGCCGCTCCGGCAAGGGACATCTCGTCACGTCGAGTCAGTTCGTCGTTCATGCCACCAGAGTGCCCCCCGCACCCCCTTGCCCACATCGGGGAGCAACCCTGACTGTCCCCGGAGTCGTCGCATCCGGAGCCAAGCCCGGGACCAGCGGACCGTTGCCGGGTGGCCGGTTGCGTTCGGCATGGGCAGGGCCTCACAGAGATGGCTGGTTGTCGTACTCCCTTGCACACCTATGCCCATCTGGTTAACTTTGAGAGGCATACATCGGCAACACCACTGGAGGACAGGCATGCAACTGGTCCAGCTGCGCGGGTGTGAGGGTGACGACTGCCCCAAGGTGTTCAAGACCGATCGGGGGACGTACGTCGTGCAGGGCGATGTGTTCAACGCGATCACCACGCCGGACGGTGAGATGGCGATCGAGGTCCCCGCCGAGATGCTGCGCGGCCTGTGACCACTGCCAACCTGGGCGAGCTGTTCGCCTCCTCGACCCGCGACGTGTTCCGGCTGGAAGTCCGGCAGGCGTACAAGGTCGCGGGCGAGGAGGCGCGGCTCGCCGCGTGGAGGTCCGGAGCCCCCTGGTCCGATGCGGTCACGCCCTGGCAGGAGCGGCTCACGTCGCTGATCCCCAGAGGCGTCCGGATGCGACGCGTCCACGTGGTGGAGCTGCCCTTGAGCGAGTACGTCCGGTGGGAGATGGAAAGCTACGCCAGGAATTCGGCGTTCGGCGAGGAGATCCGGCTCGTCGAGCGCGAGCGGGTACCCGAAGGCGTTCCGGCCACGGATTTCTGGCTGTTCGACGAGAGCACGGTCGTGCTCATGCATTACAACGACGAGGATGAGTTGACCGGGCGAGAGCTGCACCAGGGTGATGCGCGGGCATATGTCCTCGCTCGTGACCTTGCCTGGCAGGTGGCGCGACCGCTGGCATCATGGCGGGATGGATGATTACCGGTCACGCCAGCTCCGCCAGTTCGGTGGGCGTATGCGCGAGCTCCGCGAGGCCGCAGGCATAAGTGGCAAGCGTCTCGCGATGACGGCCGGAGTCACGCAGCCGACCATCTCAAAGATCGAGACTGGGAAGATGCTGCCCTCGGTCGAGATGGTCACCCGGTTGTCGGAGGCCATCGGGCTGGGCTCCGAGACGCGGGAGGATCTGCTCGAAGAGCTGACGAGGATCAGCACCGACATCGCGACATGGCGAAGGTCCGGCGGCCGAGGAGAGGCCAAGCAGACGATGTTGGCTGAGCGGGAGCGGGCCACGGCGCTACGCCGGTCGTTTCATCCGGCGGTGGTTCCCGGCCTGCTCCAGACCGCCGAGTACGCACGGCAGATCTTCGTCAGGAGCATGTTCCTCAGCGAGGAGGAGATGTCGCGGGCGGTGGCGGCTCGGATGGAACGCCAGACCCTGCTCTATTCCTCCGATCACCGGTTCGAGTTCCTCATCACCGAGGCCGCCCTGAGGGTGCGACTCGGTCCTGCGGCGGTGATGCGCGCACAGCTCGATCGGCTGGCGAACCTTTCCACGCTGACCAATGTCCGGCTCGGCATCGTGCCCTGGTCGGCGGAGCTGCCCCGCGTCGCCCTGCACGGCTTCGCGATCTTCGATGAGCAGCGGGTGGCGGTGGAGACCTACACGTCCGAGCTGACCCTGACCGACTCGCGTGACGTGGAGACGTACGTCCGGTTGTTCGAGGACCTGTCCACGGTCGCCCTCTTCGACGACTCCGCCCGGACGATCCTTGGGCAGCTCGCGGAGTGACGTGAGCCGGAAAGTCCTCGCGGTCGTCCGTGCCGCTTCTCGGGGGTGAGGGTACGGCCTCGGAAAGCAGTGGATACAGCGGCCGGGGTCGCTGGCCGGTGGGCGAGGCCAGGCCCGTGGCCGGGGATGCGCGGGCGGAACACGGGCGTCGTCATCCTCTCGGACCGTAGAGCGTGCCGAGGATGTGCCAGACGATGAAGACGACGACCCACAGCAGGGCGCGTCTGGTCGGTAGAGGGCCGCCGCGCAGCAGGGAGATTCCCAGGGGGATGAGCGCGACGCAGAGGCCGCCCACGGCGATGACGGACTGCGGTTCGGTGCCCTTGAGCGTTCCGAGCGCGAGCGCCGACATCAGGCCGAGTGCGATCGAGCGGCCCAGCCCCAGGGCGCCGGAGCGGTAGGCGCCGATGGCCAGCACGACCCAGCCGAGGAAGGCAGGCCCCGACAGTGCCCTGAACGGGTGCCAGCGCGTGTCCCGCCAGGCCAGGTAGTAGTCGTCGATGCCGGTGATCATCGCTTGCAGGCCGAAGCTGTCGGTCAGGTGAAAGGCCAGGTGGTCGGTGCCGAACTGGAAGGTCCGGGTGAACAGGCCGAGGATCACCAGACAGCCGCCCCACATCCCCCACAGTGGGTTGGTGGCGGCGATCCGCTGCGCCAGCGTCATGATCGCCGGCCACAGCAGGACGATCCCGAAGGCGAAGCAGGCGTAGGAGACGGTGATGAGGGTGGGGTGCTGGGTATAGGCGGTGAGCTGCTGAGGGAAAAAGTAGTGGAACTGGGAGCGCAGGAGAATCCCGGTCATGAGCAGGGTGGGGCCGACGATCAGCGAGAAGGCGCTCACCCACCGTCCGGGAAACGCGGGTTGCCGGTTCAGGTTGGCCTCGGCGTTGGCGGCCCGCCGGTCCGCGTCGGCCTGTCGCCATCGTGTGATTCGTCCGCGCGGCGCGACGTTCATGGGTGTCCGTCCATCCTGTCGGTTGTGGTGCGTTCCGGCGTGGTACGCCGGGCGCATCAGCATGGTGACGGGCGGTGCGGCGGGGACGCGTCTGGCTCGGGTCGCATCTTGGCCACCGCGCACGAACCGGTGGTACGACCCCGGACAGATACGGGCGTCTGACCGTGGGCGGATGCCGGGTGATCCGGCGAGGCGATAGCTTCTCGTCATGGAGTGGGCTCGACGGCTCGGCGGGAGGGGCGCCGCCGACGCGGCGGTGGCGGTTGTCGTGGCGCTGCTCGTCGGATACGCCATCGTCGATCCGCCGGGATCGTCGTCGTGGTGGCCCGCCTGGTCGGCCTGGCCGGTGGCGGCGGCCGTGAGCCTCCCGATCGCCGTCCGGCGGCGCCGGCCACGGATCATGCTCGCCCTGGCGTGCGTCACGGGCGTGCTGGTGACCGTGGCCGGTGCCGTCGCGGTGGGCGTGACCTGGCTGTCCTTCGTGCCGACCGTGCTCGTGCTGTACGTGGTGGCCGCCACCGTCCCGGTCCGATGGTCGGTGACGGGCCTGGCGGCGTGCGTGTTCGGCGCGGTGACCGCGATCCTGGTCTTCTACGAACGGGTGCTCCCCGGCCTCCCGCCCGCGGCAACGCCCAGCGAGATGCCGCCGTCCTGGCCGATCGAGATCGGCGTGATCTGCGTGCTGCTGGTCACCGGATGGGCCGTCGGGACGACCGTCCGCTGGAAGCGGGACATGACCGCTCGCCTCGTTCGCCACCTCTCCGACGCCGCGGTGGCCGACGAGCGCAGGCGCATCGCCCGGGAACTGCACGATGTCATCGGCCACAGCATGAGCCTGATCGCCGTCAAGGCCACCGTGGCCAACCATGTCGCCGACGCCCGCCCGCAGGAGGTACGCGCCGCGCTGGCCGTCATCGAGCAGACCAGCCGGAGCACGCTCACCGAGATCCACCGGGTGCTCGGCCTCCTGCGCTCCGACGGCGACCTGCAGGAGGCCCGCCTGCCCGTCCCGGGTGTGGCGGGCCTGCCCGGACTCGCCGCCGACGCCCGCTCGGCCGGGGTCGAGGTGGACCTGACGGTCCGCGAGGACGCCGCGCTGCCTCCCGCGGTCGCGGTGTCGGTGTACCGGATCGTGCAACAGGCGCTGACCAACGTCATCACCCACGCGGGGCCCACCCGCTGCTCGGTCACCGTGGAGGTCGACGGGCGGGAGGCCGTGGTCGAGGTCGTCGACGACGGCCCCCGCCACGGCCGCCCGCCGCGAGCGGGCCACGGCGGGCACGGCCTGATCGGCATGCGCGAACGGGCCAGGATGTACGGAGGCACGTTCAGCGCGGGATCCCGGCCGGAAGGAGGCTTCCGAGTGGCGGCCCGACTGCCCTACGACCCGAACGGCGGCGTGACATGACCGCCGACGCCACCCCGCACGATCCGCCCCCGCCCATCCGGGTCCTGCTCGCCGAGGACCAGGTTCTGTTGCGTGACAGCCTCAAGGTCCTCATCGACACCACACCGGGGCTGGCCACCGTGGGCGAGGCGGGTACCGGCGCCGAGGCCGTGCTCCTGGCCCGCCGGTGGCGGCCGGACGTCGTCCTGATGGACGTGTCGATGCCGGACATGGACGGCATCGAGGCGACCAGGCGTATCTGCGCCGACCCGGCCGGTGCCGGCGTTCGCGTCCTGATCCTCACCACCTTCGACCAGGACGAATATGTGTACGCGTCGCTCAGGGCCGGTGCCAGCGGGTTCCTCGTCAAGAGCGCGACGGCGACCGAGCTCCTGACCGCCATCCGGGTCGTCGCCTCCGGCGAGGCACTGCTCGCGCCCACCGTCACCCGCCGGCTCATCGCCGACTTCCTGCGCCCCCGCCCCGCCCCGGCCCGGCGGGACCTCGACGACATCACCCAGCGCGAACGCGAGGTGCTCGCCCTCATCGGCAGGGGGATGTCCAACTCCGAGATCGCGGAGCACCTTCACCTCACCGTCGGTACGGTCAAGACCCACATCAGCCGTCTCCTGGCCAAACTGCCTGCCCGTGACCGGGCCCAGCTCGTCATCGCGGCCTACGAGGGCGGGCTCGTCACCGGCCCGCCCTCGTCATGATCTCCAGGGGTGAACGGCCGGCGGGCGCGCGGCCGAGGCCGCCCGCGCCGGGTTCGACGGGTTGACGGGGTTCGACGGTTATCCGGTCACGAGCGGGGCGAGTTCGACGAGGTTGTCGTGGTAGACGGCGCCCCGGCCCATGTCGGCGTCGCGGGCGGCCACCACGGCGTTCGCCGTCGCGCCCCCCGCGCTGAGCTTGCGCCAGTGTCCCTTGGTGGACGCGACCACGCCGGGCCGTACCTTCTCGCTGATCTCCACCACGGCCTCGAACTCGCCGTCGTCGTTGAACACCCGGGCCCGCTGTCCCTCGCTCAGCCCCCTCCGTGAGGCGTCCTCGGGGTTGACCAGGATCCGCGGGCCCTTCGAGCGCTTCAGCAGCTCGGGGTTGTTGCCGAAGGTGGTGTTGAGGAAGGTGTGGGAGGCGGGCGTGATGAGCGCCAGCGGGTACGGCCCCGGCGCGGCCGAGGCCGTGTGCGAGGGGACGTAGGCCGGTCCCGGGCCGAACTCCATCCGGCCCGAGGGCGTCGGGAACCCGTCGGTGAACGGCACGAACGGCTGGGGGACGCTGAGACGAACCCAGCCCTCCTTGCGCAGCCGGTCGAGCGTGATCCCCTCCAGGGAGGGATGCCCCGAGGTGAGCAGCTGCTCGGCCAGCTCCAGGTCGGAGTCGTACAGGGACGGCTCGGTGAGCCCCATGTGCCGCGCCAGGCGGCGGAACGTCTCGGTGGTGGACAGGCACTCGCCCGGCGGCTCGACGGCGGGCTCGTTCCACAGCAGGTACATGTGCCCGTACCCCGCGTGCAGGTCGGCGTGCTCGATCTGCATGGTGGCGGGGAGGACGATGTCGGCGTAGTCGACGGTGTCGGTCGGGAACTGCTCCATCACGACGGTGAACAGGTCCTCGCGCAGCAGCCTCTCGCGGACCCGGTTCTGGCCGGAGGTGGAACCCATCGGGTTGGCCGCGTACACCCACAGGCACCTGACCGACTCGTCCAGCTCGTCGGCGAGCCGGGTCATGGTGAGCGTGCGGACCGGCCCGGGGAGCAGGTCGTCGCGGGTGTCGATGTTCAGGTGGACGTGCCCGCTGGTGGAGTACGCGATCCCGCCGCCCGGGTGGCGCCAGTCGCCGGTCACGCCGGGGATGGCGGCGATCGTGCGCATCGCGGTGCCGCCGCCCGCGTGCCGCTGCACGCCCATGGTGGCCCGGATGCCGGTGGGCCGCGTACGCGCCAGGCGCGTCCCCAGGGCCCGGATGTCGGATTCGGGCAGCCCGGTGATCTCCGCCACCCGCGCCGGGGGGTGGCGCAGGATCTCCTCGCGGAGGTTCTCCCAGCCGCTCGTGTGGTTCTCCAGGTAGTCGCGGTCCTCGGCGCCCTCGGCGAGGACGACGTTCATCAGCCCCAGGGCGAGGGCCGCGTCGGTGCCGGGCCTGATCGGCAGGTGCTCGTCGGCCTGCTCGGCGGTGCGGGTGCGGATCGGGTCGATCGCCACCACGTGCGCCCCGGCCGCGCGGGCGTCCTGGACGAACTTCCACAGGTGGTGGCCGGTGGTCAGCGTGTTCGTCCCCCACAGCAGGATGAGCCTGGACAGGGCGAACGTCTCCGGGTCCATGCCGCCGGGTGTGCCGTAGACCTGCCGCAGCCCGGTGTTCCCGGCCGAGGAGCAGATGTTCAGGAAGTGCCTCGACGCCCCCAGGACGTTCCAGAACCGCCTCCCGGCGATCCCCTCCGACCCCTGGACGTATCCCAGCGTGCCGGTGCCCAGGTAGGGCCAGATCGCCTCGCCGCCGTGCTCGTCGACGATGTCCCGCAGCCGTACGGAGATCTCCTCCAGGGCCTCGTCCCAGCTGATCCGCTCGAACCGGCCGGACCCCTTCGGGCCGATCCGCCGCATCGGGTGCAGGATGCGGTCGGCCGCCCGGGTGTGCTCCAGGTAGCGGTTGACCTTCACGCAGAGCGCGCCCCGGGTGTACGGATGGTCCGGGTTGCCGCGCATCTTGACGGCATCACCGTCCTGGACGGTCACCACCCAGGAGCAGGTGTCGGGGCAGTCCAGCGGGCACGCCCCCAGCACTCGCAGTTCGCCTGACGACATGTCCCGACTGTAGCCGCGCCCCCTGACCGGGACACACGCGACCGTCCCTCTCACACCCGTTCTTCCCGCGCCTGTACGTGGTACGGCCCCCGCGTTACCCGAGCAGGCCGCCGTGCTCGTGGCCGTGCCCGTGGTCATGCGCGTGGCCGTGGCCGGGTTCCAGGCCGCCCGCGCCGGTTCCCGTCCTGCCGGGGACGACGGCGCCCTTGCCGGGCCCCTCGGGGCTCCTGGGACCCCGGGGATCCACCGGGCCGGTGGAATCCCTGGGGAGGTCGCGGGCGTACGCGTAGACGAACGTCGCCGTCGCGATCGCGCCGCTGTTCACCGCCAGCGCCCTGTCGTTGATGTTGGCGGTGGTGTCGCACGCCTGGTGGTAGCACCTGTCGTACGCGACCCCGGCGGTGCCGCCGAACCTCTCGGCCTCGTCGGCGGTCTTGATGCGCTCCGCGCCGGTGAACAGCCCGCCCGAGGGGATGCCGACCGCGATGAAGGGGCCGTAGTCGGACCGGCCGCTGAACTCGGCGTCCTGGTACGGCTCGCCCACCGCCGTGAAGTACGCCTGGAAGAGCTTCTCGATCTGCCCCGATCCGGCGGGCGGGGTCGCGCCGACGGTCGTACCGGACGAGTCGCCGTCGTAGATCCCGAACACGTAGTTGGGCGAGGCGATCATGTCGAAGTTCAGGTAAACCTTGATCTTCTCCCGCTCCGCGGCGGGCAGGGCTGCCACGTAGTACTTCGAACCGAGCAGGCCCAGCTCCTCGCCGCCCCAGAAGGCGAAGCGCAGCCTGTTCTTCGTCCGGAGCGACTTCGCCGCCAGCGCCGTCTCCAGGAGGCCCGCGGTCCCCGAGCCGTTGTCGTTGATGCCGGGGCCCGCCACGACGCTGTCCAGGTGGGCGCCGAGCATGACGACCCTGTCCGGGTCACCCCAGCGGCTCTCGGCGATGAGGTTGCGCGTCCTGCGGTCGGGGACGTTCTCGGCGTCCACGACGAGCGTCGCCGTCGTTCGCGGCGCCGCCAGCTCCTCACCGGTCGCGAAATCGGTGCCGACGACCGGGATGTGCACGGCGGAGGTGTTGATCGAGCCGCCGAGCAGGCCCTTGCGGTCCCCGGCTCCCTGGACCGCCCGGCCGTCGTTGAAGATGATCACACCGGACGCGCCGGCGGCCTCGGCCTGCTCCGCCTTGGCCTGGAAGCTGCAGGCGCCGCGCTGGATCAGCGCGATGTTGCCCCGGACGAAGGTGGAGAAGTCACTCGCCTCACACCCCGAGGTGGATTCCGGCGCCTTCTCCGACGGCAGCACCAGGTCGACCCCCTGCACCGGAGCCGTCACCTTTCCCGAGCCGGAGTACGTCATGGTCCTGAAGTCGGTGCCGGGCCGGTACGTCTTGACCGAGGGCAGTTTCCGCTCCAGCACGGGGGGCGTGGTCTCGCGGAAGAAGGAGATCTTGAACTCCTGCACGGTGACCCGGTATCCGGCGTCGCGGAGCCTGTTCGCTACGTAGGCCAACGAGGCGTCGTAGCCCGGCGTGGCCGCCGCCCGATTGCCGCCGTTGGCGTCGGCG
Source organism: Streptosporangium oxazolinicum (assembly GCF_039537505.1). Lineage (NCBI taxonomy): Bacteria > Bacillati > Actinomycetota > Actinomycetes > Streptosporangiales > Streptosporangiaceae > Streptosporangium > Streptosporangium oxazolinicum. The sequence continues at coordinate 379,943 of NZ_BAABAQ010000008.1, forward strand.
ATGGCCTGGAGCCTCTCCAGATGCCCTTTGAGGGCCGCGAGCCTGACCGACGACCCGAACGTCTTCGCGTCCGGCGGCAGAGGGCTCCCGGGCGGCGGTTCCGAGCCGTTCCCGGGGGTCGGCGCCACACCGGCCGGAACGGCGGACGTCGCGCCGGGCACGGAGCCGTCACCTCCCCGAACCGGTGCCGCCACCGTGGCGGGCGCGAAGCCCTCTCCCCGAACCGGTGCCGCCACCGCGGAGCCCTCTCCCCGAATCGGTGCCGCGCCGGCCGGGACGGTGGACGCGGCGGACACGGCGGTCAGGGACACGACCGAGACCACGGTGATCGCGGCCATCAACTTCCCGGGGGCGATGGAGGGGGTTTCCCGCCCCTCGGACGTGACACGGCGGGGCACGGGCGGGTGACGGAACATGATGTTCAGCCTTTCAGGCCGTCCACCATCAAATTGATTGTTTCCGCAGGTAGAATGGTCAATTCTCCATCTGTGACAGGTACGCTATGTTCGCCTGGTCCCCCTCGTCGAGGCTCGGGCTTCCGGCGAACCAGGCGTCGAGGATCTCCCCGAGCAGGGGAGCGGAGGTCAACCGGAGGCTGATCGCCAGCACGTTGGCGTCGTTCCAGCGACGTGCCCCGTCCGCCGTGGCCGCGTCCGCGCACAGCGCCGCCCGCACGCCGGGCACCTTGTTCGCCGCGATCGACGCGCCCGTCCCGGTCCAGCAGCACACGATCGCCTGGTCGGCCGATCCCGAGGCCACATCCCCGGCGGCACGCGCGCAGCACCACGCCCAATCGGCCCGCTCGTCGGCCACGGCACCGTGCGGTATCACCGTGTGACCTCGTTTTTCGATTTCGGAGACCAAGATGGAAGCCACACCGTCAAGACTGTCGGAGGCCACTGAGATACGCATGACTCTGATTGTGGACACTGAAGGAGAAGATCGGTGACGCACCTGTAATGCGAAACGTGCAGAATCGCAGGCGGTGACGAAAATCGGGGAACTGGACGAAACGGCGTCCGTCGACGGCACCCGGCCGACGACGGACGACGATCTCGCCGTGCACGTCGTCGAGCCGCTGCTCCCGCAGCGGATCCGCCGCCCCTCCGACCTGCTGAGGTTCCTGGCGACCCTGCTCGCGCTCACGGCCGTGGTCCTGCTCGCCCTCGTCGCCAAGAAGACCCTGAACGGCCTGGAGGGCGACGTCGCCGACGGCACCAGCCGGGCGCCGTTCCTGCTCAGCGGGCTGGCCGGGGTGCTGAGCGCGTCGGCGATGCTCGGCGTGCCCGTCGCCTTCGCCATCGAGCGGGTGCTCCACCGCGACGGCCTCAGGGTGGCCGAGGGGCTCTTCGCGGCCATCGCCGCGATGGTGTTCTCCTTCGTGCTCGGCGAGTGGATCCTCAACGCGGGGCCCGAGGACCTGCGGGTCCTGCTGACCGGCGGACGGGCCGGGGTCGAGCCGGTCAACACCCTGCTCACCCCGATCATCGCCTACGTCACCGCGGTGCGGATATCCCGCCGTCCCACCTGGCGGGCGGCCCTGTGGAGCGCGGTCGCGCTCAACGCCGTCGCCCTGTTCGCCGGGCTCGCCGCGACCATCCTCGGCATCGTCGTCTCCATCCTCGTCGGGCTCGCCGTCGGCTACGCCACCCTGTACGGCGTGGGCAGCCCCAACACCCGCCCCCCGGGCAGCGCGATCATCGTGGCGCTCCGCAAGCTGGGCTTCGTCCCCGTCAGGGCTCGCAGGCTCGACGACGACCACCAGAGCAGCCGCCGCTACGCCGTCGGCCTCAAGGACGGCAGCCGCCTCGACGTCACCGTCCTCGACCGTGACCGCCAGGTCGCCGGGGTCCTCTACCGCCTCTGGCGGCGCATCCGCCTCAACTCCGAGACCCGCCGAAAGGCCATCCGCTCGCTCCGCGCCGAGCTGGAGCGCGAGGCCCTCATGGCGTACGCCGCGCAGGCGGCCGGAGCGAGCACCCCCAGGCTCGTCGGCACCAGCGAGATCGGCACCGAGGCCGCGCTGCTCGCCTACGAGCACACCCCCACCCGCGCGCTCGACAACATCCCCGACAAGGAGATCGACGACAACCTGCTCGCCCAGATCTGGGAGCAGGTCCTGCTGCTGCAGGTCCAGCGGCTCGCCCACCGGCGGCTGACCGGCGACAGCATCCACGTCGACGGCGAGGGCCGGGTGATCCTGATGGACGCCCGCAGCGGCGAGATAGCCGCCGGTGACCTGCTGCTCCGCCTCGACATCGCCCAGCTGCTCACCTACCTCAGCCTGCGCGTCGGCGCACAGCGGGCGGTCGACGCCGCCGCGGCCGTGGCGGGGGCCGGAGTGCTCGCCGACGCGCTCCCCCTGCTCCAGCGGATCGCTCTCACCCGCGAGACCAGGGCCGCGCTCACCAAGGACAAGGAGCTGCTCACCGAGATCCGCGATCGGATCGTCGAGCTCAAGCCGAGGGCCGAGGCCGAGGAGGTGCGCCTGGAGCGCTTCCGCCCCCGGACCCTGATCACCATCATCGGCACCGCGTTCGCCGCGTACTTCCTGGTTTACTACCTGACCCAGATCAACCTCAACATGATCACGTCGGCCAAGTGGAGCTGGACCGGGGTGGCGCTGGTCGCCGCGACGTTGAGCTACGTCGCCGCCGCCCTCATGCTGATGGGCTTCGTACCGGAGAAACTGCCCCTCGGCCGTACGGTGCTCGTCCAGTTCGCCGGGTCGTTCGTCAAGCTCGTCGCGCCCGCCGCGGTGAGCGGGGTCGCGATCAACACCCGTTACCTGCAGAAACGCGGTGTCCCCCCGGGGCAGGCGGTGGCCAGCGTGGGCGCCTCGCAGCTCATCGGACTGGCCTTCCACATCGCGCTGCTGCTGCTGTTCGCCTACATCACCGGTTCCAACACCGCCTCGTCGTTCACCCCGTCGCGCACCCTGGTGATCACGCTGCTCGCCGTGGCCGTGCTGATCCTGGTCATCGTGAGCGTGCCGCGCCTGCGCCGCATGATCACCGCGCGGCTCCGGTCGCTGTTCTCCGGCGTCATCCCGCGCCTGCTCGACATCCTCCAGTCGCCCAAGAAGATCGTCGAGGGCTTCGGCGGCACCCTGCTGCTCACCCTGTCCTTCGTGGTCTGCCTGGACGCCTGCGTCCGCGCCTTCGGCGGCTCCATCAACTTCGCCGCCGTCGCCATCGTCTTCCTCGCGGGCAACGCCATCGGCTCGGCCGCCCCGACCCCCGGCGGGCTCGGCGCCGTCGAGGTCTCCCTCACGGCCGGCCTGACCCTGTCGGGCATGTCCGCCGAGCAGGCCACCTCGGCGGTGCTGCTGTTCCGGCTGCTCACCTTCTGGCTGCCGGTGCTGCCGGGCTGGGCCTCGTTCACGTACCTGCAGCGCCACGAGGCGCTCTGACCCTCAAGGTTTCACACGGACGGAGGCCGCCGGTCACCCGGACCGGCGGCCTCCGTACGGACGGGTGGGGTCAGGCCTCGCTGGACCTGGCCCAGATGTTGATGCCCGCGTCGACCGCGTCCTTGTCGATCGCGTCCAGCTCCCCGTCGTCGAACGACAGGTTCTCCACCGCCGCGAGGCTGTTCTCCAGCTGCCCGACGCTGCTCGCGCCGATCAGCACCGAGGTGACGCGCCTGTCGCGCAGCGCCCACGCCAGCGCCATCTGCGCCAGCGACTGGCCGCGCCGGCCCGCGATCTCGTTCAGGGTGCGGATGTGCCGCATCGCCTCGTCGGTGAGCATGTCCGGGGTGAGGAAGCGCCCCTGCGAGGCCCGCGACCCCTCGGGGATCCCGTTCAGGTAGCGGTCGGTCAGCATGCCCTGCGCCAGCGGCGAGAACGCGATGCAGCCCACGCCCTCCTCCTCCAGGACGTCGAGCAGCCCACCCTCGATCCACCGGTTCAGCATCGAGTACGAAGGCTGGTGGATCAGCAGCGGCGTGCCCATCTCCCGCAGGATCCGCGCGGCCTCCTTGGTGTGCTCGGGCGAGTAGGACGAGATGCCCGCGTACAGCGCCTTGCCCGACCGGACCGCGTGGTCCAGCGCGCCCATCGTCTCCTCGAGCGGGGTGTCCGGGTCGAACCGGTGGCTGTAGAAGATGTCGACGTAGTCGATCCCCATCCGCTCCAGCGACCGGTCCAGGCTGGACAGCAGGTACTTGCGCGACCCCCACTCGCCGTACGGGCCCGGCCACATGTCGTAGCCCGCCTTGGTGGAGATGACCAGCTCGTCGCGGTACGAGGCGAAGTCCTGGCGGAAGTGCCGCCCGAAGTTGGTCTCCGCGGTCCCGGGCGGCGGGCCGTAGTTGTTGGCGAGGTCGAAGTGGGTCACCCCCAGGTCGAAGGCCCTGCGCAGGATGTCCCGCTGGACCTCGAAGGACTTGTCGTCGCCGAAGTTGTGCCAGAGCCCCAGGGAGACGGCGGGCAGCTTGAGCCCGCTCTTGCCGACCCTGTTGTACGGCTGACGGTCGTCGTACCTGTCGTTCGCCGCGATATACGTCACTGAGCCACCTTCGTCGTGTCGAGGATCCAGGAGAGGGTGAAGGCCTCTTCGCGCCAGGAGTCGTACCTGCCGCTACGGCCGCCGTGCCCTGCTCCCATCTCCGTTTTGAGCAGGAACGGCCCGCCGCTCGCGACGTCGCGGAGCTTCGCGACCCACTTGGCGGGCTCGTGGTAGAAAACCCTGGTGTCGTTCAGGCTGGTGATCGCCAGGATCGGCGGGTAGACCCGGCCGTCCACGTTCTCGTAGGGCGTGTACGACTTCATGTACGCGTACACCTCGGGATCGTGCAGCGGGTCGCCCCATTCGTCCCATTCGATCACGGTCAGCGGCAGCGACGGGTCGAGGATCGTGTTCAGCGCGTCCACGAACGGCACCTCCGCCACCACGCCCGCGAAGGTCTCCGGCGCGAGGTTGGCGACCGCGCCCATCAGCAGCCCGCCCGCGGAGCCGCCCCTGGCGACGATCGCGCTCGACCAGCCGGTGGCGGAGAGGTGCTCGGCGGCGGCGACGAAGTCGGTGAACGTGTTCTTCTTCCGCTGGAACTTGCCGTTCTCGTACCAGCGGCGGCCCATCTCACCGCCGCCCCTGACGTGCGCGACGGCGAAGACGAAGCCCCGGTCGAGCAGGCTGAGCCTCGCGACGGAGAACGACGGGTCGATCGAGATCTCGTAGCTTCCGTAGCCGTACAGCACGGTGGGGGCGGGCCGCTCCGTGCCCTTCCTGACCACGATCGAGATCGGGACGCGGGTGCCGTCCGAGGCGGTCGCCCACTCGCGGAACTGCTCGTAGCCGGCCGGGTCGTAGCCGCCCAGCACGACCTTCTGCTTCAGCAGGACCAGCTCGCCCGCACTCAGGTCGTAGTCGTAGACCGACGGCGGAGTGATCATGCTGGTGTAGCCGAGCCGCAGCCGTCCCGTGACGAACTCCGGGTTGCCCGACGGGGCCACGTCGTAGATCGGCTCGGGGAAGGGGATCTCGTACGCCTCCCCGTCACGGGGCAGGATACGGATGCCGGTGAGGCCGTCCCTGCGGAAGTGCACGACGGTGTGGCCCTCGAAGGCGTCGACGTCGAGCAGCCGGGTGTCGGCGCGGTGCTCGATGAGCGGCGTCCAGTCGCCGGGGTCGTCGAGGGGCGCGGTGGCCAGCTCGAAGTTCTCCGCGTTCCGGTTGTGCAGGACCAGGAAGTGGTCACCGGCGTGGTCGACGCCGTACTCGACGCCGGTCTCCCGGGGCCTGGCGACGCGGAACTCACCGGAGGGGTTGTCGGCCTCCAGGAGGCGCACCTCGCTGGTGATCTTGCTTCCGGCGGAGAGGACGAGGTAGCGCTCGCTGCGGCTGAGCCCGATGCCGACCCAGAACCGCTCGTCGGACTCCTCGTGGACGAGCACGTCGTCCTCGGCCGGGCTCCCGATCGCGTGCCGGTGGACCTGGTTGGGCCGCCAGGCGTCGTCGACCGTGGTGTAGAAGAACGTCGTGCCGTCGGCGGACCAGGCGCCGCCGTAGAAGATGCCGGGGATCTCGTCGGGGAGGGTCTCGCCGGTGGCGAGGTTCTTCACCCGCAGGGTGAAGCGCTCGTCGCCGGTGAAGTTGGTGGAGTAGGCCAGCAGAGTGCCGTCGGGGCTGACCGAGCTGGTGCCGATCGAGAAGAAGTCGGAGTCTCCGGCGAGCTCGTTGCCGTCGAGCAGGATCTCCTCGCCGGGAAGCGCCTCCCCGGCCTTCAACTCGGGCGGCGTCTCGCCGTCCGCCGCGACCCGGCACTGGATGCCGTACTGCTTGCCCTCCTCCGTCCGCGAGTAGTACCACCAGCCGCCCTTGCGGGTGGGGACCGAGAGGTCGGTCTCCAGGGTGCGTCCCTTGATCTCCTGGAAGAGCGTCTCCTGCAGGGGCTTGAGGTGGGCGGTCGCCTCCTGCGTGTAGGCGTTCTCCGCCTCCAGGTAGGCGACCACCTCTGGGTCGTCCTTGACCGTCAGCCACGCGTACTCATCGACCACGGTGTCCCCGTGGTGCACGCGCTCGCTGGGAACCTTCTTCGCCGTCGGCGGCGTCTGACTGCTCACCTGGCCGAGTCTATGTTTCCGCCGGCGCCTGTTCGGATCCCCCCGCTCAGCGGGCTCGCCCCGCCTGGCCGGTGTCGTTCCCTTGGGCTCCTCCGTCTGTGCTCCTCCGGCCGGGCTCCTTCGCCTGGGCTCCTCCGTCTGGGGAATACGGTCGCGGGGTTCGTCGTTACGTCTCGAGCGGTCCGTGGGGGCTGCTAATCTTTTGACGTCGGCAAGGTCCGGCGCAAACCACTCCAATCACTCCGGTGACTTCCGTATGGCTTGTGTCGTGTTTGCCGGTAATCCCTTTGAAACCAACGGTCTCGAAGATCGGTTCGCAGAGCCGCTCGGAGGCTGGTAAGTTTGAGGGGTTGCTCTGGAAACGGAGCCGCCTGAATTCCAGCAGGACCAGCCAGATCGAATCAACCGGATCAAAACAAGCCGGTTTGACACGAAAAAGCGGGCCTGAAAGAATAAAGGCACAACGAAAGAACAGAACAAAATAAAACGAACGCCCCGGAGTTCTACTCGGCTGGTTGGCCGGGTCTGGGTGATGGTGTACGCGTCCGTTTCTTGAGAACTCAACAGTGTGTTAAAAGCCAGTGCATGAAGCACAACCCCGTCCTACCACCCTGTTTGGGGTGGGGGATGGATTCCTTTGGTTGATGACACCCGCCCCTTCTTTGGGTGGTGGGTGGTTTCAGCTGGGTAGGACTGTTCAAGCATTGTTTGGAGAGTTTGATCCTGGCTCAGGACGAACGCTGG